>JABEUY010000041.1 GCA_013044175.1 Bacilli bacterium
AGGAGGATTACTCATGGCAAGAGTTAAAGGCGGCATCGTGACTCGCCGTCGTCATAAAAAGATTTTAAAGCTCGCACGCGGTTATTTTGGATCGAAACACCGTTTATTCCGTACAGCGAATCAACAAGTCATGAAATCGCTGATGTATGCGTATCGTGACCGTCGCGTCCGTAAGCGCGATTTCCGTCGCCTTTGGATCCAACGGATCAATGCGGCAGCACGATTAAACGGTCTTTCTTACAGCCGTTTCATGTACGGTTTGAAACAAGCTGGCGTCGAAGTCAATCGTAAGATGCTCGCTGATCTCGCCGTATCGGATGCGAAAGCATTCACGGCTTTAGTCACCGTTGCAAAAGGCAAAATAAACGCGTAAGCACAGAACCGATCACCGATCTTTTGCGGTGATCGGTTTTTTCATGAAAAGAGTTGTATGAGATCCTACAAAAACGGTACAATGGTCGAAATACAGAGATGGGGAGTGGAGATTCATGCGCAGTGATAACATTAAAAAGGGAATCGATCGTGCCCCACATCGAAGTTTGCTTCGTGCGACGGGTCTTTCCCAAGAAGATTTTAAGAAACCGTTTGTCGGGATCTATAATTCATTTGTTGAGATCATTCCAGGTCATGTTCATTTGCAGGAATTCGGGCGTATCGTTCGCGAAGCGGTGATTGAGGCAGGGATGATTCCGTTTGAATTCAATGCGATCGGTGTGGATGATGGCATCGCCATGGGGCATATCGGCATGCGGTATTCGCTACCGAGTCGTGAATTGATCGCCGATTCCTTAGAGACGATGACGAATGCGCATTGGTTTGACGGTCTGATCTGTATCGGCAATTGCGATAAGATCACACCAGGTATGCTGATGGGTATGATGCGCGTGAATGTTCCTTCAATCTTTGTATCTGGCGGTCCGATGAAGGCGGGGCACACGAAAGACGGTAAAGCAGTCGATCTCACTTCTGTCTTTGAAGGCGTTGGAGCTTTTAATGTGGGTAAAATCACGCAGGAAGAACTTGATGAACTCGAAAACAATGGCTGCCCGACATGCGGTTCTTGTTCGGGGATGTTTACCGCGAATTCGATGAACTGTCTGGCTGAAGCTCTGGGTATGGCGCTGCCGGGTAACGGTTCAATCCTTGCGGTAACGGAAGATCGTAAAGAGCTTGTTCGTTCGACGGCGAAATATTTGAAATATTTAATCGAAAATGATATTAAACCGCGTGATATTGTGACGCAAGAAGCGATCGATAACGCATTTATGCTCGATATGGCGATGGGTGGATCAACCAATACCGTGCTCCATACGTTAGCGATTGCGCATGAAGCAGGACTTGACTATCCGATGTCGCGCATCGATATGTTGTCTCGAAAAGTTCCGCAAATCGCGAAGCTCAGTCCAGCGACCGAATGGCACATGGAGGATCTTTTGCGCGCCGGTGGCGTTTCGGCTGTGCTTCAGGAATTAACACGGCTTGAAGGCGTGCTCAATACGGATCGTTTGACGGTCACCGGTAAGACGCTTGGCGACAATATCGCCAATGCGAAAATTCAAGATCCTCGCGTGATTCGTCCGATTGCAGAAGCGTATAGTAAGGAAGGCGGATTGCGTGTATTGACGGGCAATCTCGCGCCTCATGGTAGCGTGATTAAAAGTGGAGCTACACCGGTCACGCATTTTGAAGGACCTTGCGTGATTTTTGATTCCCAAGAAGAAGCTTCTCAAGGAATTAAAGACGGTCTTGTTAAAAAAGGCGATGTCGTCGTGATTCGCTATGAAGGTCCTAAAGGAGGTCCTGGCATGCCTGAAATGCTCGCGCCGACTTCGGCGATCGCTGGAATGGGTCTTGGTGCGGACGTCGCGCTAATTACCGATGGTCGATTCTCCGGAGCGACGCGCGGCATCAGTATCGGTCACATCTCCCCGGAAGCGGCTGCAGGTGGACCGTTGGCTGCGCTAGAACCTGGCGATATCATTGTGATCGATACGAACGAAAGGGTATTATCCGTAAAGTTGTCCGATGAAGAAATTGCAAAACGCATGGAAAAATGGGTAGCTCCCGAACCGCTCGTCAAACGAGGATGGTTAGCGCGTTATGCAAAACTCGTCACTTCGGCGAATACAGGTGCAGTTTTAAGCGAATAAAGGACGTGAAGTTTTGGAAGTCATCACATCGAGCAGCAACCCGAAAATAAAAGCTTTTGCTTCTCTCAAAGAGAAAAAGCACCGTGAACAATCCGGTCTTTATCTTGTCGAAGGGTTGCGTAGTGTCTCTGAGTATCTGCATGCGAACGTCGTGGTCGATGCGGTGGTCGTCGATACGTTTAGTCCACAGATCGAAGAGATTGAACCGATGCTTGCGATCTGTGAAGAGCGCGGTATTCGTACGTATGAAGTGACAGGGGATTTGATGGCGAAAATCGCCGATACGGAACATCCGCAAGGCATTATCGCGATCGTTCCGATCCCACTTTATACTTCGCAGATTTTGCAAGAAATCGCTTGGCAAGGCGATGAGGGTATTCGCCTGCCAGGTGATTGCCGTGATGTGATCGTCATCGCCGATGGTGTGCGCGATCCCGGTAACCTTGGTACGATGCTTCGAAGTGCTGATGCGGTCGGTGCTAAAATGGTCATCGTCACGTCAGGGTCAGCCGATCCTTTCCAACCTAAGGTCGTACGCTCTTCGGCGGGCTCATTAACGCGTGTGAAAGTGCTTACGATGAAAGCCGAAGACGTCTTTGACGCTGTGCATGACGCAGGCTTTCGCATGATCGCTACAGATGCCCATGCGGCAAATTCGTTGTTTGCTGTTGACTTGGCAGCGAATATCGCTTTGGTTATCGGCGGTGAAGCGCAAGGAATCTCACGGATCGCAAGGCAAAAAGCTGACGTAATGGTTCATCTACCCATGCCCGGCCATACCGAATCGCTCAATGCCGGAGTCACTTGTTCTGTGATGCTTTATGAAGCGCTGCGTCGTCGTTTGGCTTGATCTTGCTACGATCCCTTGCGATAAGGTATGCTAAGCCTTATAAGGGTATGCGATGACAGCCAATGAAGATAGACACAGGGTGTTCACACCGAGTTTTCGCCCTTTTGGCGAAAACTTTTTTTATGGAAGTACATGGAGGTGCCAATCATGATCGAACGGTTACAAGCGATTGAGAAAATCGCAAAAGAAAAGTTACAAGCAAGTGTTACGGGTGCTGAATTAGAAGCATGGCGTGTCGATTTTTTAGGGAAAAAAGGCGAACTTTCGAGCGCTTTACGTGCGATGGGTTCTTTGCCAGCTGAGGAACGACCCAAAATCGGGCAAGTGGTCAATACGATTCGCACTACGCTTGAAGAAGCTTTCGAATCGTATAAGACAAAACTCGAGACGCAGTGGCAAAAAGCGAAAGAGGAAAGCGAAAAGGTCGATATCACCTTATCGCCACGATTGCCGTTTCTCGGGACAATGCATCCCTTGCAGCGTGTGATTCGTCGCATCGAAGATATTTTTATCGGGTTTGGTTTTACCGTCGAAAGAGGACCGCACGTCGAAACGGATCATTTCAATTTTGAGATGCTCAATTTACCGAAAGATCATCCGGCTCGTGATATGCAAGATACGTTTTATTTTCATGAAGAGATGTTGATGCGGACACATACTTCGCCGATGCAAGCGCGTACGATGCAACAAAGAGCACCACACGTTCCGTTACGCATTCTCGTCCCTGGTCGTGTCTATCGCCGCGATGATGATGATGCTACGCATTCGCATGAATTTACGCAAATTGAAGGGCTTGTTGTCGATTATGGGATCTCGATGAGTGATTTAAAAGGCGTTTTGTTGACGTTTGCTAAAGAGCTTTTTGGTGAACAGCAGGAGATTCGCTTGCGTCCAAGTTTCTTTCCTTTTACGGAACCAAGTGCAGAGATGGATGTGCGATGTATCTATTGTGGTGGGGAAGGTTGTTCCACGTGCAAACATACGGGGTGGATTGAGATTCTCGGTTGCGGAATGGTGCATCCTAGCGTTTTGACGATGAATGGCTATACGGATGGAGATGTTACAGGCTTTGCCTTTGGCATGGGCGTCGAACGCATCGCCATGCTGTTGTATGGCATCACGGATATCCGTCAGTTTTATACGAATGATGTGCGTTTGTTACAACAATTTATAGCGGTAGCGCGATAGAAAGGTGTACCTACGATGAAAATCACCTGGCAATGGCTAAATGAATATATTGACCTTTCCGATCTGACACCGCAACAAGTCGCAAAAGATCTGACGAACGCGGGAATTCCGGTCGAATGGATGGAACAAGTCAGTCCGGAAGTACAAGGTGTACTCGTCGGTTATGTTACGGCGATTGCCAAGCATCCCGAAGCGGATCGTCTGCGCGTATGTACGGTGGATGTCGGCTATGACGAACAGTTACAGATCGTGTGTGGCGCACAAAATGTCGATGCCGGGCAAAAAGTCCCTGTCGCGGTCCACGGCTCCATGCTGCCTGGGGGTAAAATTAAAAAGGCGAAACTGCGTGGTGTCGAGTCCAATGGCATGATCTGCTCAGCGGGTGAACTGGGTCTCGATGTAAAAATGTTGCCAAAAGAGCAGACGCAAGGTATCTTTGTCCTTCCTTCTGGCGCGCCGATCGGTGAATCGATCGGCGCTTATCTGGGCCTTGACGATACGGTGATGGAGCTCGAATTAACACCGAATCGCTCGGACTGTCTTTCGCTCTATGGCGTGGCCAATGAAGTGGCAGCGATCTATGGTAAGAAGGTTAAGATGCCTGTGGTCGATACGATGCAACTTCAATCGAATGATCAAACGCAACAAAAGCTTTTTGTCGAACTCGCTACGCCAAAATGTGCTTATTATTGTGGGCAAGTGGTCAGTGGCTTAGCACTAGCTCCTTCTCCGTTATGGATGCAAATGCGTTTACTTGCCGTTGGTATGCGACCGATCAATAACCTTGTTGATATTACGAATTATGTGATGCTCGAATGGGGACAACCGTTGCATGCTTTTGATTACGGTGTGATCGAAGATCAGACGATCATCGTTCGGCAAGCTTTTGACGATGAAGCGATCATCACATTGGATGATCAATCGCGCGTTGTCCAACCTGAGACCATTATGATCACGGATCGTCACAAGAATCTCGGTCTGGCCGGCGTGATGGGTGGCCAAAACAGTGAAGTGACCGCGAACACGACCAGTGTCGTCATCGAATCGGCGATCTTCGATCCGATTGCGACGCGTAAGACAGCCAAAGCGTTAAATCTACGTTCTGAAGCGAGTTCGCGATTTGAAAAGGGTATCGATCCTGCGGTTACCGAAGTAGCTTTATCGCGCGCAGCTTTTTTGATGATCGCGTATGCTCATGGTCAAATCGCATCTGAAGTTGTGCGCGTCGTGGCCAAGGAAGGACTGATGACCCCTACCTCGATTACCGTTCATGTCTCACATGTCGCACGTCTTTTAGGTTTTACGATCGAACAAGCTGAGATGCTCACGCTTTGTGCACGTCTTGGCTTTGCAGTAAAAGTTATGGATGATGAAAAAATCGAAGTATCCGTGCCAACAAGGCGACCGGATATCACGCGCGAAGCTGACATGATTGAAGAATTTGCGCGCCTTGTCGGGTATGACAAGATACCGACGACGACGATGAAAGGTGCATTGACTGCAGGAGGATTAACAAAGAAGCAAAAGATCGAACGGAATCTTCGGGATTACTTGATCGATCTTGGGCTTCATGAAGTCTGGACATATTCTTTGACCAAACCTGATGTTATGGCTCCTCTAGGCTATGCACAAGATCATCCGCTTCGCCAGTTTGGTACATTGCTCAATCCGCTTTCTGAGGATCGAATTGCACTTCGTACGCATATGTTGCCTTCACTTTTGGAAGTGGCGATGTATAATCGCAACCGCAATCAAGAATCGATTCGACTTTTTGAATTTGGTACCGTGTTTTTGCCAAAATCACTTCCCATGGTAGAACAACCTGGCGAGCAATATCGTTTGACAGGTCTTATGTCGGGAACGATCGCGCCGACGCATCCGCATCATAAAGAGCGTATGGTTGATTTTTACGATGTCGCAGGGCTCGTGCAAGCGGTGTTCGTGAAACTCGGTTTTGAGCCGAAGGAATGGATCGTAACAAAAAGTGAAGAGCCGTTTTACCATCCACATCAATGTGCAAAGATGACAGTCGAAGGTAACGAGATTGCTCATTTTGGTCGGATCAATAAGCAAGTCGTCGAAAAATATGATCTTGCCGATACGTACTATTTTGAATTGGATCTTGAACGGATCATTCAGATCGTCAAAGATCGTTTGCGAGTTAAAGAATTACCTAAGCATCCAAGCGCTGACCGTGATCTTGCGTTTGTCGTAGAGCGGGATCTCCCCGTATCCTCCTTACTAGCTTTAACGTCAAAGGAAGCCGGAGAGCATCTAGAAAGCGTTACTGTTTTTGATGTGTATACTGGTGAGAAAGTCGCCCATGAGCAAAAAAGCGTCGCCTTACATTTTGTCTTTCGCGCCGTGGATCACACACTTTCTGAACGCGAAATTCAAGATGCGATCGATCGTATCATGTCAGCAGTCACGACGACGTTTGGGGCAACGCTTCGCGAGTAAAGAAAAGGGGTGGCATTTTGAGCGCAGGGCGAAATCGCCTTAAAATCGAAATTTTTGGCCAGAGCTATACGGTATTGGGACAGGCAGCACCTGAGCAAGTCGAACGGATTGCGCGTTATGTCGATGGCAAGATGCGAGAATTGCATGAGCAAAATGAGCGCTTGGATTTTGCAACGCTCGCCGTGCTGACCGCGCTTAATATCGCTGAAACGCACGATTCACTACTTCAAGAATATGAAGATTTGCTCAACCTGCTCGCGACTGATCAAGAGCAGAAGATAAACTAAATCGAGCGATAGGTGGCACAAAATGGACGTAGTCGATTGGATTATTGTCGCGATTTTGCTATTTGGTGCTTGGGAAGGTTATCGCACGGGCTTTATTCGTCAAATCGTGCGTTTATTTGGCACGTTGATCGCGTATGTTGCAGCTTGGCAATTGGGGTCGTTTGTTTCGCCTTACCTGTATCCTTTTGTGCATGGAACGCTTTTAAAAAATGTGAAGCAGACGACGAACATTCCGATCGTTGGCATGTTAGCAACAGGAAGTACAGTCACGAGCGTAGCGCATGCGATTTCTGGTGCGCTTGCCTTTGGTATTACTTTTTTTATCGTGTTGATTCTCGTTCGTTATCTAGGTCGGTTGCTTAGTGCCGTTTTTTCCTTACCCGTCCTTAATTTTGCGAATCGCGTGATCGGCCTTTTGGTAGGTGGCGTGGTCGCCGCGTTATTGATCGCTGTTTTGATCAACGTCGGTTCGTATTTACCCGCCTCTTCGTTAAAAACACAACTTTCCCATTCCTTGCTTGCGCCACTCTTTGCGCAGCCTGTGGCAACACTGGCGAAAATGGAAGGTATTACTTTGCCGAAAAAAGGGTGATGGACGGCACTTTTTAGCGTGCCGTCCATGAATGAACGCGTGCTCGATTAGTCCTTGCTTCGTTGTCCAGACACGTCAGCACCTCGCATCGTCGTTGGAACAAACAAATCGACGATACCGATGACTAATGAGGCGAGCAAAGCGCCAATCACCGTGACGCGCATGCCTGGCACGATCATTTGGGTGAGAAAGATCACTAAGGCACCGACAAGAAAACCGACGAGACCTCGCGCATA
>JABEUY010000042.1 GCA_013044175.1 Bacilli bacterium
AAACCATACTGGCGCTCATAAAATGAACAACACGATCGGGCAAGGTTTGCTCGCGAAAATGACAGGAAAAAAACGCGTGATCGCCGAGACGGGAGCAGGGCAGCATGGCGTGGCTTCGGCGACTGTGGCGGCGCTTTTGGGACTTGAATGTACAGTTTTTATGGGCGAAGAAGATATGGAGCGTCAAGCGCTCAATGTTTTTCGCATGCGGATGCTTGGCGCTAACGTTATCCCTGCGTCTTCGGGAACGAGAACGCTCAAAGATGCGACCAATGAGGCATTGCGCTATTGGGTTGAACATGTCGAAGATACGTACTATATCATCGGTTCTGTCGTCGGACCCCATCCTTATCCGATGATGGTTCGCAATTTTCAACGCATCATCGGCGATGAAACCAAAGAGCAGATCCTTGTGCAAGAAGGTCGACTTCCTGACAGTATCATCGCTTGTGTTGGTGGGGGAAGTAACGCGATTGGCATGTTTTATCCGTTCGTCGATGATCCAAGCGTTCAACTGATCGGTGTGGAAGCAGCCGGAGAAGGTGTGACGACAAAGCGCCATGCCGCGACGATTTCTCTTGGCACAAAAGGTGTTATACACGGTGCGATGACCTACCTTTTACAAGATCACTATGGGCAGATTTTGCCAGCTCATTCCATCTCGGCTGGATTGGATTATCCAGGTATCGGTCCAGAACATGCGTATCTGCACCAGACAGGACGGGCGACGTATGTCGCTGTCACCGATCAAGAGGCGCTTGACGCATTTTTATTTCTCGCTAAAGTAGAAGGTATTATTCCAGCGCTCGAATCGGCGCATGCGGTGGCTTATGCGATGAAAATCGCGGGAGCCTTGCCTCGTGATCATGTGATCGTCATCAATTTATCTGGCCGAGGCGATAAAGATGTGCATACGGTAGAATCGTTGATCGGGGGTCAATTTCATGCATAAGCACGGACGACACGCGATCGAAGAGGCGATTGTACGTCGAAAAGAACAACATCAAGCCGCATTTATCCCGTTTGTCATGGCGGGTGATCCGACATTTGAAGAAAGTCTTGGAATTATATTAAAAATGGCTGAATTTTCAGACGTTATTGAAGTGGGGATTCCTTATTCGGATCCGTTAGCGGATGGTCCGGTGATCCAAGCTTCCGCATTGCGCGCTTTAGCCGATTCGATGACGATGGAACGTGCGTTTACGTTGTTTCAGGCGATCCGTGAAAAAACGGATGTTCCCTTGATCGCCTTTACGTACGTCAACCCGGTTTTGCAATACGGTTATGCTGAGATGGCTGAAAAGCTAGCGCAAATCGGTGTTGATGGCATGATTATTCCCGATCTGCCTTATGAAGAAAGTGAACCGCTTCAACAAGCGCTCGCTACGTATGATCTTGCCTTGATTCCTTTGATCGCCCTAACGAGTAAAGATCGTATCCAAAAAATCGCACAAAGTGCTTCTGGTTTTGCTTATTGCGTGTCTTCTTTGGGTGTTACGGGGGAACGTAGCCAATTTGCAAGTGATTTACAAGCGTTCGTTCAAACCGTATCGTCGCACAGTTCCGTACCTGTTGCTGTCGGGTTTGGCGTCAAAGAACCTGCACAAGTGCATGAACTTCGTGCTTATGCTGATGGGGTTATCGTTGGCAGTGCGCTCGTGCGCTTGATCGGTGCGATTGACGAGGCGAAGCGATCGGGAGATCCACGACAAGTGGATGCAGCGTATGAACATTTGTTCACCCTTGCACAAAATCTTGCGCAAGCGACACGATAAGTAGAGATAAAGGAGTGGAAAAACACGATTGGTCTTTCAAAGAGTTTGTCTTATCGGTTGTGGCTTAATCGGAGGATCCCTCAGTCTGGCAATAAAACAGACGGGTAACGTAAAAAAAGTAGTCGGTGTCGATGTGCATCCACGCGTGATCAAGGCGGCGATCGAACGAAATGTGATCGATGAAGGAACGCATGATCTTCAAGAAGGGATAACAGGTGCGGATCTGGTGATTATTGCGGCACCCGTTCCTGCTTCCTTGCAACTTCTTGAACAAGTCGCACAGTACGAAGACCGCTTAGCACCGGATGCGATCGTGACGGATGTCTGTGGCGTAAAACAAGGTGTGATCGACAGCGCCGAGCGCTTCTTTCAAAAGGCGCATTTTATCGGTGGCCACCCGATGGCAGGATCAGAAAAAACGGGCGTATGGGCGGCGTCAGCCACCCTTTTTCAAAATGCTGTCTACGTGCTGACCCCAACACAAAAAGTGCATGAAAAATCGATCGCAGCACTTTCTTCCTTGCTTCTGAGCATCGGTGCCAAAGTTCGTTTTATGACGCCTGTCTTGCATGATCGCGTCGTTGCGGCGATCAGTCATGTTCCGCATATCATCGCTGCACTTATGGTGGATCAAGTCCATGAACTTTCAGGGCATGACTCTGCGTATATCGAATTGGCTGCAGGTGGTTTTCGCGACATCACACGCATTGCTTCGAGTGATCCGACATTATGGCGAGATATCTCGTTTGAAAATAAAAAAGAGATCGATCCTTTGCTTTCGACGTGGATCAAAAAACTGCAAGCTTATCAACAAGCGATAGAAGCGCAAGATCAGCAGGAGATCGAGACGGTGTTTACAAGAGCGAAATTATTTCGTGACGCGCTTCCGGCGAAAACGACAGGGGCGATTCGCCCTGCCTTTACGATGACCGTATCTGTACCGGATGAACCTGGATTGATCGGTGAAGTCGCTACGCTTTTAGGACACAAAGGCATCAGCATCCGCAACATCGGGATTTTAGAAAGTCGCGAGGATGATGAGGGACAACTTTTACTTCAGTTCGACACGATCGAACTGTACGAACGAGCAGCGAAAGAACTCGTGGAAAGCGGTTATTTGATCATCGATCGATTAATGAGTTGACTTCCGAACGATTGGTCGGTAAAATAGGTGTCGAAGGAAATCGTAGTTTCTCTCCACTCCTAGTAATCTCTCTCTTGACTCGCTCGGTATGCGGGTCCTTTTTTTTTATGGAAATCTGTTGCCTTGTAAGAAGGATATTCTTCCCCCATGCACGAATAAAATAGTATCGACAAAAAGAGCTTTTTTGTTCGAATATTTGCGGTTTGTGTCGCCTCTACGACTTTGTCGCCTTGACGAAAGGGAGAGAAGATGACATGAAAGATATGATCACGATCGATGACAAAAAGCGGTTTTTGTACTGGTTTCTCGAACGCTATCAATTAAAGAATCCAGAAGCAGAGTGGCTTTTGCAATACATCGCGACCAATGACAAACTTCTTGCCAAGACGCATTTTACGAATCGCTTCAAACGAACGCCTAAAGCGATCTTTATGTCAAGCACTGATGTGAATACGACGGCGTTTAAGTTTTACAAAAATCAAAGTGTAACTTCGGAAGTGGAACGCGCCTTTCTTGATCTGTATAATTACCCAGAAGAAGAGTTGTACCTCACGATGTACTTCAGCGACCGTGCACGTTGCCCAGAGTATGCAGCGGTGATGGTTGAAGATGAGGTGGAAGGCAAACTCTCTTCGGTCAATGATGCCGTCTTGTCGCTTGAAGCGGAACTATGGCTTGATGAAGTATCTTATGAACATCGACTGAACAATCTTGAACAGCGCATCGATGATGCGCTCATCGCAGGCGATCGTTCCATGTTTTTACGGTTATCCAAGGAATATAAACTGTTGCGCGAAACCAAGGGAAAAAATGCTTCGCGAACGACGATGAGCTAAGCGTGACGTGGAGTCGCTCCAACCTAGCTGTGTCCACCGCCCGAGATGGCGGTCTTTTTTTGCCCGAAACGAAAGGAGTATGCCTGTGCGTATTGAAGAAATGACGACCAGTGATTTACGAGAAACTGCGTTGTACCATGATACGGTTTTATTGACGGCAGGTGGGATCAGAACGCATAAAAGCCATTTACCGCTAGGCACATCGTGGTTTATTTTACGTAAGATTCGCGATCAGATCGAAAAAAGTCTAGGTGGAAGGATTCTCACGTTTCCTTTATGGCCGATCGATGTTCACGGTGAAGAAGAAGCGATGATGACGATCTCAAACGAAGCGTTGCGCGATCTTTTTACTTCGACAAAACGTCAGATTGCCGATCGTTTGCCACTTCGCTATGCGTTGTTACTTTGTGATAGCGAAGCGAAGGAACAAGCCTTTTTGGATGCATTTTCAGGTAGCGACATACTGTGTGATACGTTCGTCTGGTGGCGCGATGGCTTACAACTCGATCTGTCGTCTTACGTGCTTTCTGGTGAGCAAGATACGTCCATTTTGCTGTCTTTTGCGAAAGGATTGATCGATTGGGAAGAAAAATCAGCGCAAGTACCACCGGTAAAAACAGCAACTTCTGGTGTGGGTGAATCGTACCTGCTACGCATTTATGAACAATTTCAACAAAAAATTGAACGACTTTGGCAACAAAAATATTAAAGACGTGTCGTTTATTCGTCACATAGGCTACTTGTTCTCTTTCCTTGAA
>JABEUY010000043.1 GCA_013044175.1 Bacilli bacterium
AGGCCTATAATCTTGGGTAATTATATGGCATCCATGAGGAAGTGTCAACGGATTCTTACACTTCTTCCCACAAGCGACGCAAAAGGGCTTCCATACCCAGAAGTGATTCTTCTTGATTGACATCATTTCGAAGTTGTGCCGAACCCGGCATACCTTTGAGATACCAACCCGCATGTTTACGCATTTCGCGCACGCCGACCTGCTCCCCTTTTTCCGCAACAAGCAAATGAAGATGTTCGATCGCTACCTCGATGCGTTCTTTCGCGCTAGGTGGTTCCATATGTTGTTCCGTCTTAAGATAATGCGTTATCTCTCGGAAAATAAAAGGATTGCCCAGTGCACCTCGACCGATCATCACGCCATCGCAACCGGTAAGTTCCATCATCTGCGCCGCTTCTTCTGGCGTCGTGACATCACCGTTGCCGATGACAGGAATCGACACAGCACTTTTAACTTCCGAGATGATCGACCAATCTGCTTTACCCGCATAGAGTTGCTTTGCAGTTCGACCATGCACGGTAACCGCTTGGGCACCTGCAGCTTCGACCGCTTTGGCGACTTCAACGGCATTGATATGATCATCATCCCAGCCTTTGCGAAATTTTACCGTTACGGGTCGTTTGATACGCTTAACCACCGCATCGACAATTTTCGCAGCGTAAGAAGGGTCACGGGCGAGAGCAGCACCCGAACCATTTTTGTAGATCTTCAATACCGGACAGCCCATGTTGATATCGATAATATCAGCCGGCGTTTGTTCATTCACCATTTCCGCCGCTTTCACCATGGTTTCAATATCATAACCAACAAGCTGCAAACTAACCGGATGCTCTTCAGGGATGATACTGAGCATATGTTTGGTACGCTCGTTTTTATGCACTAACGCTTTATCACTGACCATCTCCGCACAAACCATACCCGCGCCATAACGTTTGGCAAGTTTTCGAAACGGGGGATTGCACACGCCAGCCATCGGAGCGAGGATCACGGGATCTTCGATCGTCACATTGCCGATGCGAAGAGGTTGCCATGTCGCTTTAGTTTTTACCGTCATTTCTTGCAAGCCCATTCCCCTTTCTCCGTTATTCTTCTCGCTGAGAAATACTGTCTAGTTCCTCGACAGTTACATGTAACGCTTTAGCAATTCTTATTTTTTGTTGATCATTAGGCAAGCGAGTACCCCGTTCTAACTTGCCGATGACGGAAACGGGCATTTCGACAGATTCCGCCAATTCATGTTGCGTCATGTTTTTCAATTTACGAAACCCTCGTAGTCTCTTCGCAAAGTTTTGCGGTAACATATCACATCCTCCTTACCACTGACCACTTCATAAAGAGCTTGGATCGTCTTTGTAAAAACAGGATGGATGACATTAGCCGCCACATCACATAAAGGACGTAAGACAAAAGCCCGATCTTGCATACGCGGATGTGGAACAATCAAGGTAGGCGGTTGTTCGATGATCTGCTGATCATACAAAAGCAGATCAAGGTCGATCGTGCGCGGACCATTTCGTATCGATCGCACACGTTTTTGTTGTTGTTCAATCGCTAGCAAATGCGTTAGCAAACGATCTGCCTTCAAATCGGTTGAAATGACAAGAACGGCGTTCAAAAAATTCGGTTGGTCAAGGTAACCAACCGGTTTCGTTTCATAGATCGATGACACGCCAATAACACTTGTTTCCTCGGGTAATGATGCGATCGCTTCAATCGCATCCGACAAATGGGAAAGGCGATCGCCAAGATTCGAGCCTAGTGCGATATACGCCTTAGCCATGATAGCGAATAATCGCATCCGACATGGTTGTCACTCTTTTCATCGCCAATACATCATGAACGCGTACGATCGATGCGCCTTTATGAATCGCGATGGCTACGGTTGCTGCCGTCCCCTCTTCACGTTGATCAACGGGTAGTGACAGGACATGACCGATCATGGATTTGCGAGATGTTCCGATCAAGACAGGAAAACCAAGGGCGACCAATTGTTCAAGTCTGGCGAGCAAAGCGATATTCTGCTCTACAGTCTTTCCAAATCCGATCCCAGGATCGAGTACGATCTGTTCCCGTTGTACGCCATGGGATTGAGCACTATCGATTTGATGTCGGAGATCAGTGACTACTTTGTTCACGATATCCCCTTCATAGATCGGTTCATCCGTATTGTTATGCATCATGACATAGGTGACATCGGAAGCAGCGATCACCTCATACATGGTGGCATCTCGTTTGCCACCCCAGATGTCATTAATGATCGTCGCACCATGCGCGATCGCTTGGCGTGCGATTTCAGGCTTATACGTATCGATCGAAATCCCGACTTCTACGCGTCGCACGATCTTGTCAAGAATGGGTTCCAAACGCCGCCACTCTTCCTCGAAGCCAACAGGCGTAAAGCCAGGTCGCGTGGACTCCGCACCGATATCAATCAGATCAGCACCTTCTTGAACCAGCGTTACCGCATGTTCTACAGCTTGATCAGGATCGAGATAGCGACCACCGTCAGAAAACGAATCGGGGGTCGCGTTGACGATCCCCATTACATATGTCTTATCTTGAAAGCGCATGAAACGATAACGCGCTCCTTTCCATCATCCCATCAATCTTGTTGAAATAGCGGTGTACTTAAATAACGTTCACCATTGGAAGCGACGACAGCAAGGACGCGTTTGCCTTTTCCAAGTTTGCGAGCCACTTCGATCGCAGCATACACCGCAGCACCTGAACTGATACCGCAGAGCAATCCTTCTTCTTTGGCCAAACGACGCGCTGTGACAAAAGCGTCCTCCGAAGAGACTGTCAATACCTCGTCGATCACTTCTTTGTTGACGATCGCCGGGATAAATCCTGCCCCGATACCTTGGATTTTATGGGGTCCAGGATTACCACCTGAGAGCACTGGAGATTCACTCGGTTCGACCGCGATAATGCGACAAGTCGGAATTTCTTTTTTCAAAATGGTACCGACGCCTGTAATCGTGCCGCCAGTACCAACACCTGCAACGAACGCGTCGAGTTGTCCTTGCATTTGTTCCACGATCTCAGGACCTGTACCTTCCAAATGGGCTAGGACATTATCCGGATTATTAAACTGTTGGGGCATAAAATAAGGTTGGTCAGCTTTTTTAATGATCGCTTCTGCTTCTTCAATCGCGCCACGCATTCCTTTAGCACCTGGTGTCAAAACGAGTTCTGCACCAAAAGCCCGAAGAAGACTACGCCGTTCATGACTCATCGTATCAGGCATTACCAAAATAGCACGGTACCCTTTCGCGGCAGCAACCATCGCCAAACCAATCCCTGTGTTACCGCTTGTCGGCTCAACGATGGTCATACCCGCCACGAGATCACCACGCTTTTCAGCCTCTTCGACCATTTTTAACGCGATGCGATCCTTTACACTGCCTCCTGGATTCATCCATTCCAATTTGATAAAAACATCGGCACTGTCTGCATCCGGCAAATTACGGAGTTGTACAATTGGCGTATTACCAATTAACTGCGTTAGATCTGTGACGAAACCCATGATAGACACTCCTTTAGTTGTTTGTATGGATGTGATCGATCAATGCTTGTAATTCAAAGGCATCGAATTGATATTTTTCCCCGCAAAAATGGCAGACTAATTCGGCGCCATTTTGCTCTTCACGCATTGCCGTCAATTCTTCATGACCAAGCGTCTGCAAAATACCGGCAAGTCGTTCTTTACTACAGGTGCACGCAAACATAACCGACTGTTCATTGACGATCTGGACATCATCACCGAGGACGAGCGTTAAGATATCCTCTAAGCGAGCGCCGTCTTCGAGCATCGTCGTCATACTCGGTAAAGCGGCAAGCCGTTTTTCCATCGCATCGATCACTTCCGTGGGCGTTTGTGGCAGCACTTGCAACAGCAAGCCACCAGCACGTTTGACCGAGTAGTCACGATCCACTAAAACACCGACAGATACTGCGGAAGGCGTCTGTTCGGAGACGGCAAAGTAATACGTGAAATCTTCGCCGATCTCACCTGAAACGATCGGAACACTACCGCGATAAGGTTCTCGTAAACCGAGATCTTTAATGACCGTCACAGAACCTTCTGTACCTACCGCACGACTTACATCCAGTTTACCATTTTGTTTTAAGTCAAGCATGATATGTGGTTCATCCGCGTAGCCACGAACGGTTTGTGAACCTGTAGCCACGACAAGAATACGACCGATTGGACCGTCACCCTGAACTTGCAAGGTCACTTGATGCTTTTCATGCTTCAAAGTCGATCCTAATATCGCCCCGAGCGTTGCCGTTCTTCCCAGTGCTGCGGTCACGACTGGCCATGTGTCATGACGACGACGCATTTCTTCGACAAGATCATGCGTATCTGCGATATACGCGACAACTTGTCCTTCAAAACCAAGTGCCGTGATGATCCGGTCTTTGGATGACGTCATGATGATCTCTCCTTTTGCCCGTTTTTTTCCCACAAGATACGCAACCCTTTAAGCGTGAGATGAGCATCGATGATGTCGATCACTTTCGTTTCTGCGCCTAACACCGCAGCAAATCCTCCGGTTGCGAGTACACGATAAGGGAGTGGGTTTTCTTGCTTTATCCTCGCTACGATACCTTCAATTAATCCTGTATAGCCAAAGATCACACCAGCCTGCATCGCTTCGACCGTGTTACGACCAACGACATGTTCGGGTCGACGCAACTCGATACGCGGTAATTTCGCAGCACGTTGAAACAACGCCTCCGCCGAAATCTGAATACCTGGCACGATCAAACCACCTTTATACCGACCCGAATCATCGATCACGCAAAACGTCGTCGCTGTGCCGAAATCGATGATAATAAGTGGTGGTTCGTACTCGGCGATGCCTGCAACGGCATTAACGATCCGGTCAGCGCCTACTTCACGCGGTGGATCATAATCGATAGGCATGTCCGTAATGCTTTCTGGTGTCACCAAAAAATGAGGCGCTTGAAAATGACGATCCACCATCGCCATAATCGCTGGCGTCACTGGCGGTACGACACTTGATACAGCAATGCCCCCGATAAGATTGGCGACGACGCCCGCGTCCACAAAAAGCGCTTTGACCTGAATCCACCATTCATCCGCTGTGCGTTCCCGAACCGTTTGAATACGCCAGTGATGGCGCAATGTATCCCCTTCATAAATACCAAGAACTACATTCGTATTGCCAATATCGATCACTAGGAGCAACGAGATTACACCTCCACTTTGAAGAAGGTGGGTACCGCATTCGGCACCCACCTTCGAGACATCTTATTACGATAAGGAAGGCATCGGATCCTCACCGAATCCACCTACACCGTTAATCGTAATTTTTGGTCCTTCATCTGGCTCAACGCCTTCAATAAAGCGACCATATTCCATCAATTGTCTCACTTGTTCCCCATCAAGTGTTTCTTTTTCAAGCAACGTAGTAGCAAGAAGTTCGAGTTTATCTCGTTTCTCAGTCAATAAATGACGCGTTCTCTCATAGCAATCATCGACCACTGAACGCATCTCTTTATCGATCTCAAAAGCGATCGCATCACTGTAATTCGGCTCAGAGGCGATATCGCGTCCAAGAAAAACCTGTCCTTGCCGATGGCCAAACTGCAAAGGTCCAAGCCGATCGCTCATACCAAATTCGGTGATCATGCGTCGAACTGTCTCCGTGACACGTTCAAGATCATTCGAAGCCCCTGTGCTGATTTCACCGAGAAAAATCTCTTCAGCAACACGACCACCTAAAAGTTCTACGACCCGATCAAGGATATCTTCTTTAGTCATAAAACTTCGGTCTTCTTTCGGAAGGCTTACCGTATAACCACCAGCCATACCGCGAGGAATGATCGTCACTTTGTGTACAATCGTACCATTCTTTAAAAAATAGCCGGCAATCGCATGTCCACTTTCATGAAAAGCGACCAACCGCTTTTCTTTATCGGAAATCACCCGACTGCGTTTCTCAGGCCCTGCCATTACACGATCAATAGCATCATCAATCTCAGCCATGTCAATAACCATCTTACTGCGTCGAGCTGTCAGCAAGGCGGCTTCATTCAGCACATTTTCCAAGTCAGCACCAGTAAATCCCGGCGTTCGTTTTGCGATGATATCGAGTTTGATCTCTTTGGCAATCGGCTTATTACGAGCATGTACGCGTAAAATTTGTTCGCGTCCACGCACATCAGGACGGTCAACCGTGATCTGACGGTCAAAGCGACCTGGACGCAATAAAGCATTATCCAGAATATCCGGGCGGTTAGTCGCGGCGATGATAATAATACCTTCATTAACGCCAAAACCATCCATTTCAACAAGCAACTGATTGAGCGTCTGTTCACGTTCATCGTGACCACCACCGACACCTGCACCACGCTGACGTCCAACAGCATCGATTTCATCGATAAAAATGATACAAGGTGCGTTTTTCTTCGCATTTTCGAAAAGATCACGTACACGAGAAGCACCGACACCGACAAACATCTCAACAAAGTCAGAACCACTAATCGTAAAGAAAGGAACACCCGCTTCACCAGCTACAGCACGAGCAAGAAGTGTTTTCCCCGTACCTGGAGGGCCAACTAACAAGACACCCTTCGGAATTCGCGCGCCAACGGCTGAAAAACGACGCGGGTCTTTAAGAAACTCAACCACCTCGACCAATTCCGCTTTTTCCTCGTCAGCACCAGCAACATCTTCAAAAGTCACACGACGCTTATCTTCTGTGTAAAGTCGCGCTCGGCTTCTGCCGAAATTCATCACGCGATTATTTCCACCTTGCCCCTGGTTAAACAACATGAAAAACAAAAACAACCCTAAAAGAAGCGGTATGCCAATATACGCAATCGACAACCAGTTTGACAAACTCGAAGGCGCATTGATCGTTACATTGGGTAATTTACTGATTTCATTCACCAAGGTATTGTTATAAAGCGCCCGAGAAGTAAACACCGTATTATCGGTCAAAGTTCCGTCGAGTTGCATCGTCGTTCCATCGTTCGATACTTTCAGGGATTTGATTTCATGGTTGCTCATATCGGTCTGGAACTGACTCCACGAAATCTGCTGAGGCGAACTGCCATTCGATAGAAATTGGAAGACGATAACAATCCCCAAGATCAAGATAATATACGGCCAAATTCCCTTATACATTCGTTTCGGCAATGCTTTACCTCCTCTCGGTCAAGGCGGCAATATTGTATCATACCTGCCAGCCAAAAACACGTTTATCCACAGTGAGTCCCACGATTTTCCGACTTATTCGTGCGTATAGACACTTTCTTTCAATACACCAACGTACGGAAGATGACGATAGCCTTCCGCATAGTCAAGTCCATACCCTACGATAAAGAGATTCGGAACGGTAAAACAGAAATAGTCTGGCACAATCGGTACCTTACGTCCTTCCGGCTTATCAAAAGCCGTAGCAATTCGAATACTCTTCGCACCACGACGCAATAACGTATCGCGAAGATACGTCAATGTCAGACCACTATCGACGATATCTTCAACGATGACGACATCGCGTCCTTGCAAAGGTACATCGAGATCCTTAAGAATGCGAACTACACCAGAAGACTGTGTAGAAGCACCATAACTTGATGTAGCGATAAAATCGATCTCGATCGGAATCTCAATATGCCGGATTAAATCGGCAAAAAAGATCACCGCACCTTTGAGCACGCCGACAAACAGAGGAACTGTTCCCTCATAATCGCGCGAAATCGCCTTCGCGATCTCAATGGTGCGTTCTTCAATGTCATGAGCCGTAAACAAAATTTCTTTCATATCTTCGTTCAACACACACTGCCTCCAAAATTTACGATTCTTCTATAGGTATTATGCTCACATGCACCACACTTTGTTCTCCATCTTCGCCCACTAACTGATGGCGACTTCGAACAAAACCTGGTACCCACAGAATTTTTCCATTAAAGGTGATGACGGGATAATGTATTCTTCGGTGCTTCGGTAACTTAGCATCGATAAAAAGATCAGACAACAATTTACTCCCCATCATGCCTAATGGTTCGATACGGTCACCTTCTTGAGTTGGACGCAAACATAGTTCTTCATCGCAGGGTAGTGAAAACCACGCCTCCCAAAGCGAGTGCTTTTGACCTCGAGGAAACGGTTGTTTATCCGTTCGAATTTCCCACTTCTTTTGCGGCAGGAAAAAAAAAGAAGACTTACCCAAGGTCATAGGTTCCCATGCCTCATTCAATCGCTGAACAAACGTCGGAGACACGATATAGAGCCAATCGTGTTCGCGCCATGCGCGCAATCCACCACCGACATCGAAAGACGTACCTGAACGATGTGCAATCAAGAACCGAACACCCTCAATATGTTCAAAATCTACTTTTTCTCGATGATCAAGATATTCTAATACTAATTTAATGCAACGTCGTTGTAAAGCATAAGGCAGTGCTGCAAATCGTTCTATGGAACAAAAAGCATGGTCTTCACGGAGGAAAAAGTGAGTTTGTATTGCCTGTTGCGTCAATTGATCAAGATATTCGTCCTCATCACGCAAGATTTCCGCCATGCGCACGATCGTCGTATCGAGATTTTCGTTGTACATAGCGCGAAGTTGCGGCAAGGTTTCATGACGAAGTCGATTGCGCCGATACATAAGATCGGTATTCGACGAATCCTCTTGAAAGTCAATTCCCCTTTGTCGCGCGTACGCCATGATCTCTTTTTTGTTTACGTCTAAAAACGGACGATATAAGCGGTGCTTCCCAACATCTCGAAGCAGATTCATGCCACGAAGTCCTTTGGATCCCGTTCCACGTAAAAAACGATCGAAAATCGTCTCCACCTGATCTTGTTGATGATGTGCCGTTACGATCAATACGGACTCACCCATGGCATCGGCGATAGTGGTTAGTGCGTCATAACGCAGTTTACGAGCGGCTGTCTCGATAGAAAGTTTATGCTTAAAAGCATAAGCCGGAACATCACAATAAACAATCTGATAAGGTAACTGCTGATCTTCACAATAAGCACGTACAAATGCAGCATCACGATCCGCTTCCTCACCTCGAATGCCGTGATGCACGTGACAGATAAG
This sequence comes from Bacilli bacterium, assembly GCA_013044175.1. Lineage (GTDB taxonomy): Bacteria > Bacillota > Bacilli > Alicyclobacillales > SLC66 > JABEUY01. The sequence continues at coordinate 9,087 of JABEUY010000043.1, forward strand.
AAGCGTAAGGGAAAGACGTTCTTTTTGAGCAAGGATGAAATCGCACAATACCATCGAATCTACGCCACCACTAATCGCAAGCAGCATTTTGGCTTGGATACCGACGATTTGTTCAAATCTAAGAGATAGCGATTCATCGAACGGGAGGTGTGCTGACACGGTATTTCCTCCAAATCGCTTTAGCTACAATCCCTGACATAGCGATTCCAGAAGCGAGTGCCCCAGCGACGAGCGCCGTCTGCGTGGCCATGGAAATACCGGTCATATACTGATGCGACACGAACGCTTTCATGGCCGAATACGCCAAGAGACCAGGTAGCAAAACCACGATGCCTGGAACGGCAAATAAGACGACTGGCATGTGAATAAAACGGGCAAATGCTTCGCTCAATAAAGAAGCGATGAGGCTACCGATAAAGCTCGCCAACACGACATTATGAGAAAATTGCAAGCTAATGGAATACGATAACCAAGCTACCATACCGACGACGCCAATCGGAATGATCGCTTTTTTAGGAACCTGATAAAGGATTGAAAAGGATATGGTTGCAAGAATACTGAGCAAAGTCATCGTGATCATACGAAAACCACCGATCAATGAAAATAGATACTTAAATCGAGTGCTAATGCGACAGCAACGGCAATCGAACCCGTAACCAAAAAGGCTTCTGCGCCTCGCGCAACACCAGAAAGCAAATCACCCGCTAAAAGGTCACGAATCGAATTCGTTAATGCCATCCCTGGCAAAAGCGGAATCACCGAACCGATAATGATTGATCCTTGCATCGGAACATGCAAAAATCCACTAATTCCTGCTCCGATAAAAGATGCGACAAGCGCTGCCATCAATACGGCCAGTAAAGAAGGCACATAGCGAATCAACCATTCCAACACGATTTCAGCCAATAAGCCAGCAATGCCACCAAATAAAAAATCCCAGCCTGTTCCTCCGAAAAAAAGCGTAAAACTACCACTCGATAAAAAGGCCGCGATTACTCTCACCCAGTATCCATATAACAAGGGAGCCTGCTCGATACGATCGAGTTCATGAAGAGCTTCCGAAAGCGTACACGCATTTCTTTCAAATCGTCGCGACAAATCATTAATCGCAGAAACTTTCGCTAAATTCAACGAAGCGGGCCCGACAATCCTTTGCAGTTTCGTCGTTGTGCCTGTCGGCGTGGTCATGGAGATAAAAATACCTGTCGGCGTGACAAAACTCTGCACCGATTGCGGTTCGATACCAGCACCACTCGCGAGATGGCGAATCGTTCGTTCCACGCGCGAAGTCTCTCCGCCGTATTGCAATAATAATGTGCTTGAACGTAGGCATAGTTGTAATAATTCTTCCTCTTGCAGTTCGAACCACCTCGACGTTTTTACTTAGATCGTCAAAAACGTGATCGTGATTCTATTGTACTTCATCCAGTACTATCTCAAAAGCCAAATAAAAAGAACACTCATACAGACAACACAAAGACCTGCTGTGACGAGCAGGCTTTGCACCAAAAGCGGGATGTGCGTTCGCGTTTTTTTCTTTTTTGATGATTTCTTCGCAGTAGCTTGCTCTTGCAATAAGGATGCGCCTTGCGCCAAAGCGCTTTCAGGTGTAAGCGGTGGGTCTGCTAGTAAGATTTTCTCAATCAAGTGAAAAAGCGATGTAGCACTTTGCTGATGCCGTGTAAGATGCTGAACTAACCATTTTTTACGCTGTGACTGAGAAAACGTCAGCAACGTTCGTTCTTGTTCCTTGGTGATGGGCGCAACAGAAAAAACAATGATCAAAGCGAGAGCGATAAAGTCATACAAGGGTTCCGCTTTGCGCGCACCAATCCCCCAAAATGCACGATCATATAAACCGGTGAACTCCTTAATCGCATGGTCAAAACGAGTCATGCCCGCAAAATCGACAAAACTCACCTGAAAAGTGCTCGGATCGATCAAGATGTTCGCCGGTTTACTATCGCCAAAACTATAGCCGATCTCATGCAAAGCATGTACACTGCGTAAACACCGCATCAGGCAAAATGGCGCAAAGGAAACCCCATTGCGCGATAGAAAGCGATCGATCGTCTCACCGTGCACATAATTCATCGTAAAAAATGACCATCGCTTACGTTCTAACTCACAATCGTCTAGTTCAAAAGCTTGCGGTCCGATAAGAACATGGCGAATCTGCTTTTCTACAATCTGTAAATGGCGATATTCAAGAGAGATCGCATTGGCATCACGACCAAGTTTCAGTGCAACCTGTTGACTTTGCTGGGCAACCAGATAAACACAACCGTTAGCGCCTTCACCGATCTTGCGGATCACAAGATACTTATTTCGATGCCACAGTCCCGTGATGACTTCCCCTACCGTTAATTTCGGCAACGCCGTATCGTTGTTATACAACGGAATCTCTTCGCGGTGCATCATCGCGATAAGCCAGCATAGCGACGACTGTCTCTGAAAGTGCAGGACCTGTCGGGGTGTTACCTGCTGGTTTGATTCGTCCAATCAATTCGGAAAGCGACTCCTCGTGATGTGAAAGAATAAGTTCTTTGGCATACTGCCTGCTACCCCCATCAGGAAACGTAAATACGCGTAAGTGAAACTGTCCCTTTCTCGCCTCAAGCCCGATCGATAGCTCCCGTACAGAAGCTACCACATCATTCATTTTCGAAGTCATACTCGCCGAGACATCGATCAACAAACTCAGTGATAAACTCGCTTCTTCCGCTAAGTCATCGATAAAACTCACGACCTCTTGGCGCTGTTCCGGGGGCATCATCGCCGTTTCTTTACCTATCAACTGGCGCAATTCTTCATTGACCGCTTGATGCAAAGTCAATTGCGTTGTTTGTCGCGTCACCATTTGCATCGTCATACTCAGATCGGTAACCTCGACAAATCGGCATAATCCCCCACCAGCTTTCGCAATTGCTTGCGCTTCATCTCGACCTGCTGCGCCTTTCGAATCCGCATCCACAATGCCGATCACGCTAACGATGATTCCCTGCCGCTTAGCTTCCTTAGCGACCACGATAGGATCGGAGCCAACATTCGAACATCCATCCGTTACGACGAGAATTTGCGATACTCGAATCGGTTTAGCCATCTTTTGACCATCCTCCAAAAATGGGATAACGGTCAGTTTAACCTGCTTATTAGCAATTTATTCACATCGTCACAAGACCCCGACGATCACCATTTTTATTCATACGGGAAGATTTTTTGCGACGCACTCTAGGCATATTCGGTAAACGGATCGTTGACCATTGTGGTTGGTGTCGAACCATCTTGGCACAAAGCACCGTCATATCGTCATTGATTTTTCCTCCAGCAACACGCACTGCAGCTTCAAGCAAAAAATCGGCTACCATTTGCGGATCAACAGACTCATAACGTTCAAGCTGTCGTTTGATCCAAATCTCAGGATCTTCGCGAAAGGCGACAGCATCAAAGATACCGTCAGAGACAAAAATCACGATATCATTTTCAGCAAGCGTGATCGCTTTCGTTTGAACATCGATATCGGCGAGAATCCCGATGGGAACATTTTCACCACGGATTGCAAAAACATTACGTCCTTCTTTGATAAAGCTCGTCACCGATCCGATTTTTAAGAGTTCAACATGTAGTGTGTATAGGTTGATAACAGCCAGATCTAAGGTAGTATACATCTCTTTTTCAGAACGCAAGACAAGAGCTGAATTCACCGTTTTAATCGCCACTTGTTCATCAAAACCCGCTTTAAGAAGTTGTGCAATCAACGTAACCGCGGCACCTGATTCACGACTAGCCTCTTCGCCATTACCCATGCCATCACTGATCGCAATCGCATAACGTCCATCACCAACGTCTGTTGCACAATACGAATCGCCACTTTTCACCGTACCATCCTTGGCAGCACAAGCTACACCGTAGACAACATCATAGCTTCGAGCTGACACGAGCGTGACGAGTTGACACGTCCCATCTGGTGATTTTTCCATACTGCGTACACCGATCGTTTCTCCGAGGATATCGGATAATAATGGGGCTACAAGTTTTTTACATTCATCTTGTTCGGATGGTTCAAGTTGAAAAATACGAATAAGGACATTACCTTCTTCTAACGAAACAATATCAATCGCTTGCATCTCAAGACCTAATCGACTAATCGCCGCCATGATCTGTACTTCATGCTGATGATTCAACCCTGTCTCTCGACGAACTTCTTGCGATAAATCATCGAGAATCGTCGCAACACCGCCAAGTTGTGAGGCGATCAATTGTCTTGAATTCGCCAAGCCTGGATGCTGCGTCAAGGCACTCGCATCATGAAACGCATAGGCAAGTTCTTCAAATACATGACTCACCGCCTCCATCCGCGAACTCATCAATTCACGGATTTTACGCGAAAAAGCTTGAGCATTTTGCTCATGTTCAACCGTACCTGGGACATACGGCAAGAGACGATGCCATGCGCGTCGAGGCGTAATCGCAAATACAATGATCGCTAACAAGGATGTAAAAATCGTATGTATTGCGCTTTGCATGGGCATGAAATAAAACGCTAACGCACTGACGCCTAGCAAAAAGGCACCGAAAATCACGATTCGTCGACTGTCTTTTACCATGCCCGCTAAAACTCCACATAAGCCAAAAACGCTAATCAAAGCAGCATCTTGTACTTGATTTAAAGCGAAAATAACGCCGATGATTAAGCCAACAGCTCCGGCAACACCAGCTCCTGCCAAGCTTGCTGTCAATAAAATCACATAAAAGGCACTTAGTACTTCTAAGGATATCCCGTGATACGTCAGGTCCATGAAGACCCGTCAACATGGAAGACAACGCGATGACCATAGCGATAATCTCGTCGATACGAAGTTGTGTATGCGGTCGCAGTGTCGTAACCATTGCGGGAATTTGCAATGCCATCGAGGTCATCAAAAAACTCAAGGCTCCATCCACGAAAGAAATCACGATCGTATAAAGGGATAGTCCCGTAATGGGGAGATAAAAGCCAAGGCGAAAACCGGTATCGACTAAAAAAACCATGAAAGGCAAGAGAGAAAGTTCGATCGCTTCGATCCGTCGCCATAGAATGATCAAGCCATAAAAGGCGAGCATCATGGAAACGACAAGCCAGGGATTCGTACCCTCTGCACGCATCGTCCACGCGCCAATCGTCAACCCAGCGCCGACCCAAAGCGCTGTTTTTTTGCGCATGAACAAAGCGGTTGCAAACGCTGGTAAGACACAAGGAAACAAAGCGTGCAGGAATACGACTCGTCCCAAAATAACACCGGCCGAACAAGCGATTAACAAAAACACAAGTCGCTTTGACACGGACAAATTGGGTTGGCGAACTGATTTTCTTGCAATGACACGTAATTTCTCTTGCATCAAAAGACACCACCCGTTTTTAAGATAGCCTCAGTGTAGTCGCTCTATTTCAAGAATTTTGTCATTTCACGTAGGACAATCCATAATATTTATCGACAACGTCCGCATCGCCTTGTCCCCAATTTTTGCGTTATACTAAACCCAAAAAAGAAGGATATCCAATGCGAAAACCCTGGGATGCTTATTTTATCGAAATGGCTAAGATGGTAGCGACGCGATCAACTTGCGATCGTCTTCATGTCGGCGCGATCATCGTGCGTGAAAAAAGAACGATTGCAAGTGGCTATAATGGCAGTGTATCAGGGGATGTGCATTGTCAAGATGTCGGTTGTCACGTCGTGGATGGTCATTGCATTCGGACGATTCATGCTGAAAGTAATGCGATTTTGCAGTGTGCTAAGTTCGGCGTACAGACGCAAGGCGCAGACTTATATGTCACGCATTTCCCATGCTTGCAATGCACCAAACAGATCATCCAATCCGGTATCGTGCGTGTCTACTACGAAACGGCTTACCGCGTGGATCCTTATGCACTCGAACTGTTAACGACAGCAAAGGTTGAACTTTTACAGATTGATGTCTCTCCATAAAAAAAACCGCTGCACTTAGTCAGCGGTTTTTTTCTCCAGTCTATTACCAGGGTGTTACGATAAAAAATGTGGTATATCCAAAAACAAACACCGTTGCCGCAAGGACGACAGACGGAAATACACGGCGGTCTTTCAGGTTTTTATATAACCCATACACCGCCATCAGCGTAAAGAGTAAAAGGACAATCATCATCCACCAATAATGGAGTGGCGGCATCATGGATACCTTCTTTCGTAACGATAAGTTCCGAATTTCATTATACAGAAAGAATCGGAACCAAAGCGCGTTCGTCAAAAAGGTGTTAATAAGCTGTAGACAAAAGTTCGAAATATCGCCGATAAAACAAAAAAGCGAAGGCTATAGCCCCCCGCTTCTCAGTTACAATCGATACTAACTTCTTCTTCCGCCACGACCACCACGTTTTGATTCACTACGCTTTAAAGCCTGTAAACGGTCTTCACTGTCTTTCATAAATCTGCTCATCTTGTCTTCGAAAGTCTGCCGACCACCACCGCCACCTTGGTTGGCATTGCGGGGTCTGCTCGGTCTTGGGGGGGATGGGGGACGATCAACAGCTTGTCGAATCGACAGACCGATCTTGCCGTTATCGACATTGATGACTTTTACTACGACGGGATCATTCACCTTTAAGTGCTCATTGATATCCCGTACATAAGAATCCGCAATCTCAGAAATATGAACGAGTCCGGTTTCTCCTCCAGGCAGTAACACAAAAGCACCAAAATTGGTTATGCCGGTCACTTTACCTTCCAGCTTGCTGCCCAACTCAATCGACATAATAGAGAAAAAATCCTCCTCATTAGAAATACCGCTTCACATTAAATTATACAGAAGCGCGAAAATAGGTGTCAAGATGTAGCATGGGAAGTTCCTGAATTCGAATGACTTGTGTTCGAAGAAAACAAAACTTCACCAGGCAATATCAAATTATAATCTTTTTGAGCGATTTGTGCGACATAAGCATTTGAATGAAGTGCGACAATCTGATTGGATAACGCTTCCGTTTGCGCTTTCGTTTGTGAAAGTTGAGTTTGCAGCGCAAGATAGGTCGCCTTTTCATGCAATTCAATCGGTTTCTGGACAAAGGCATACTCATAGATCCCCCATACCAAGAACCCCGCTAACAAGATATAGCGCACACGAAAGCGCTGATACCAGCGACGCTGATCAGGAACATCGAGTAAGACCACATTTTGAGCTGCTTTCTTCATCACGCATATCTCCTACTGATCATCACCGTCAATATGCTGATCAACGGCATGATTTCTTTTCACCCTCATCAGACTAACCACCAACCATCGAAAGGGCAAGCTCGCTTTCACGACAGTTATAACAGTCGTTCGAACAACCTTTCGTTGGAAATTAATCCACTGAGTATGTATCGTAAAACGATAAAGTAAAAACCCGACGAGCAATAACCAGTATGAAACGATGCGTACAATCCCATTGCTTACGACAAGCAAGAGAAAAAAAACAAGAAAGAGCGCAAGAATCCAGTAAAGCAGATCACCGATCGATTGCCAACGTCGTAAAAACCGCAGTTCGGTCAAAAGCACAGCATAACTATCAAAAAACAAACCTAACAATGCACCAGTTACCAGCATCGTCATCAGAACAAACCACTGCATGGGTAAATCCATGACGGTCGTCATCAACGAAATAATTTACGCAATACATGGCGTGAGGTCGTCGTGTCTTTCGCTTCGGTCAACGAATAATTCGAGCTTTGAATACTACCTTCAATCGAGACAAAACCATTTTCGAGACTGAGTGCTTTAATCGATAAGTCTTCACCGCGAATCACCAAATTCCCTGCAATCGTCATCAGAACAAAGGAATTCCGATCAAAGGACGCGATTTGCGTAACGCCAGTCACTTCGACATATTTGCGATCGACAAGTAACAATTGGTGACGGTCAAAATTGGTTTCCCCATCGCCTCGTACCACAGCTTTTTGCCCCCATCCATGGTATGTAAAACGAAAACGGCTACGTACGATACCATTGTATGGGCAAATCGCAAAGGTTAGAACGGGAAGACGGCCTCAGTCTTCAAGACCGTCTTCATCATCGTCATATTCGCCTTTGGCAGCGCCTGCGATCCGTTCCTCACTTACGATTTCATAAAGATCAACAGCCAATTCTTTACGGGCATTTTCTGCGATTTTTGCGACTCGAACTGTTAGGATTCGCGTGCCAAAACGAATGCGAATCGTATCGCCGACCTGTACTTCCGTACCTGCTTTCGCCGTACGGCTATTCACTTCTATACGACCGGCATCACATATCTCTTTGGCCAGTGTCCTTCTTTTGATCAATCGGGACACCTTCAGATATTTATCGACGCGCATAATTATTTCGTTGCATCCTTCAATTTGTTACCTGGTTTAAAAGCTGGAACCATCGATTCTGGAATTTCAATGACTTCACCGGTTTGTGGATTGCGGCCACTGCGCGCTTTACGCTTGCGCGTCTCAAATGTGCCAAAACCGATTAATTGTACTTTATCGCCTTCAGCGAGAGCTTCTGAAATGCTATCAAGTACCGCATTAACAGCCAGTTCAGCCTCTTTCTTCTTTAGGCCACTTTTCTCAACAACTTTATTGACGAGATCAACTTTATTCATGGAACAGGGTACCCCTTTCAAGGCATAATTAACATTCGTTGACACTATTCGCGCTTGAGGTGCGAATCTCCTGCTACTTTTGTTCATTTCGCTTTACTTCATCCCAAAAATCCATAAAAACCTCAAAATCCGCCGTAGAAAAATCCATATTATTGGATTGAAGCATTTTTTCAACACCTAAAAAACGGCGACGAAACTTTTGATTCGCAGCACGCAACGCTTCATCAGGGTCGATTTTAAGCCAACGCGCCACATTGACGAGCGCAAAAAGCAGATCTCCCCATTCCTCTTGTTGCGACGAAGGTGCTGCTTCTCGCAATTCAGCCAATTCCTCTTGTACCTTTTCATACACTTGTTCGACATCCTGCCAGTCAAAGCGCAGTGTAGCGGCCACCTCTTGTAATTTATAACTTTCGACAAGAGGAGGTAAGCCCTCTTTCACCTTGGCAAGTCGCGAATTCATGATCATCCCATTTTGGGCACTTTGCTTTTCTGCTTGCTTGATCGCCTCCCAATTCGCGTGAACATCTTCGACCCCACGAACAGTAACATCCCCAAAGACATGAGGATGCCGACGAATCATTTTCTCACTGATCGATCGAACGACATCACGATGGGAAAACCAGCCTTCTTCCTGACCGATCTGACTGTGCAAAACGACTTGAAGCAAGACGTCACCAAGCTCATCTCGCAATGACGCCCAATCTGCTTGATCGATCGCATGTACCGCTTCATACGCTTCTTCGATCAAAAACGGCCGCAACGTTGCGTGCGTCTGTTCCATATCCCAAGGACAGCCATCGGGTGATCGCAGTTTCTCGATAATGCCGATCAGTTCTGACCATTCTCCGATCGGCTTGCTCAAATCCGCAATCGGAGGAACATATAACGTCGTAAGGTGATCGATCTTGGCAATGCGATCTAACTCATAAAGCTTAACGCGATCGATTCGCTCCTCGCCTGCAATCCCTATAGCTCGCGCTACCACGACCTCATGCTCATCACCGTAGCATTCTGCCAAGGATAACTTCGCCTCGGAAGCCTTTTCATGATTATACATCTGAACCACGATCAAATGGTGGCGTAACGAAAAATTCGCTTTTTGTATATCATCCACGTCCAGTAAAGTGAATCCTGTAACAGGATCTATCTCAAGGCGTAACCATAGATCATCCAAAAAACTTTGCCCAGGACCGAGTTGAATGTACACTTTGCCCTCTTTGGCGAGTTGTTGTAAAAGACGAACTGTTTTTTCCGCCACGCCAGGATGACCTGGAACAGCATAGACAAGCGCTTCTACTTCTTTGGAACGATTGACCAGCGTTTCCACGATCGTTGCATAAACGGCATCAAACGTTTCCTCGCGATCATAGATATCATCAAAACTACAGAAAGATAGCGCGCGATCACGCAAGTGATCGACGACAGGATGACGCGCCGTGCGTAAATAAACGGGATAGCCTGCGAACAATAAACTCTGGGTTCCACTTGGCAAAGCATCCAGAGAGCCTCCACCAAGGCCCACGATATGGATAACACCCACTTGCATTCCTCCTAAAATCATACTTCTCGCACAAAAAGCCCAATACGATGACAGAAAAAGATCAAATAAGGTCCCACTTTCGGTACAGCAGCAAGCTCTTTTTCTTTGATTAGACCGATGACGATTAACAAAAAAACATAAAGGCCTATACCGACAAACACACAAATTCCTGTGATGAAAAGCGCATTCCATCTAGGTGAAAGCAAAAAATGAAAGCGAGTCCACTGATCATACATGGCATAAAGAAAAGCGCCCATAATCAAAGTGACCGTCAAGGGTTTAACGATATCTTCCTCGATCTTCAAACGAAGTTTTGTTCTTCGTTGCAGTACCATAAAGCCATAGCCTGTCGCAAATAAATAGCTAAGCAAGGTGGCAAAGGCTGCACCGTCGATACCAAAAAAACGAATGAGCAACAAGTTACCGGTGATTTTAACGAAAAAAGAGCCGATCAAGCCGACAAGTGGCGCATAAACAGCACCAATCCCTTGCAAACACGCCATTAAAACAATTTCAATCACACTCAATAAAATCGTCATACTGGTAATTTGAATGCTAAGCATACCTTGCGCATTTTTAAACAATGCAATATCGATCGGTTTAGCTAAAATCATCATGCCGAGAGAGGCTGGTAAAGCCATAAATACAGCAACTTGAAGACCTGAGCGCACCCTGCGTTGTAATTCGCTTTGATTACCTAGAGCATGTGCGACAGAGACAAAGGGTAAAAGTGCTGCCGCAACAGAACTCGCTAGAGCACCCGGTAACATCAACAACTTGAATGCCCTGCCCGCTAATAAGCCAAATTGCTGTGTCGCCATCATTTGTGATAATCCTAGTGACTTCAACATATTCGTCACAGTAAAGGCATCGACAGCGCTGATCAAAGGGATCATGAGCGCACCCAAGCTGACAGGTAAAGCATAATGGATCATTCGCATCACAATCAACCGCTTAGGCAGACGCAAGGAAGCTTCAGTACGACGCAAAGTGCGTGTTGGGATCCGCTTTCGGATAAAGACGATCACCATTACGATAAAACCGCCAAGCGAACCTACCACAGCACCAAATGCAGCCATCGAGGCGGCACCGACGATGCCATAGCCAAGTCGTAAGAGCAGATAAGCCCCTACCAAGATCGTAACTACGCGGATCAATTGCTCGACGATTTGCGAAATCGCAGTTGGCGTCATCCACTGCCAACCTTGAAAATAACTGCGCATTGCACTGACGATCGGAACGGTAAAAAGTGCGGGTGCAATGGCTCGTAAAGCGAGTGTTGCCTCAGGATCTCCTGACCATTTTGCCACGATCGGTGCACTTACAAACAGACTAATCGCGACGACAAAGCCGATCATAGCGACCATCATCAACGATACACGGTAAATACGACGCGCGCCATCCTCATCACCTATCGCGTGGTATTCACTGACGAATTTTGCTATCGCGATGGGAAACCCCGCTGTCGTAATGATCAGTAGCATCGCGTACACAGGATAGGCCATTTGATAAAGTCCCATACCTCGATCACCAATAAGATTTTGTAAGGCTATCGTATAGATAGAGCCCATCATCTTGGATAAAATCGTAGCAAAAGCGAGGATAAAAGCTCCTTTAAGAAACGATTTCGCACTCATCGTCCACCCACCCTTTCCGAACATAAAGCTAGTACCATCGTATGCTTTCATCAGAAAGGGTATGAAGATTAAGCCTAGACATAAAAAAGAGGCAGCAAAGTGAGCTGCCTTCCTTTTCAATAAGTCCGTGTGAGCTTGAAAGATATGATGATGTTATTGATCCATTTGCTTGCCGAGGAAACTCGCTGCTGCTTCTGCAAGTTTCAATTCGACATCACCCATTTTGATATCGTTATCGCGTGAAAGTAAGACAACAGCGCCAATCGGGTCGCCACCAGAAATGATCGGCACGATGACACGGGAACTGATTTTTTCCCATTTATCCCGTACGATTTGCAATTCCATCTCTGTTGTCGAGCATACGGAACGACGACTGTCGATCACTTTCTCAAGGTCAGGTCCAACCGCTTTTTCATAATAATCTTTCTTAAACACACCTGCTGTTGCGATAACAGAGTCACGATCTGTGATCAGCGTGATGTGGCTAAGCGTATCATGAAGGGCTTCCGCATATTCCTTCGCAAATTCACCGAGTTCATTGATCGGCGAGTATTTCTTCAAAATCACTTCGCCATCGCGATCGACAAAGATTTCAAGCGGATCGCCTTCGCGAATGCGAAGCGTACGGCGAATTTCCTTGGGAATAACGACTCTTCCTAAATCATCGATGCGTCTAACGATACCAGTTGCTTTCATGGTGAGCCCTCTCTTTCGTTACTTCTTACTTATCCTTGTGGATTATCTTGTCCCACAAGGGCGTTCCTTACCAAACGTTTCGCCGATATTATCAAGCAAATAGCCCGATTTTTGGGAAAATGACACCAAATTCACATAAGCGCATTTTATGATAAGGTAACTGTGATATTTGCCGTTTTTTGCAGTTGTAAAGCTAAGTTTGAAATGGCAGTCGATGCTTGTTGTGGCGCGATTTGCGAATTAATTTGCGATTGAACTTGGTTGAACGGAGCAATCGTGCGCTTTAAGACTTCCATGACAAAGTAGCCATAGGTTGAATTAAACGGAGCGCCAATCTGACCAATCGGCTGCGTCATCGAATGATCCTTAAACGGAGTTACCCATTGTGTTGGATTTTGATTCGCGTATTCCCCACCGTTGTTTTTCGAACCAGGGTCTTGCGAGTATTGCTTAGCAAGCGTATTCCAACTGCCACCTGCTAAAAGCAATTTTTGCACCTTTTGCGCAAGCGGAAGTGTTTTGACAAGGATCGCTCTTTCCGTTACCGTAGCAAAATTCGCCAAATTCTGTTGATAATACGTTTTTGCTTGGGCAATTGGAATGGATTTAACCAATGTCTGCGAATAAGCTTGAAGCGTTAGTTGAACGCCGATCAAGGAAGAGATATCATTCTCCGTCAGATTCAACGATTGTAATTTTGCATCAAAATTCTGGCTGTTTCCTTGAAAAGTCTGAGAGATTTCGCCTTGTTTCCATTGCAAAACGGTATTATCAATCGTTGATTGCGGGATCTTGATCCCTGCCGCTACGGCTTTTGCATACAAAAGTCGATCATACACGATGATTTCGTTAAGAATCTGCTTCTTGACGGCTGTGGTTACGTTCAGACTAGGATACAACAGTTGCTCAATGTGAACTTGTGTATCGAGTTGCGATTGTGTCACCGTACCACCGTTATAGGTTGCCACGATGCTGGCATTCGAGGTCCCACATCCCGCAAGTAGGCCAATGGCAACGGCAGCTGTCGACAGCCAACCGAGCGGTTTGATGGTAGATCTAATGGACATTTTGCAATTCCCCCTGCACCTGAATTACCTTTTTAAGTGCCTCAAGCACTCTTATGGTCAAGGCTAAAAGCTGATCATCACGAAGCATACGCCCGTCGAGTACAATAGCATACTTACCTTCCGTTGCTGATAAACTAAGACGTGGTGTTAACTCACCGAGTGACATCAGCCCTTCACCTGAAAGTTTAGCAGTTTGTTCTGCACGAAAGGTGATCACCATCTTTTGGCTTTGCTTAAGGATTGACTCGAGATCATAAAGAAAAGCATAACCACGAATTCTCGAAACGGAGAGAAGATTGAGCACCGGTTCGGGAACTTCGCCAAAGCGGTCTTCGATTTCCTCATGCAAATCATCAGCATCTGCTGGTGAGCCTACCGCCACAAATTTCTTATACATCTCAATTTTCTGCATCGGATCCGTAATATACTCTTCCGGTATGTAGGCTTCGATGCTAACTTCCACGTTCGGGTCAGGCTTTTGTTCTTGGACTTCGCCACGCAGTTCTCGTACAGCTTGTGCCAACATATCGGAATACAAATCAAATCCCACTGAACTGATAAAACCGTGTTGTTCAGCGCCGAGAAGATTACCTGCCCCCCGTATAGCTAAATCCCGCATCGCGATCTTGAAACCACTACCAAGCTCGGTGAATTCTTTGATCGCTTGCAGCCTTTTTTCAGCAACCTCTGATAGCACTTTATCAGGTTGATACGTAAAATACGCATAAGCGATGCGATTAGACCGACCTACGCGTCCCCGAAGTTGATACAGCTGAGAAAGACCCATGCGATCCGCATGAAAGACAAGCAGGGTATTGACGTTAGGGATGTCCAACCCGGTCTCGATAATCGTCGTCGATACGAGAACATCCGTTTCCCCTTGTAAAAACCCCAACATCACCTGCTCAAGTTCGTCTTCCTCCATTTGCCCATGACCAATCGATACTTTTGCTTCCGGTACTAGGCGCATGACACGATCTGCAATCGATTGAATGCCACTCACTTGGTTAAACAAGACATACACCTGTCCGCCTCGACCAAGTTCCCGTTCAATCGCCTCTTTGAGCAGAACGTCACTATATTCTAACACATAGGTCTGCACAGGAAAACGATTCTCAGGCGGTGTTTCGATGATTGACAAATCTCGTACGCCGACCATCGACATATGTAACGTGCGGGGGATCGGCGTTGCTGTTAAGGTTAGACAGTCTATAGAGTGACGCATTTGTTTTAATTTTTCCTTATGCGTCACACCGAATCGTTGCTCCTCATCAATCACAAGTAACCCGAGATCACGAAATTCAATCCCTTTGTTAAGCAGACGATGCGTACCGATGACAACATCGACCGAACCTTTCTTAACGCCTTCGATCACTTGATTCGACTCTTTTTTGGAGCGAAAACGACTTAACACTTCGACAGTGACGGGAAAACCGGCAAAACGTTCTTTAAACGTCTCATAATGCTGTTGTGCCAAAATGGTCGTTGGTACGAGAACGGCGACTTGTTTCCCATCAAAAACCGCCTTCGACGCTGCGCGAAGCGCGACTTCCGTCTTACCATAGCCGACATCACCGCATAAAAGGCGATCCATCGGACGATTTTTCTCCATATCTTTTTTAATTTCCGTAATCGCTCGTAACTGATCTGGCGTTTCTTCATAGGCAAACATCGCTTCAAAGTCTTTTTGCCACTCAGTATCCGAACGAAAAGCATGCCCAGGTTGCGCTTCGCGCTGTGCATACAATTTAATCAATTCTTCGGCGATATCCTTAACCGATTTTTGCACTTTACTTTTCGTACGTGCCCATTCCGAACCGCCAAGATGCGTAACACGTGGCTCACGATCTTCACTGCCAAGGAATTTTTGCACCTGATTAATCTGTTCAACAGGCACATAAAGCTTATCATTGCCTGCGTATCGAAGATGCAGGTAATCATGATGCGTTCCATCGACAACCAGCGTCACGATACCAAGATATCGTCCGATGCCATGACTGACATGCACGACATAATCCCCTTCGCGCAAGTCCTGATAGCTTTTAATCCGCGCTGCTTCCGAGACGTCTTGTCGTAATCGCCGAGCTTTACGCTTATTGACGAACACTTCATTTTCCGTGATGATGACCAATTTTGCGCCAGGCAATTCAAAGCCTGTCGCTACATTACCGATCAAAATCTGCGGCGTCGTCACTGCCTCATCAAAACGGTCTCTTATCTCCGTTTCAATCGAGAAATCAGAAAGTACGCGCTCCAGTCGTTGCGCACGATCGATCGACCCAGCAAGAAAAACAACGTGATTCTGCCCTTTTTTGTAGCGTTGCGTTTCTGATTTTAACAACGGTAATTGTCCATGGAACTGCTGCATCGCGTGCATACTGATCGTCGTCATCGTCGATGCTTGCGTACCGGTGACATGCCGTGCGAAGGTGCTTGTGAACAATTGTCTTAACGTTCCTCGAGCAAAAATCGTCTCCAACTCGATCGGCTCAAGGAGATCAGGCACCCATTCACCGTGTTCCAGTGCCGCCGTAATCCATTCCATTTCTTCACGATTAATACGTTCCATTGTTTCACGAAGTCGACTCGGTTCATCATAGGCGACAACGAAATCTTGAGGAACATAATCGAGAAAAATCGTCTCCTTCGCATCGATCAATCGCTCATAACGCAATAATCCAGGAAAATGCTCATTATTGCGCATTCTTTCGATATCACGACGAAAGTGATGATCGATTTTCTTAGCAAGTTCCGCTGATTTCGTTTTTTTCAAATGGCGATCGACGCGTTCTTGCAATCGATCGGCCGCCATCATCAGTTGTTCTTTCGTCGCAATGATTTCACGAGCTGGCCAGATGACGACTTCTTTCACGGAAGATAATGATCGCTGTGTTTCAATATCAAAATAGCGAAGTGAGTCTACTTCGACATCAAACAATTCAAGGCGAATCGGACTTCCAGCCAGTGGATAGATATCGATTAAGCCACCACGTACTGAAAATTGCCCTGTCGTTTCTACCCGGTCTACACGTTCATAGCCAAGCGTAGTCAACTGTTTTGCAAGAAGATGCGTATCGATTGACTGACCGACGGCAACTGGAATCAAGGCATCTTCCAACCGTGTTTTTGCAATGATCGACTGACGCAAACCACGAATCGTCGTGACGATCACACGCGCTTTTTTTTCAAGCAAAGCCCGTAACGTATTCATACGCATCGCCGAAAGTTCCGGACTAAATGCGAATAAATCGCTATGCATCGCTTCTCGTTCAGGAAAGACGAGCACGTCTGTCTCTGGCATCAAATCGGTTAAATCGGCAGACATTGCGTAAGCCGCCTGCATCGAATGAACCGCGATCACAAGACCATGACCGGATTGTTGCAAAGCAGCATAGAAAAAATTGCGTGCCGAACCGGACAAACCGGCTACCGAATGAATCGTATTGCCCGATTGATAAGCCTGTAGAATCTGAGCGATTTCCCGTGAATGTGCGAAATATTGTACCAAATCCCGCAACCAATATCCCCCCGCCCCTCTAAAGCGCATCCTTAGCGAAAAGCAAATCAGTGTAATAAGATCTGCTCTTCTTGGTGCTCACAACGCTCACAGAGCGTTTTAACATACAACGTGTTTTTCGAACCATCATAGCGCAAAAATTCTGTGCGTTCTTCCGGTGTCAGCATGCTAAAACCAAGACGTTCTTCACTGGCTTTGGCTGCATCCAGACTACCCATGTACGCATTACAGCGTTTGCAATAATAGACGATGTCCAACGACAAAACCCCCTACATATCGTTTCAGATAGTATGGGGATCAGTTTTTTAAATTAAACCTGTTCATCGCGATCGTAAACGATTCACGAAGCGCAAGGACAATCGCATCGCTTGCCTGATTCACCGCATCGTCGATGATCGGACGCTCCTGCTTGGTAAAAGCAGTTAACACGTGATCAACGACGGTCACATCAAAAGGAGGACGGCCGATACCGATGCGAATGCGCGCATATTCATCCGTTCCAAGATGAGCGGTAATCGATTTGATACCATTATGACCGCCCGATCCTCCTGAAGTTCGCAAGCGAATCTTCCCCGTCGGCAAATCAAGATCATCATAGATGACGATCAAATCATGGTTGGCATCACCATTGCCATACGAGAGCGCTTCACGAACGGCTTCTCCACTGTTATTCATATACGTCAGTGGACACATCAGATAGACCTTTTGTCCGTAAAGCATCGTTTCAACCACAGATGCCTGCCATTTTTCTTTCGGTTTTTCCCGATCTAATCCCAAGGTATCCCGGATTGCATCGACGCACATAAACCCGACATTATGTCGGGTTTTTGCATACGAGCTACCCGGGTTACCAAGGCCGACAATCCATTTGGCCACTTGCCCTTTTTCCTCCCGATTCGATCACGTATCAAACATCTCACTGATCGAACGCATCTCATGAACACGCAAGATCGATTCAGCAATGATTTCAGCAACAGAGAGCACAACGATTTTTTCGCTGTGTTTTCCCGGCGGTATCATGATCGTATTGGTAACGACCAATTCTTTAATCGGTGCCGATTCTAAGCGTTCAATAGCCGGTGGCGACAAAACAGGGTGTGTACAACTTGCGTACACTTCTTTTGCGCCTTTCTCCATTAACGCTTCTGCAGCGAGTGCGATCGTACCGGCCGTATCGATCATATCGTCGATAAGGATCGCTGTCTTACCTGCAATATCACCGATGATATTCATCACTTCAGCAACATTGGGGGCAGGACGACGTTTATCGATGATCGCAATCGGTGCACCAAGACGTTCCGAAAGGCGTCTTGCCCGTGTCACACCACCAAGATCAGGTGAGACGACCACGATATCATTTAGATTTTTCGCTAAGAAATAATCAGACAGTATCGGCATAGCGACTAAGTGATCCAGCGGAATGTTAAAGAATCCTTGAATTTGACCCGCATGCAAATCCATACAGATCAAGCGACTCGCACCGGCAGTCTGGATAAGATCAGCAACCAACTTAGCGGTGATCGGATCTCTCGCCCGTGCCTTACGATCCTGTCTTGCATAACCATAGTAAGGAATGACGACATTTATGCTTTTCGCGGAAGCTCGCTTTAAGGCATCGATCGTAATCAGAAGTTCCATAAGATGTTCGTTGACAGGCGCGGAGGTTGGCTGGATCAAAAAAACATTACATCCACGCACACTTTCACCAAGCGTCACTCTTACTTCACCATCACGAAAGTGAGCGATCTGACAACGCCCGAGTTCAACGCCGACAGCATTCGCAATTTCAGAAGCCAAAAGAGGATTAGCGTTGCCTGAAAAAATTTTAAGCTTTGCATCCTGATAAGCCATCCTCTTTTACTCCTTTCCACTTGTCCGAACGGAACTGCTGTCATGAAGATCCTGTAAACGACGCCGCAGATGATTCGCATAATCAGGTTTTGTTGTTTGACGTTCTCGTGCGATCGCAAACGATTCAACGGGAACATCATCGGTGATCGTCGATCCTGTCGCGATATAAGCACCGTTTCCAATCGTAACAGGCGCAATCAAGTTGACATTTGAACCGACAAAACAATGATCGCCAACCACCGTGCGGTGCTTTTGAAAGCCATCATAGTTTACCGTGACGACACCGCATCCGACATTGACATTCGAGCCGATATCGCTGTCGCCCACATAGGCCAAATGACTCACTTTACTATTTTCACCGATTTTTGCATTTTTGATTTCGACAAAATCGCCAATTTTAACATCAGCACCAATTTCACTATCTGGACGGAGATAAGCATAAGGTCCAACGGTCGTGCGATCACCGACTTTACTTGCAACGATAACAGAAGATTCCACACGAACTCCATCACCGATCGTCGCATTCTCGATACGTGAATTCGGGCCGATCACACAATCTTCTCCGATCACCGTCTTACCTTCGAGCATCGTACCTGGAAGCAATACCGTATCACGCCCGATCACGACATCCGCCTGTACATACGTCGCATCAGGATCAAGAATCGTTACCCCATTTTGCATATGACGGAGCAAGATCCGTTTGCGCAGTTTCTGTTCCACGTAAGAAAGTTGCAACCGATCATTGACATTGGCGATATCATCTGGGTCACCAACGACAACCGGATAGATTCGTTCCCCTGTACGACGGATATGTTCGATACAATCGGTCAAAAGATACTCGCCTTGCGCGTTGTCGCGACTTAATTTGTCTAATGACATGCGTAAGGAAGGGATCGAAAATGCGTAGATACCACTATTGACTTCGCGAATTTGTCGCTGCTCTGGCGTCGCATCTTTCTCTTCGATGATACGACTGACATCACCACGCGCATCGCGCAAAATTCTTCCAAAAGCGAAAGGATTATCGACAACCGCCGTCTGTACAGCCGTTCCGCCAGAATCTTTAACTGTTGCAAGCAACCGTTGAATTTCTTCTCGACGAACGAGTGGACAATCACCATATAAAACAACGGCAGTTCCGGTTTCCGGTAGATACGGCTTAGTGATCATAACAGCATGTCCCGTACCTAATTGCTCCTCTTGGCGAATGTATTCAACACGATCGCCAAGAACATTTTTGACTTGATCTTCAAGCATTCCGACAACGACAAAGAGGCGATCGAAGCCGACCGCCAACATTTCTTCTACGATATGTTCAATCATCGGTTTCCCGCAAACTTCATGCACTACCTTATGACGCTTCGAATTCATTCGCTTGCCGAGTCCAGCAGCTAAGACGATACCAACTAACACAAAAACTCACACTCCCGACACCATGATCGCGCCTAAACGATAGCTTACGCATCCACGGGTTCAATCCTCGCTAGTATCCTGTTTGAGAACAGACACCAAGCCGAGAGCAAGAAGCATCTCGGCAAAACGCAGGCTATGATTTTCCGGGATTTACTTGTATGTCACTCAGCCATCGCAACGACTTCTTCTGGCGCTTTCACTTTGATCATCGCATCCGCTCCATCTTGGTAGTACACTTCCAAGACAGCATCTTGAATCATTTGCCGTGTTGAAGACGTAATCGGATGCGCAATATCGCGAAATTCCCCGTCTGGCGTACGTTTGCTTGGCATGGCGACAAACAATCCTGTATTGCCATCGATAACACGTATATCGTGGACAACGAATTCATGATCGATCGTAATCGATGCGATCGCCTTCATTCGTCCCTCCGTGACCACTTTACGTAACCGTACATCAGTAATTTGCATTATCCCCCACCCCATCAAGTAAGCTTACTGTCCAATGTCTAGATATTCCACATTGAAAGACAATATCCTGCTTGAAATGAGAAAGTAACGAAAAGAATTTCTGCAAATTACACGTATGAAAAAATAGATTATTTTACCGCAATAACTTCGATTTCAACGCGCACATCACGGGGTAATCGTGCGACTTGCACCGTCGAACGCGCTGGCCGATGACCTGCAAACGCCTTTTCATAAACTTCATTGACCACAGCAAAATCATTCATGTCGGCGAGAAAAACGGTTGCTTTCACCACTTTTTGCAAGGATGAGCCACCCTCTTGCAGTACGGCTGAAAGATTTTCCAAAACTTGCTCCGCTTGCGCCTTAACATCGTCTCCAACCAATTGCCCATCTGCAGTCAACGGAATTTGACCAGAAGTAAAAATCAAATCTCCAACAGCGATCGCTTGCGAATACGGTCCGATCGCAGCCGGTGCATCTTGAGAAGCAATGATCGATAACGTCATCGACAGCTACACCCCTTTTTTACCTTCACATACGTTCCGTAAAATAATTACCCGGTTCCACAACGACTGAACCACTCATCTCGTCCATATGGGCTAATGTAACCAACGACCGATAGGAGGATATAAACTTCTCACTGGGTTCTGCCGTTGCCATGAAGACGCCTGTACCGACAACCGTCGCTGAAAACTCTTCCATCAAAGCGATCATGCCTTTGATCGTCCCACCAGCTTTCATGAAATCATCCAAGATAAGCACACGCGCGCCCTGTACGATTGACCTTCTCGACAAAGACATCGATTGAATCCTTCGGTCAAAGCTAGACACATAATTCGTACTTACGGATGGCCCTTCACTCCAGTTATGGTCACGTCTCGCCACGACGTAAGGAATGTTCAGGTACTCCGAGGTGATGACAGCAAGCGGAATACCCTTGGTTTCCACTGTCAATATGACATCGGGTTCTTCTTTGGCAAAAAGTTTGGCAAACATCTTACCGACATTGCGTAAGATTTGTGGTTGTGAGAGGACGTCCGTAATAAACATATAGCCGCCCGTCAGTATCCTTTGTGGATCGGATAACTGTGCGAGAATCTCTGCCATGATCTCTTGTTCACGCGTTGTAGACACATCGACCTCAAAGAGGATTCCACCGTTTGCGCCGAGTTGCGTACGAAGAAAGCCATTACCATCTTGTTCAAAAACACTGCGAATAATCGCCAGATCTTCACTTAACGAAGACTTAGCGACACCATAATGTTCGGCCATTTCAGTTAAGGACAGCGCAGTACCCGGATGATCGACCAAGTGACGGGTCAATCGTACTATTCGTTCACTTCGGCGCACGCATCCCACTCCCTGGCTCGGAATCTATTGCGACTATAGCACTCTAAATTGGACTTTGGCAACCAATGTCTCAACACGTGCGACATAGATAAACCTCTTTATAATCGCTTTTGATCTCATGATAGATACGTTTTGCTCGTTGTTCTCTCGTGACGATCGCAAATACGGTCGGTCCACTTCCCGACATTCGTACCATCTGACCACCAAGTCGTACAAGATGTGCGATGATTTTGTCGATCTCAGGGTGCATCGATAACGTTACGGCTTCAAGCACATTGCCCATAGCTTCTTGCATCTTGCCGATATCAGCCGACTCAATCGCTTCGATCATCGACTGCGTTTGCGGCCGGACTACGATCTGATCAAGACGTAAAGCTCGGTAGACATCGGCGGTTGACACCGCGATCGCTGGTTTGACAAGGATCACCCAAAAGCAGGGCTTGACGTCAATCGGTTCGACCACTTCGCCTCGACCGCGAACAATTGCGGTACCTCCATAGATACAAAACGGCACATCCGATCCAACTTTCGCACCAATGACAGCCAATTCATCATCGGTCAAACCTAATTGCCACAATCGATTGAGTCCACGCAAAACAGCCGCAGCATCGGCGGAACCCCCCGCGAGCCCTGCGGCAACTGGAATACGCTTATCGATCTCAATGGTCACACCTTTTTGCACAGAACAGGCAATACGCAGTGCATCTGCCGCTTGCCAAGCCAAGTTTCGCTCATCGTTAGGTATGAAAGGCGCTTGACAACGAACTACAATCTGTCCATCTTGACGCTCTTCAAACGTAAGATAATCACACAGATCAACCGTCTGCATGATCATCTCTACTTCATGGTAATTGTCTTCTCTTTTGCCCAATACGTCGAGGGTGAGATTGATCTTCGCCCGCGCATTTTCAAAAATCATGTTAAAAATCGCCCCCGCAACCACTATACCATAACCATACGGGCACGAGGGGATTTATACAAGGATCGAAGCGTTGACTACTTTCGTTTTTTTGGCCTGCTCTTGAAAAAAATCGTGTACGTCAACAGCTTGCGCCTGCAATTCTTGCATCAACGTTTCAACTGGGGAAAGCACCTCATAAAACACGAGAATCACGGGTACTGTCACACATTCACGAATCGCCTGCGAAAGAGCAACCCGTTCATTTTCCATCGCGACGACATGAATCGTAGGTTCAATCTCCTGAATGGCCTTTACCAATAAACTCAGCATCGCACCGGGTTGGCGTCCGCGTTTGTCGACATCCTCCTTGACATAAATCGGTGCAAAGAAGCGTGTCGCCTCTTGCGCTGCTTCGATGAGAATCTGATCAGCCCTATCGCCAGGAAAACCGATGACAGCCGGAATCTTTCGACCAAATAGTCGCGACATCATCGTACCGATCGCCTCCATACCATGCGTATTGTGTCCATAATCAGCAACGACATAACGACCACAAGGCAAGCGGTAGATCATCAAACGTCCGCGATTTTGAAGGCGAGGCACAAAGCCAGATACATACGTCGCGATCTGTTCTCTCGACAATCCCAAGTGACGTGTCGCAGCGATCGCTTGCATCACGTTGGCGATATGAAACCGCGCATGACCAAACCATGTAATAGCAAGGTGATCAACACGCAAGATCGGGTATTTTTTTCCCTCAAAAAACTCGATGATCATACCATCGATCAACACATAGGCGCGATGTCCATGCTTAATGTGCTCTTGTAAAGCAGGGAGATCCTCCTCAAGACTCGTCAACACAACGGGATGCGAAAGCTTTGTAGACAGACGAAGTAAAGCTTCATCTTGCGCATTGATAATCGCGATCCCATGCTCGAGTAATCTTTCCACGACCAAAGATTTCGTATGAAGGATATCTTCTTTTGAAGCTAATCCATCTTGCCCGAGATGATCGTCAGAAAGATTGGTGATAATGCCAATATCCGCAAAATCATACCCCAATCCACCGCGCAAAATACCCCCGCGCGCCGTCTCCAAGACCGCGATCTCCACAGTTGGATCGGCTAAGACCAATCTTGCACTTTGCGGCCCTGTCGTATCACCCACCATCACTTGTTCATGGCCAATCGTGATGCCTTCTGTCGTCGTCATGCCCACACAGTATCCTGCTTGACCAAGAAGATAACCAATCATCCGCGTCGTGGTCGTCTTGCCATTCGTACCTGTAATCGCGATGATCGGCACGCGCGCCTGTACACCAGGTGCAAAAGCATGATCGAGCAACGCCTTGGCGACATTGCGAGTTTGTCCTACGCTTGGATAATGATGCATACGAATCCCTGGCGCCGCATTGACTTCAAGAACGACCCATTTACCCTTTTCAAACTGCGCGATATCCTGCGCGATCAAATCAATGCCACAGATATCAAGCCCGATGGTCGTTGCCACGCGTTTTGCCACGCGTAGAAAACCGTCATGAACTTGTTGTGTGACATCGATCGCGATGCCGCCCGTACTCAAATTAGCACTATCGCGAAGCCAGATATACTCATCTCGCTTTGCGACATCATAAATCGTCCGATTTTTTTCTTGTAAAAAAAGTTTCGCCGTCTCATCCAGGCGGATTTTCGTCAATGGCTTCTCATGCCCGTCACCACGAAGCGGATCAAGATTGATCATGGAAACCAACTCTTCAATCGTGTGCACCCCATCACCGATCACATGAGCAGGCAGTCTTTGCGATGCAGCAACCACTTGACCATCGATGACCATCAAGCGATACTGTTGTCCGTTCACGATTTGTTCCACAAGAACTGCCTGGGAAAAACGTTGCGCTACACCGAACGCTTTCGCTAACTGTTCGGGTGTTTGAACACCCATCGTGACGCCATTGCCTTGACAACTATCGCGTGGCTTCACGACGACAGGCTTTTGCAGTGACGAATACACTTGTAGCGCTTCTCGAACATCATAAACCACACTTCCTTCTGGCACCGCAATGCCAGCATCACTTAACAAACGTTTCGTCAACACCTTATCACTTGCGATATCCACAGCGATCGCACTCGTAGCTGGTCCAACCGTCGCCTCAAACAATCGACGGTATTTACCCGTACCCAATTGCACCAAACTCGAAGCACGGGCAATTCTGCGCACAGGTATGTGCCGTCGTTGCGCTTCCTCAACAAGCGCACGCGTACTTGGACCGAGATCATACTTCGCGGCGATCCGTTTGCCTTCTTCGAGCTTTTCCTCCAGTGCAAATGGCGTATCAAAAACGCATGCTTGAACGAGTTCCATGGCTGTCAACAAAGCAAACTGTCCGACTTCCTCACAACCATACTCCATCACGATATCGTACAAAGAAGGTTCCCCTGCATTGCGCGTCTTACCGAAATTTGTAGTATAGCCAAGAACCGTCTGAAGCTCCAAGGCGACATGTTCGATGATATGACCAAAATAAGTACCACCATAAAGTCGCTCAACAAACCCTCCTGGCCGCTTCATCGCGCAGTGATGATCGTAAAGGCCCGGACAAAGCGCAAGAAGACGTTCGACAAACCCCGGATATTCATCGCTGTCGCGCTCGGTAAACGCCATCAAATCGATGCGCATCACGATCACAGGTCGATCCACATAGACATTTGGTCCTTCGATGACACGCATGGTGACCATCTTCAAGACTGTTCACTCCTTACCGTACTCGCTGGTATCGGCTGGCGATTACGCAAATCAAAGCGATCACCAGCCGGCAGCACATGAAGTTTGACGCCGTGTAATGCGAGGGCGTCACCTTCTTGTAACGATCCGACATTGGAAAACCACAAAGCACCAGCATCGACCACAGAAACAGCACCTTTACCCATCACCGTAAATTGGGCATCTTTCACGATTACCGCCGTGTCTTCATCGATTCCAAGACCCAGATGATGAGGATACTGCGCCACTGCAACCAATAATCGACCGAGTCTACCGCGCTGGGCAAAATGCTGATCGATCACAACACCTTCGATAAACTCCATACCTGGTGCCATCTCAACGACCCCGACCCGTGGATTCGTCTTGTTATTGCCCTCTACAATCATCGTACTGCTCATCATCGAGGCTCCTGCACTCGTTCCCCCTAGCACCAAACCTTGTTCGTGGCGCGTATGCAACGCAGCATCGATCTTCGTTCCACCCAAGAGCGTGGTGATGCGTATCTGCTCGCCACCAGTAAAAAACACGCCCGTTGCGTCTTCAATCGCAGCCACCGCACTTTGACGGTCTGCTGCCTCGCGTGAAGACACATCAAACATGCGCACGTCCTTGACACCAATCGTCGTAAAGACATCGACATAAAGCGATCCGATCTCGATCGGCTTCGCTGTCGCCACCGTCATCACGACAAGACGCGCATGCATGCCGCCAGCTTTGTCGACAAAAGCACGCAGGATCTCCTTATGACCTTCTTTGTCTTCCGCACCGCCAATGATAATCAGTTCCCCTTTGCTGGTTTCCATCGCCTTGTTGGCCACGCACCTTTCTGCACCATAAAACCGCAAAGTTGTCACGCAGTTAGATTTTCCGATTGGCGTCACGCTATACAAAAAAGGCGTTATCCTTCCATCTACCTGATGGAAGAGATAACGCCTTATCGTTTAAAAGACGAAAATTATGATTCGAAGGCACCGATCCGCATAAGATCATCACCGCGATATACCGTAAGCTCTACTGAATCCGTCAGGATATCCGCATAACTATAGGATACACGTTTTACCGATTGATCGGTTTGATCCAGTTTCACGACGAAAACAGATGGGTATGTTTCTTCAAGGATGCCTGTACGTTCAATCGTCTTGCGACGACCCCCATTTGCACGGAGAACGATCTTTTCACCGACAAAACCTTCTAAGTTACGCTTAATATCATGCAAAGCGCTCTTCGCCGCCACACACGCCACCTCTTTCTACTGTAAAAGTATAGCATGCGATGTGTGACATGTCAAAAATTTTTTATTATATCAACGAGTAATTTTATTTGTCAATCACCCGAACGGACTTGGTAATAATTACTGTCTTTCAAAACCCTTTCATTCCATTATAGGGAATTTATTAGTAAGATAAAGGAATTCTTCGAGCGTTAGTGTCTCACCACGGCGCTGTGGATCGATCATTGCACTACCCAGCCAGGCCTGCACGCCTTCTTTACCAAGATGAGAAAACTCCGCGCGAAGCGCATTATGCAACGTTTTTCGCCGCATCGCAAAAGCCGCTTTAACCACGCGAAAAAACAATATTTCGGCTTGCGGATTCTCAGCTAGTGGTCGCTGTTCCTTCATCGCCAAAGCGACAACCGCTGAATCGACATTCGGTTTAGGCATAAAACTACCTGCTGGTACGATCGTCACAATGCGTGGTGTCGCATAGTACTGCACCGCGACGGTGATTGCACCATACTCCTTCGTACCAGCATGTGCCGTCAGTCGTTGTGCCACTTCTTTTTGCACCATGATCACCATGCGTCGAAAGGGCACATGAGCTTCGAGAAATCGCATCAACAACGGCGTCGTGATGTAATAAGGCAGATTGGCGGCAAAACACAGATTCGATCCTGCAGGCGCCTTCGCAAGAATGGGTTCAAGATCCATCGATAACGCATCGCCAAAATGTACATCGACATTATCGTAATCGCCAAGAGTCTCTTGTAAAATCGGAACCAATGAGGTGTCCTTCTCAATCGTCAAAACTTTTGCGAAACCTTCCTCACACAACGCTTGGGTCAATGTGCCCAGTCCCGGCCCGACTTCAAGCACACTGCACTGTGCTGCGTCATCATCACCGCAAACAGCATCGATGATCTCTTCGAGCGCATGACGATCGATCAGAAAATTCTGACCAAATCCCTTTTTAGCACGAATCGTATGGCGATCCATCAAAGCGCGAAGCACGGTCGGTTGATATAATCTATCTTTCATTATTGCCTCCATCCAAGACGATTATCGCCGCTTGAAACTCTTCTCTTGTTACCGAAAGCGCATTGAGACGGCCAAGGAACGCCTTGACATTACCATACCCGACGCCAAGAAGGGCACCTAGCTTTGCCCTGCGCATCGCCGCATAAGGATTCCCTGCAAGTTGCGCTTCAAAAAGATCTTCGACGAAAAAAATCGGTTCGCGTGCCCACAACGTGCGCACGTTGGAAAGCGCAGCCTCAACAGCCGTCACAGAAGCATTTTCCACCCCGATATCGCCATCCACAATCGCATCGACTTTGGGGATAAACGCCTGCTTGCAAGTAGGAAAACGCTTCGTGATGCGCCGGCGTATCTGTTCGCCGGCATAATCGGGATCGGTGAGAATAATCACACCGCGTGTATCGATCACACGCGCGATTTGATCAAAAACTTCACCTTGAATATGCGAGCCGCCCGTGACGATCACATCAGCATCAACCGCTTTTTTCACACGGTCGCGATCATGTGTCCCTTCGACGATGATCACTTCTTGGATGGTCAGCATGGCAATCAACCCTCCAACCCAAATATGCGCAGAGCGTTCGTAAACGTCGCCTGTTCGATCACATCCACCTCAACGCCGCGCAAATCGGCGATTTTTTGCGCCACAAAGCGGACGTTGGCCGGATGATTTTGCTTGCCTCGATAAGGTTCTGGCGTCAAATATGGCGCGTCTGTCTCAATCAACAATTTATCAAGGGCAATCCACTCGGCGACTTGTGCAGGTTTCTTGCCGTTTTTAAACGTGACAGGTCCACCTAAAGACAACAAGAAGTTTTCCTTTAAAAACTGTGGCGCCATCTCCTTACTCGCCGAATAGCAGTGCATGATACCACCAATCTCGCGAGCTTGCGTCGTTTGTAACATCGTCAAAATATCCGCGTGCGCTTCGCGATCATGAATCACAATCGGCTTTCTAACTCGCTTAGCGATCTCAATCTGCGCGGCAAAAATCTTTTTTTGTACCTCGACAGGAGAATTGTCATAGTGATAATCCAGTCCGATCTCACCGATCGCGACCACTTTCGGATGCTTTAACCATACTTGCTCAAGTTCCGTTAGATCCTGATCCGTGACGTCTTTCGCGTCATGCGGATGAAACCCTACAGCGGCATATACACCTTCAAAACGGTCAGCAAGTTCCATCGCACGAAGCGAAGAATCGCGATCATAACCTGGCACGACCATATGCGTAACGCCGACAGCGCGTGCTTCGTCAATGAGCGAAGCCGCGCTGCCATAGAGATCCGGATCATTCAGATGCGTATGCGTATCGAATAACACCGTGATTATGCTCCCTTATTTACTTGACTTTCGCACCGTTGGCGATGTCTTTCGCTACGGTGACAAGCACCAATTGATCCTCAGTCGACGCGGCGAGAATCATACCGTGCGATTCCACACCACGCAATTTAACCGGTTGTAGATTGGCGACGAGCACCACTTTTTGCCCGATAAGACTTTCTGGTGTGTAATACTTAGCGATCCCCGACACGACTTGACGTTGATGATCACCGACATCAAGCTGTAGAATCAGTAGTTTATCTGCCTTCTCCACTTTGGAAGCGGAAATCACCTGAGCTACACGCAACTCCACTTTCGTGAAATCATCGATCGCAATTAGGCTCGTCACGCCTTCAACCTTCGTATCAGCCTTTGCTTTTTCGTTGTTTTGTGACGCTTCTTCGGGCGACGAAGAAGAAGGATTCATCAACAGATTCAGTTCGCCGATCTCTTTTTCCACATCAAGGCGTGGGAAGAGCGATTCACCTTTGGCGATCGTATGACCCGAAGGAAGAATACCCGCTTTTTTCGCGTTATCCCATGAAGTAACTTCTCCCGGTTCAATACCAAGTTGTTGCCAAATCTGTGGTGATGTATCGGGCATAAACGGTTGTAACAAGACACTGACGGCACGAATCGCGTCAAGCACCGTATACATGACCGTCGCAAGACGATCCGTATCTCCTGCCTTATTTAATGCCCAAGGTGCCATTTCATCGATATACTTGTTGCCATGGCGTACGAGCTTCCAAATGGCCGCAAGCGCACCATTAAAATCATACCGTTCATCCATCTTATCTTCGACTTCTGCGACAACGTCTTTGAGCATCGCGGCAAACGCGATCTCCGGTTCTTTGACTTCTCCTCTCGCTGGAACGCGACCTTCACAAAAACGTTCCACCATGGCAAGCGTTCGTTGCAACAGGTTGCCAAGATCGTTTGCCAGATCAAAGTTTAAACGTTCCATCAACGATTCAAGTGTAAACACGCCATCTTGCCCAAACGGAATATCACGAAGCAAAAAATACCGAAGTGCATCAGAACCATAGCGATCGATCAACGTGTTGGGATCGACGACATTGCCTTTGGACTTCGACATTTTGCCATCTTTCGTCAATACCCAACCATGCGCGAAGATTTGTTTTGGCAAAGGGAGATCGAGCGCCATCAAGATGATCGGCCAATAGATCGTATGAAAACGGACGATTTCTTTCGCCATCACATGCACATCCGCCGGCCAAAACCGTGCGAACTGCCCGCGTAACGCTTCATCCTCCGAAAGATAGCCTAACGAAGTGATATAACTCGAGAGCGCATCGATCCAGACATACACCACATGCTTAGGATTTTGCGGAACCGGAATCCCCCAATCAAACGTCATGCGCGACACACTTAAATCCTCTAAGCCGGGCAGCAAGAAGTTATTGAGCATTTCCGTTTTGCGCGAAACAGGTTGGATAAATTCCGGATGTTCCTCATAGTAACGAATCAATCGATCCGCATACTTGCCCATCCGAAAGAAATAACTTTCTTCACGCACAAGTTCGACTGATCCACCGCATTCCGGACACGCGCCGTCTTTTAATTGCGTTTCTGTCCAGTACGATTCACAAGGCGTGCAGTACCACCCTTCATAGTGCCCTAGATAGATATCATCTTGTTCGAGCAGACGGGTAAAAATCTTTTGCACCACCACGCGATGTCGTTCTTCCGTCGTACGGATAAAATCATCATAGGAAACGTTCAGTCGCTGCCATAGCGCTTTGATCCCCGCAACGATTCCGTCCACATAAGGTAACGGTTCTTTCCCCGCAGAAAGTGCTTTTTTCTGAATTTTCTGTCCATGTTCGTCCGTTCCCGTTAAGAAACGTACATCATACCCACGCATTCGCTTGTACCGCGCGATCGTGTCAGTCACGGTCGTCGAGTACGCGTGACCGATATGTAGCTTATCATTGGGATAATAAATCGGCGTTGTAATGTAAAATGTAGGCTTTGTCATGAAAGAACCTCCTTGCCTGTCTTTCATCGTAACAGGTAAGGAAATGGCCTGTCAATTTGCCTGCACACCCACGACAACTTCTTCTTCATGCTTAGAAGAAAGCGAGATGGAATGGCGCATCGATGGCAAGACTAGCGTGATCACGGAGAGAATGACGCCAAAAACACCAATGCCGATAATCACCGGTAGGATCGGGAATCGCGCCGCAACCACGCCACCGATCAACATGCCAAGAGGCATTGCTGCACCAAACACGGTACCAAGCAGAGAAAATACACGTCCCATCACATCTTTAGGAACCACTTTTTGCAAAATCGTTGAGATCGTTACGTTCGTCAAACTCATCCCAATCCCTGCGATCACCATCGCCACCATCACAAAAGGAGTATAGGGAAAAAGACCGACGAGCAAAATCAGTGAGGTACTCACGAATAAACCGAGACCAACCACTTGCCCACCGCGCATCCATTTGCCAACAAAGCCAGTAATGAGGGCACCTAGTAACATGCCGATAGCAAAAATCGCATTTAATTCACCGACGAGCACTTGATTGCCATGAAGCACATTGGTAACTAGGGACTGCTGATGGTTCCATAATCACAATAAATACAAGGATTTATGGGGTTTTATGTCGAATCTGTATGCATGGGTTTTCAAGGGGTAGCCGGTTAA
>JABEUY010000044.1 GCA_013044175.1 Bacilli bacterium
CGTAAGAAAATTTCTTTATGTGTATAAATTGAGTGAATCATCATGTCAAGAAGTCGTTTCGACTCCGCTTTAAAAGGCGTTTTTTGCATGAATACTCTCCTTTGCGTAAGGGATTCTCGCTGTTAGCACTCATTGCTTTAGAGTGCTAACACTTTCTTATTGTACCCACCCTCACGCTGATGTCAACGCTTTTTACTCATCAAGCAGGCCATAATTGCGCATTTTGTAATACAAGGTGCCACGAGAAATACCCAATATGCGCGCCGCTTTTGCCTTATTGCCATTCGTTTGCCGTAGCACATGTTCTATCTGCTGTTGTTCAACTTCCCTTGCCAACGATTCAAGCGGCATCGCTGGTTCCGTCAACGTCTCCATCGTTTCAGGTCGAATTCCTCTTGGCAACATCGCCACCGTCAAAGCTTCACCGTCACTGACGATCATCAATTGCTCCATTACTTTTTTAACTTCATAGAGGTTACCTGGCCATGCATAGCTCGAGAGCGCATTCATCACGTCGGGAGGCATCTCTGGTTGACTCTTGCCCCTTTCGATCGCCGCTTTCGTAAGGTAAAAATGACATATCGACGGAAGGTCTTCTTTTCGTTCACTCAGTTTAGGTACATAGATCATTTCAAGCGCATAACGCAAACTATCTTCAAGGCGATCCATGGCCTCCCTTTGTTTCTCCTGCGATCCGATGATCGAGGCAATCACATGACATGACAAAGGGACAAATGCACCATTACTCGCCTGATAACCGCCTTCGAGCAAGGCTTGTGCCAGTTTGTTTTGCGTCTGAGGTGCCATTTGATCGATATGACTTAACCATAACGTCCCATGAGCAGCAATTTCTAATTTTCCTTTACGTTCTTCTTCATGACGTAACGGCTCAACCGAAAATCCAAATAACTCAATATCGAGTAATCCTTCCGTCACAGCACGACAATCCATCGCAATAAAAGGGCCTTTTCGATGACTGATCTCATGAAAATGTCGAGCCAACATCGCTTTACCAACGCCAACTTCGCCAAGCAGTAAAAGAGGGGTAGACGTGGTAAGTCCTTGCCACGCTTTAGCACGATCAAGCGATGCTTGAAAAGATTTATCACTGGTTGAAAAAATAATTTGTGCATCCTGTCTGGCATCACTCATCGTCATACCGATTCTTTGTTGCGATAAAAGCACCACCGAAGTGATGTCTTGTTCGATCGAAATCGCACCGATCAATTCCTTGGACGCATCAAAGACTGGCGCTGCATAGATCGACACATGTTTACCTGGTGTCGGTTGATGATAGGCTCCTGTTACAGGAAGTTGATTTTCCATCACTTGCAAAAGCATCAAGGAATTGCGTTGAAAAAAATCACCAATTGGACGACCGATGATCTCCTCTTGTGGAATGCCATAAAACGAACTTGCTGCTCGATTAAAAGCCAATACTTTACCCTGTCGATCGACAACCGTAACGGCTTCTGGCAATGTATAAAGGAGTTGTTCATAATAGGCGCTTTGCAAAACAGGGTTCATCGAATCCATCTTGATCATCACCTCATTATTTCGACACCCAAGATTGATATAATAATTGAATTATAACCGATCATCATCAACTCATTACATTCAAGGAGTGCATATCCTATGATCATGCGTCTTGCTTACCAACAGAATTGGGCCAAAGCAGCTCCTTGGCTCGGTATATTGACCGCTTTCTTGTTATTGCTGAAAATACCGATGTCAAACCCGCTTTTTTGGGGTCTGGTCAATATTCCTCTTTATCTGTTTCACCAAACGGAGGAACATTATATACCAGGGGGATTTAAAGACTATATGAATCAAGTGGTCAACCAACTTCCGCCTGGGCAAGAAATTCTCACCGATCGTAAAGTTTTCTGGATCAATATTCTACTCGTTTGGGTAGCTTTTTTACTTTTTGGCCTGCTTTCTTTTCTCAACCTCGGTTTTGGCTTACTGATCATTATTTTTAGCCTTATCAACTGTACAACGCATATCGTGGAGTGGTTTCGTCGCAGACGTTGGAATCCTGGTTTGATTATGGCCAGTCTTCAATTTCTTCTTTCTCTATACGCCGCCTATTTCATCACTTTCCATGGTCTTTCTAACGCAGTATTTTGGTGGATAACCACACTACTTTTCTCGATCCTCGTTCATGCTTTGCTATTTCGCCTCGTCCTAAGCAAAACGAGCCGTTCCTAATTCGTACTCGCATGAAACCTTAATCCCTGCGTCAATACTAAAGAATGCCATCCTTTCTTTACAGCAAGATATTGTTTCACGAGAAATCTCATGATAGAATGTGTTCAGTGGTTAAATATTATACACATATAATCAATGTGTTTAAATTATTGACACTTCGAAGTAAACGCTCTCTTTTCTTGTTGATTTGCATCATTCCTCTTTAAATCGCAACGAAAACGAGCTGATCGACTCTTTACAAATCCGGATTTTAAGTTTCTTAAGGAGGAATAACCATGACGGTTAAACCGTATCAAAACGAAGCAACAATCGATTGGACTACATCCGAAAATACTGCAATCCTTCAACAGCAATTAGAATCTGTCCAGCGTCAATTCGGTAAAGTCTATCCTCTTTACATCAACGGTCAATTCTTGACCACCGAAAAAACGCTCGCTTCAAACAATCCTTCTGCGCATGAAGAAATCGTCGGTCATGTAAGCCAAGCCAGTCGTGCCCACATCGATGAAGCAATACAAGCGGCTACTACCGCTTTTGAGAACTGGCGACTGACGACATTTGCCGAACGCGCCTCTTTCCTCTTTCGCGCTGCAGCCGTCATGAAGCGACGTAAAGCAGAACTGATGGCTTGGCAAATTCTTGAATCAGGCAAAAATTGGGATGAAGCGGATGGCGACGTCAATGAAGCGATCGACTTCCTCGAATTCTATGCTCGCAATGCCCTTGAACTCGATCATGGTCAAGAAATCGTCCCTTATCCTGGCGAAGATAACAGCATGCATTACGTTCCACTTGGCGTAGGCGTCGTGATCGCTCCTTGGAATTTCCCGCTTGCCATTTTGACAGGAACCGTCATGTCAGCTGTTGTCGCCGGCAACACGGTACTGGTGAAACCTTCACCACTGTCTTCCGTAATGGCTGCAAAATTTGTCGAAATCATGCATGAAATAGCCCTTCCTGCTGGTGTTCTTAACTTTGTACCTGGCGATCCGGCGGAAATCGGTGATTATATGACGACGCATCGCGATGTGCGCTTCATCTCTTTTACTGGCTCCAAACAAGTTGGTCTGCACATCGATGAAGTCGCTCATCGTCGTATCGAATGGCAACGCTGGATCAAACGCGTCATCGCCGAGATGGGTGGTAAAGATGGCAGTGTCGTCGATGAAACGGCCGACCTCGACAAGGCAGCACAAGGTATCGTAGCTGCCGCCTTTGGCTTTCAAGGGCAAAAATGCTCAGCAGGTTCACGTGCGATTATCCATGAGGCAGTCTATGATGAGCTTGTCGCAAAAATCGTTGATTTGACCAAAAAATTACAAGTCGGCCCGACCAAAGACAACTACGCCGTCGGTCCTGTCATCGACAGCAAAGCGTTTGCCAAAATCACCTCGTATATCGAACTTGGCAAATCGGAAGGTAAACTCGTGTGTGGCGGTACGTATAACGATGAATCAGGTTATTTTATCGACCCGACGATCTTCATCGACTGTGATCCTCACGCACGTATCATGCAAGAGGAAATCTTCGGACC
This sequence comes from Bacilli bacterium, assembly GCA_013044175.1. GTDB lineage: Bacteria > Bacillota > Bacilli > Alicyclobacillales > SLC66 > JABEUY01. The sequence goes on from JABEUY010000044.1 coordinate 3,746, forward strand.
CGTACTTTCCATCACCAAAGTAAGCAGTTTTGAGGAAGGTATTCGCGTCTATAACGACACCGAATACGGCCTAACTGGCTCCTTATTCTCGAATCGTCGTGATCGTCTCGAATACGCTCGAGCGCACATGCATTGTGGCAATCTCTATCTCAACCGCAAATGCACCGGTTCACTCGTCGGCATCCAGCCCTTTGGCGGTTTTAATATGTCGGGAACCGACGCCAAAGCGGGTTCCAAAGACTACTTGCTTAACTTCGTTCAACCTAAAACCGTAACTGAAAGATTCTAAAGGACTAAACGCCCCCTTTTTCAATCCAAAAAAGGGGGCAGATAAGGGGAAATTTCCATGGAACAAGCGATGCGCAATTTCTTTCAAGGCATGGCACAAAATCGCACCATGTCCAATTGGGCTAAGAAAAACGGGCTACGCTACGGCGCCAAACGATTTGTCGCTGGTGAAACGATCGAACAGGCAATCGATGCGGTGAAAGCGCTTAATCAAAGCGGTATGCAGGTAACACTTGATCATCTCGGCGAATTCGTCGCAGATGAACGAGATGCTCGCGCTTCAACCGACTATTGCAACAAAACGCTAGAAGCGATCAACATCGAGAAAGTTCGTTCCTCATTAAGTTTGAAGATGACGCAACTTGGTCTTGATATCGATAAGGCTCTTTGCATGAAGCACATGACGATGATTATGGATTATGCAAGTGAACGAAATTTGTGGGTTAATATCGACATGGAAGATTATTCACACTGCCAGATCACGCTCGATATTTTTCATGAATTATCTGCTCGCTATAACAATGTTCAGACCGTGATTCAAGCCTATCTATATCGAAGTGAAGATGATGTCAAAGATCTCGCTTCTAAAGGCGCCCACATTCGCCTTGTGAAAGGTGCCTATAAAGAACCTGAGTCGGTCGCTTTCCCGAACAAAGTGGATGTCGACAACAATTATAAAAAACTGCTTGATATTCATTTGCCTAGTCCGGCTTTAACTTCGATCGCGACGCACGATGAAGCGATGATCCTTCATGCTAAAAAAGTGATTAACGATCAACATATCAGCAAAGATCGCTATGAATTTCAGATGCTGTACGGTATACGCACCGATCTGCAAAAAGCACTCGTCAAAGAGGGACACCCTGTTCGCGTCTATGTCCCTTATGGGGATGACTGGTATGGCTATTTCATGCGTCGTCTCGCTGAACGTCCTGCCAATGTAGGGTTCGTCTTAAAAAGTATCTTTAAGGGCTAAATGCCAAAAAAGCTGATCCGAAAAATCATCCTACGGATCAGCTTTTGTATGCCTTTTTATACGGTGAGAAAAGTGAGGAAGGAAAGTAAAACGGATGTGATCGTCATCGCAAGAAGTGGTCTTGCCGCCCGACTACGCAAATCTTTCAGACTCACATTAAGCCCCAAACCCACCATCGCCATCGTTAAGACAAACGTCGTTACTACGGAGATCGCGTTCATCGTCGCAGGTGAAAGGATGATCATTTTACCAATCACATAGCTTCCGACAAAGCTCATCGCAATAAAGCCGAGTAAAAACCAAGGAAATTCGATTTTCGCATCACTGTGTTCCACCTTACCACGCCATTTCATCCAACCGACCAGTATAAAACTCAAAGGCACGAGCAGAAATACACGCCCTAACTTACCGAGTAAAGCAATCGCCAGCGCATTTTGTCCAGCCGGGGCCGCAGCAAGAGCCACTTGAGCGATCTCATGGAGACTCACGCCTGACCAAATACCATATTGCAAAGCGGTAAGATGAAGAATCGGGCGCAATAACGTATATCCGATCGCAAAGACCGTACCCATCAGTGCAATAATACCTGCACCGATCGCCGTATCTTCTTCTTTGGCTTTGACGATCGGTGATACAGCAGCAATCGCTGCAGCACCACAAACGCCAGTGCCTACGCCTAGTAAAAACGATAATCCTTTATCCGCTTTTAACCACTTGGCGATAAGTACTGTAACGATCATGGAAAACGCGATCGTTCCGACCCCGCGCACTAATAACCCTAATCCTTGATGAAGAATGATCGCGATATTAAGTTTTAAACCGAAAAGTACAATCGCATATCGCAGTAATTTTTTTGCCGAGAAATGAATGCCTTCGCGCAGTGGTTCTGGATAACCTGCGATTTGTCGATACACGACCGCGATTAAAATGGCACAAGCAAGTTGACCCACGCGATTAAACCCTGGTAAATCCGCGATACCATACCCCAGCAGTGCAATGATGAAAGTAAACATGATTCCACCTAGAAAGAGCCATCGCTTATGCGGTTTATTTTTCTTTGCGTTTCTCGCCAACTCAGCAAGCATCCATTCCTGATCATCTTCTTGAAGTGACATACGTCCACCCCTATCTTCTTGGTAGGAATAGCGTACATCGAATTTTATAATAAGTGAAATACATAATTATGATTGATACCATAATTAAAAGCTTATGATGAATTTGACTTTCTTTCTTGATTTAACGATGATAGAACAACGGGGTGAACACACGTGGAAATATGGAAAAAAAACTTGATCGTTCTCTTTATCGGTTCCTTGATTGTATCAGCATCGTATTCCATGGTCGTTCCTTTTCTACCACTTTTTCTTGAGCAGATCGGTGTTCATCAAGACGTGGAGACATGGTCAGGAATTTTATTTAGCGTGGCGTTCTTTGGGGGAGCGATCAGCGCACCCTACTGGGGATCGCTCGCCGATCGCTTCGGAAGAAAACCGATGATCATACGTTCTGGCATCGCGCTTGTGGTCACGTATATCTTAATCGGCTTTGTCTATAATCCTTATTTGCTCTTATTGATAAGGTTAACACAGGGGTTGCTTTCTGGTTATATTCCTAATTCCATCGCACTGATTGGAAGTAATACGCCGGAAAATCGTGTCGGCTTTTCCTTATCAATGGTTTCTTCCGCAACGGCTGCTGGCGGGATTATTGGCCCACTTTTTGGTGGTGTGCTTGCGAACTGGCTCGGCAATCGTATCGCTTTTGTCAGCGCAGGTGTGATCGTCTTACTCGCAACAGCACTTGCAATTATTTGGGTCAAAGAAGTGAATTTTGTACCGACCAAAAAACGATCTTCTATATTCAGTGCTTTTGCCGAACTGAAACATAATCGATCGCTGATGCTGGCACTTTCTCTTAATCTTCTTACTTCCTTCTCCATCATGACGGTTGAACCGGTCATTACTTTATATATCGAACAGTTAAGCCATAGCACGACGAATGCCTCTTTAGTTTCAGGGATCGTGTTTTCACTAACCGGTATCGCCAACGTCGTGTTTGCACCACTTTGGGGTCGTACCGCCGATCGCATCGGCTTTACTCGCACGTTGTTTTTCGGTTTGCTTGGTGGCACGATCGGAACCTTAATGCAATTACCCTTTCATAACATCTATGCTTTTGCCGCCGTTCGGTTTATGTATGGTGCGTTCTTTTGTGCTGTCTACCCTGCCATTAACGGCCTCATTGTCAAGGCAACTGCCGCCGATTTTCGCGGTCGAGCTTTTGGATTGAACCAAACGGCCAATCAGATTGGCAACATGGTGGGTCCTCTCGTCGGTGGCGTAGTAGGCACTGCTTACTCCATTCACGGTGTTTTCTGGGTGACGGGTACCCTTCTTGGGATCGTCACGATCCTTCACATAACGATAACGCATCGCACTACTTCAACCCACTCACCGTAATTGGCGGTGTTTTACCGATCGAAGTCACGCTAAAAGAATAACCTTGTGCAACGGATGAACCAAGATGCGCAAGAACGGCGAATCGAACAAGGTGGTGCGTATTCCTGGTTATCACAATCTCATAGGCTTGTGCATATTGCGCTAGTGGATCGATGGAGGCAAGATAACGATCGCAAATTTGCCCGAGCATCACCACTGGCTCAGTTTTTTCCACTTTCAAGCCTCGAATGCGCAAAATACCGAAAGCACCACGAAGCATCTGATCATCCATTGAAACTTGCGGTTGAGACGCGGAGGCAATCCACTTATCCCCGAATTTCATGTAGTTTTTAGCACCTATCGTGATAACTTCTAACTTATTTAACCAAGTTCTATAATGTGTGGCATTCTCATATTGGTACTTCATCACAAGTTTTGCTTTCCCTTGACCGTTTATCAACGTGCATGCATAATTCGTCAACGGTGATACGGTCTGCAATACTTTCATCAACGAAGCTATCGATACCGTACGATAACTTTTCGCAAGAACCGAAATACCCTGTGGCTCCATGCTACAAAATACTAAGAATACGGCCACGATCACGAACCTTACTTTACTTTTCAGACGCATTTGCCCATCCTCCCCATTAGTCTCATTCTACCATATTCACGCTTTTTACTACTTTTGGCCTAATCCGAATTGATCAAAAACTCCTTGCATTCTTACCATGAATGCGCTATCATAGCCATGGAAGCGTGTAACTGCTGAATGTTGGGC
>JABEUY010000045.1 GCA_013044175.1 Bacilli bacterium
ATTTATCTGCAAGCGATACCCAAGACCGCGGACGGTTTGAATGGTTGGACAACCTTCGCACTCTAATCGCTTCCTTAACTTCGAGATATACGTCTCAAGCGTATTTTCTAGGACGTCCCCTTCAAATCCCCATATGCGATCCATCAATTGGGAACGAGTAAGCACCTGACCGGGATGACGCAAGAAAAGTTCTAAGAGTACAGCCTCTTTAGGGGGAAGACTAAAGGATTCCTGATGAACATCAAGTTGTCTCGCGGCCATATGAAACGTTATTGGCCCTAAGGTGACGACATCCGGATCTTCAAACTCACCACCCAAACGACGAAGAAGTGCGCGCACCCGCGCAAGCAGCTCTGTAGTTGCAAACGGTTTCACCAGGTAATCATCAGCACCCGCATCAAGTCCCTTGACCCGATCGGAAATGCCATCGCGCGCAGTCAGCATCAAGACAGGCACAAGATTTTTGTCTTTTCGTAACTTAGCTATAATCGTAAAACCATCCATCTCCGGTAACATCACGTCGAGAATAAGCGCATCATAGACGCCATCTTGCGCAAGCTGATACGCAGAAGCACCATCTGTCGCTAACGTAACATCATAATTTTCTTCTTCGAGCAAATCGACGAGTGCAGGCCCTAACATCGCATCATCTTCTGCGAGTAAAATCTTCGGCATACGATCATCTCCAAAAAATACGTTTCCTTATTGCTTTGTAGCATACGAAGTGTTTCTGTAGATTAACTGAAACCGAACAAATGTTTGCAAAAACGGTGCCTGTATGGTATAATTTCGTATAGAAACTTCTGGACAAATGGGGAATCCACGACATGGGAAGATCTCGTGCCATCGACAAACAAAATGCTATTTTGCTGTTTATCAAACAAGAGGTGCAACGATGTGGCTATCCACCCTCCGTTCGTGAGATTGGCGAAGCGGTTGGCGTGATGAGTACTTCTACCGTTCACGGCCATCTTGAACAATTAGAAAAGCGTGGATTAATCCGCCGCAATCCAACCAAGCCACGTGCGATCGAAATCATCGATCAAGATAATACATGGCTAAGCGCCGTAAAGGCTGTTCCATTGCTTGGCAAAGTTACGGCAGGGCAACCGATCACAGCGTATGAAGATATCGAAGACTATGTCGCTATGCCGATGCATCTCAACGATGAAGAGGATGTTTTTGCTTTACGTGTCCTCGGGGATAGTATGATCGAGGCAGGCATTCATTCTGGCGATATCGTATATGTCAAGAAAACGAGTTCCGCTTCAAGCGGTGAGATCATCGTTGCCATGACCGAAGAGGGCGAAGCGACGGTTAAACGTTTTTTTCAAGAGCAAGGTCGCGTACGCTTACAACCAGAGAACGCTTCCATGCAACCTCTTTATTACAAGTCGATCATTATCTTAGGTAAAGTTATCGGACTTTGGCGCACCTTATAGAACCCGAGTACGCTATGTCATTAGCGTCCTCGGGTTTTTTCTTTGCTCTCATCAATAGATGGAAAGGTATTGTTCTCGCTCCCAAGGATGGACGGCAGTGCGAAACATATCCCACTCAATCATTTTGGCTTCATAAAAATGCGCGTAAGCATGTTCCCCAAGCGCATCGCGAATCACATCGTCATTCGCCAACTCTTCTAGTGCCTCTCGAAGGTTATCGGGCAAACTATGAATGCCTGCTCTTACTCTTTCCATCTCGTTCATCACATAGATATTACGATTGATCGGATTCGGCGGCACAAGTTTACGTTCAATGCCATCAAGACCGGCACGAAGCATCACAGCAATGGCGAGATACGGATTGGTCGCCGGATCGGGATTTCGCACTTCGATGCGTGTACCGACACCACGCGATGCTGGTACACGGACAAGCGGACTGCGATTGCGTCCAGACCAAGCGATGTGACACGGCGCTTCATAACCAGGAACCAATCGTTTATAAGAATTAATGATCGGATTGGTTACCGCGGTAAATCCGCGCGCGTGCGCTAAAATACCTGCCAAATATTGTTTTGCAGTAACACTTAACCCAAACTCATCTTTTTCGTCAAAAAAGGCATTACCTTGATCATTAAATAGGGATTGATGACAGTGCATTCCCGAACCGTTTAAGCCAAAAATCGGCTTTGGCATGAACGTTGCGTGAAGACCAAATTGTCGTGCTACCGTTTTAACAACCAGTTTAAACGTCATGATATTGTCAGCAGCTTCAAGTGCGTCCGCGTACTTAAAGTCGATTTCATGTTGGCCTGGCGCTACTTCATGATGCGATGCCTCGATCTCAAAACCGAGCGATTCGAGTACCAAGACAATCTCACGACGGCAGTTTTCGCCAAGATCCATCGGCGCTAAATCAAAATAACCGCCTTGATCGTTCACTTCCGTGGTCGGATTCCCATCATCATCGATCTTCAATAAGAAGAATTCTGGCTCCGAACCGACGTTCATCGTCGAAAAGCCCATGGTAGTCGCTCTTTTTAACGTACGCTTTAAGATCGCCCTCGGGTCCCCTGCAAAGGACGTACCGTCAGGCATATGAATATCGCAGATCAACCGTGCCACTTTACCCTGAGAAGAAGACCAGGGAAAAACTAACCACGTGGAAAGATCAGGGTAAAGATACATATCCGATTCTTCGATGCGTACGAATCCTTCGATGGAAGAACCGTCAAACATTATCTTATTATCAAGTGCTTTCCCCAATTGACTGACGGGAACTTCCACATTTTTAATGACGCCAAGCAAATCCGTAAATTGCAAACGCAAATATCGAACATCTTGCTCTTTGGCGAAACGTTCAATATCGGCTCTTGTATACGTTTTTCGCAACGTTTATTGCCCCTTTCACGCTGTCTATCAAGGTTTACGATGGAAAAAACGAGATAATTCACCTTGGATCATCGAAGCAGGATTACCGCGTTGACCTGCACGGTCGGCAAGTTCACGCAATAATAATTCGTGCAATTCCGTTTCGGACAATTCTGCGCGTACTTCTTTCGCAGCTTGTGCCAAGGTGTCCGATTCTTCTTGATCGAGAACGACAGGCTTTGCAATCACCGCTTTAATACCTGCGATGTTTAAGCCTTTGTCGATTAAACTTTTGATCTCAAGCAAACGCTCAACATCATGAAACGAATACAGTCTTTGATTACCATCCGTACGTTGTGGCTGTATCAGTTCGTGCTGTTCATAATACCGAATTTGACGCGGTGTCAAGTCGGTTAAACGCTGTACAATACCGATGGGGAAAAGCGAGAGATTCTTCCTTGCTTCTTCATCCATATTTATGCCCTCCCCCAACTAACTTAACATGCAGCGTTAAGTTTAGCATCGGTTGCACCGTTCGGTCAATCATGGAATGTAACCGCCTTCAAATCCCGAATTGCCTGTAAAATTGCGATTTTCCCGTGCGAGTACGTTAATCCACCTTGTAAATAAGCAAGGTAAGGTTCACGTAAAGGACCATCCGCAGAAAGTTCAATGGATGAGCCTTGCACAAAAGCACCCGCTGCCATAATCACAGGATCTGCATAGCCAGGCATCGGCCAAGGCTCAGGAATAACATGGCTATCGATCGGCGAACATCGCTGAATCGCTTGACAAAAAGCCACAAGATTCTTAGCACTCTGTAGCGCGATACGTAACACGATATCGTTACGCGGTTCAGATACTTTGGGTGCACAGCTAAATCCCGCTTCGCTAAGCGCTTTAGCGGCAAATAGGTTGCATTTTAATGCCTGCGCCACCGTATGGGGTGCCATAAATAGCCCTTGATAAAACAAACGATAATTTTCATAAGAACCACATTCGGCACCAATCCCTGGCGCTGTCAATCGATAAGCAACTTGCTCAATCGCCACTTTTGTACCGACGAGATAGCCACCTGTCGGCGCGAGACCGCCACCTGGATTTTTAATCAACGATCCGACGGTCAGATCAACGCCTACTTCGGGTGGTTCAACGAAATCGGTAAATTCACCATAACAATTGTCGGCAAACGTCAAACACTTGGGGGCCGCCTTTTTTACGACCTCGACGATTTTTTCAATCTGTTTCATCGTCAAAGCTGGTCGCCAAGCATAGCCTGCCGAACGTTGAATCGCTACGACTTTGGTGTTTTTGTTGATCGCTTTACCGATCGCTTCATAATCGGGCGTTCCATCTTCACAAAGTGCAACCGCATCAAAGGTTACACCAAATTCGCGCAAGGATCCTTGCCCCTCTCCGCGAAGCCCAATCACACTATGTAACGTATCATAAGGCATCCCTGTCACATACAGCAGGTGATCCCCAGGGCGCAACAAAGCGAACAAGCCGAGCGATAACGCGTGCGTCCCTGACACGATCATCGGTCTTACCAAGCCAGCTTGCGCACCAAAAACACGCGCAAATAAGGCATCGAGTTTTTCTCGACCGCGATCATCATACCCGTATCCGGTAGAACCGAATAAATGCGTATCTGCGATTTGTTCCTCAGAAAAAGCTTCCAAAACTTTAGCTTGATTACGATCCGCCAAACGATCGATCGCAGACAACGCTTCGCCAATTGATGCTTCGATACGCTCGGCAAACATCCAATCTTCTTCCTTAACCACACAAAACCTTCTTTCCTTACGTTAACATCGTAAAGGGCAAAAATTGACGCGCATACCGAGCATCGATCGTCATCGTCAAAAGCATCCCTGCCTCTTGACCCGTAACGCTGACGACATTCGCGATTTGATAAGCTAGCGCCACGATATCAGAACGGTCATGCGGGATCAAAAGTTCAAGATGCAACCGCTTCGCCACGATATGATCGATGGCTTCCATGATCTCTTGTAAGACTTTATCTTCAAAAATCGAACCCACTACCGTTTGTTCAGCCAGAGGATCACGGTATACGATCGACATAGCCGATAAATCTTTGCTTTTTACATTAAACAGAGTGACCACGGGCGCTACAGAAGCTAATTCTTTCGTGATGACTTGGTGTACCGTTGCGATTTCATCATCCATAAAGCTTGACGTCGCATCGACAACATGAAGTAAAACGTCAGCATCTACCGCCTCTTCCATCGTCGCTCGAAAAGCATCGACAAGGTGATGAGGTAGATCACGCAAAAAACCGACGGTATCGGTGACCACAAACGTTCTGCCTTCATAATTTAATCTTCGCGAAAGCAAATCGAGCGTGTCAAATAGACGATCTTGCCCTGTTGCCATCATCCGCTCACCATACCGTTTGGCCAGCTTAGAAAGCAAGGTCGTCTTGCCCGCATTGGTATAACCGACAATCCCGATCGAGTACACACCTTGCGAAGCACGACGTTTGCGCAATTCTTGTCTTCTTGCTTTTTGCTTTTGTAGCACACGCTTTAATTGATGAATCTCTTCACGAATTTTACGTCGATCCGTCTCCAGTTTGGTTTCACCAGGACCCCGTGTACCAATACCAGCACCCAGTCGCGACATGGCAATGCCACGCCCGGTTAAGCGTGGCAAAAGATAGGACAGTTGAGCGAGTTTCACTTGTGCAATACCTTCATGACTTTGGGCACGACTGGCAAAAATCGCGAGGATCAATTGGGTGCGATCGATCACACGGCAACCACATGACTCTTCGATATTGCGTAACTGACTACCCGTTAAATCGACAGAAAATACGACAAGGTCAGCCTCATGTTGTTCAATAGTACCTTTTAATTCATCAACTTTACCCATACCAATCATCGTTTTTGGATTGACATGTTCGATCGCTTGTTCACAAATCGCAACGACCTGTCCGTCTGAAGCTTCGATCAAGCCGATCATTTCATCGCGATCGTGTTCGCGCTTTTGCTGTGGACGATCATGATGATGCACCATCATGATCACGACTTTTTCAAGCACAGTTTCGATCGTTCTCAGCGAGGTCTCCCCCTTTGTGTTTTACAACCATTCACCGTGACAGATAAATGCTGCAGGTCCACGCATGAAAACATGACCATTTTCATGATAGGTAATCCGAAGATCGCCGCCGAGGAGATGCACCAGAATTTCTTCACCTTTTTGTACACGATCCGTTAACACAGAAGCGACGACACTGGCACAAGCACCTGTACCGCAAGCTTGCGTTATACCAGACCCACGTTCCCAGACGCGAAAATCAAGTTCATGTTTTCCTTTTTGCGCGATAAACTCTACATTGACACGCTGTGGGAAAAAAGAGTGATGTTCAATCTTCGGTCCGATTGCGGCGACATCGATCGCATCAACATCGTCAACAAAAAAGACAGCATGAGGATTGCCCATCGAAATCGCGGTAAATGTCAATGCTTGACCATCAATTTCAAGAGAATCATGCAAAGCCATTTCATTAGGATTTCCCGAAAGCACAGGGATCTGTTCTCGTAAAAAGCGTGGTTCACCCATATCGACAGTAACTTCTTCAACCGTATTGGTCGAAGCGTCGACATGCAAAGTAAGATGCATCAAACCAGCCTTCGTCTCCACGACGAGTTGCGTTTTCGTCGTCAATCCCATGTCATACACATATTTACCGACACAGCGCAGGCCATTACCGCAATTCTCACCTTCTGATCCGTCCTCGTTAAAGATTCGCATGCGAAAATCGCCAGTCTGCGATGAACCGATCGTAATCAATCCATCGGAACCAATTCCCGTGTTCACGTTGGATACTGCGATTGCAAGTGAGGCAAGATCATGTTCATGCACACCGAGGTTTTTCGTCTCGACATAGATATAGTTATTTCCAATACCATGCATTTTCGAAAACTTCACCGAGAACCCTCCCTATTTCACCACAAAATTCACCAGTTTACCCGGTACGACAATTTGCTTGACGATCGTCTTATCGTTTAAAGCTTCTACCATCGTTTCGCGCGATTTTACCGATTCAAGCACAGCTTCTTCCGACATCGTCAAAGCGATCATCATGCGATCGCGAATTTTCCCGTTAATCTGTACTACGATCTCAACTTCATCATCGACGAGATACTGCCCATCCACTTGTGGCCATGTCTCGGTGAATACACTGTTTGTATAACCGAGTAGCGCATAACCTTCTTCCGCTACATGAGGGGCAAAAGGCGCAAGCACAATCATCAACGCCTTCAGCGTTTCTCGGTCTACCTTTGTAGGATGGTCTTGTAAGGCGCTGATAAATTCCATAAAACCACTCACTACTGTATTAAAGCGAAAACCTTCAATCCGCTCATTTAACTGAGCGATAAAACGGTGACGCAATTTTAAGACGTCCGATGAAGCGACAGCATGCGTATCCTTCGCATGATCAGCAACCAATCGATACGTTTTGACTAAAAAGCGATATACGCCATCGATGGCTCTTGGATTCCACTCCGCATCGACCTCGGGAGGACCGACAAACAATTCATACAATCGTAGTGTATCGGTGCCATATTTCTCAATCAATTCTTCCGGACTGACAACGTTCCCTTTTGATTTTGACATTTTTGCCCCATTTAACGTCATCATGCCTTGATTAAATAACTGGGTAAATGGCTCGTCAAAACTAAGGACGCCAAGATCATGCAGTACTTTCGTGAAAAAACGTGCGTACAACAAATGCAATACCGCATGCTCAACGCCGCCGATATACATATCGACAGGTAACCAATGATCGACTTTCTCTTTAGCAAAAGGCTCTTTGGTATTATGAGGATCGACAAAACGCAAGAAATACCAGCAAGATCCTGCCCACTGTGGCATGGTATCCGTCTCACGCCTTGCCGGTTGCCCACACGTAGGACACGTTGTATTCACAAAACTTTCTATTCCAGCCAATGGCGATTCACCCGTACCCGTCGGTTCATAACGCTCGACATCCGGTAACAAGACGGGCAATTCTTCTTCGGGAACGGGTACAATACCGCAAGCATCACAATGCACAAGCGGAATCGGTTCACCCCAATACCGCTGTCTGGCAAAAACCCAATCACGCAGTTTGAATGTCGTCGCACCAGAACCTTTTTGCTCTTGTTCAAGCCAGGCGATCATTTTCGATTTCGCTTCGTCGACAGATAGACCATCAAGTGCCCCGGAATGAACGAGCACGCCATCACCAACATACGCTTCGGTCATCGCGTCGCCGGTGATCGGTTCTGCGTTTTTAGGTGAAATTACGGGCATAATCGGTAAGCCAAACGCTTTAGCAAATTCAAAATCCCGTTCGTCATGTGCAGGGACTGCCATAATAGCACCCGTTCCATATTCCATTAACACGTAATCGGCGATATAGATCGGAATTGCTTTTTGATTCACAGGGTTGTAAGCATAAGCTCCCGTAAAAACACCGGTCTTCGTCTTATCGAAAATTTGACGACTGAGTGCTGATTTGGTCAATGTGTCTTTCACATACGCTTCGACAGCTTCTTTTTGAGCCGACGTGGTAATCGATTCAACCAAAGGATGTTCAGGCGCAAGCACCATATACGTCGCACCATAAAGTGTATCTGGTCGCGTCGTAAAAACTTCGATCGACGACGGATGATCGACCAAAGAAAAGTGCACGTGTGCCCCGATGCTTTTGCCGATCCAATTAGCTTGCATCTTTTTTACTTTTTCCGGCCATTTGAGTTTATCGAGATCTTGCAATAGACGGTCTGCATAGGACGTAATGCGAAGCATCCATTGATTCATGTTGCGTTTGGTTACCGTTGAACCACAGCGTTCACAACCACCATCGACCACTTCTTCATTAGCAAGCCCCGTCTTACAACTCGGACACCAATTGATTGGCATTTCTTTGCGATAAGCGAGGCCCATTTTAAACATTTTCACAAAAATCCACTGCGTAAACTGATAGTATTCCGGCGAACTGGTGTTGATCTCACGGCTCCAATCAAACATCGCACCCATTTGCGCCAATTGTTTTTTAAAGTTGGCGATGTTACGCGCGGTGCTTTCTTTGGGATGAATGCCTTTTTTAATCGCGTCATTTTCTGCAGGAAGGCCAAAAGCATCCCAACCCATCGGATGCAAAACTTCATAACCTTGCAGTTTTTTAAAGCGAGCAAACGCATCGGAGATCACATAACCGCGCCAGTGACCCACATGCAAACCCGAACCTGACGGGTATGGGAACATATCCAAGCAATAGTATTTCGGCTTTCCCGAAGACTCATTAACGCGATGACTGTCATGTTCTTGCCAATATGTTTGCCATTTTGATTCTATCGATTTCGGATCGTATACAAGCATGACAAAACCTCCCTATTCCGTACAAAAAGAACACCCACCCCATCAGGGACGAGTGTTCTCCGATGTTCTAAATATTATAGATGACAAGCGAAAGATGCGCAAATACTGGCACATCTTAATGAACACCCGCCAAGACACCCGAACGTTTCACTACATGGCAGGCTTCGGTAGGAATAAACACGTGTACACGATCCCCTGCTTGAAAATGCTTGATGGACGTCGCTTCAAAATCAGTATGCGCGCCGTCGATCACCAACCGATAATGCCAATTAACGCCATGAAAAGCACGTTGTTTGATGGTTGCGGTCAAAAACGCCCCATCATCATGTAATCGTTTCTCATTATCGGTATCGTACAAATGAACATCCGTAGGACGAATCATCGCGATCACATGCGTGCCGATCTCCGCCGTTGTATGGGCGAGTAAAGCTAAGTCACCACACAATACGGTAGCTTGTTCGCCTTCTCGACTTTTAATCATGCCTTCAAAACGATTGGAAGCACCAAGAAACCAAGCAGCAAATTCCGTTTCAGGTTTTTGGTACAACGTCGTTGGAATGCCTTGCTGTTCGACATTGCCTTGATTTAATAAAACGATGTGGTCTGCCATGCTGAGTGCTTCAATCTGATCATGCGTCACATACACGGATGTGATGTTAGCCTGCTGCAAAATCGATAAAAGCTCCCAACGCATTTCTTCACGCAGCTTGGCATCAAGACTCGATAATGGTTCATCGAGTAACAAGACGGTCGGTGATGGCGCAAGCGCACGAGCGATGGCGATACGCTGTTTCTGTCCGCCAGACAATTGATGAGGAAATCGATCCTCAAAACCTGCCATGCGCACGACACGGAGTACCTCTGCCACACGTTCACGAATGGACGATTTTTGATCCTTACGAATTTTTAGTCCAAAGGCAACATTATCAAAGACATTCATGTGTGGCCATAAGGCAAAATCTTGGAAAACCATCCCGACTTGACGCTTTTCCGGCGGAACCGTAGCACCTTTTGCCGAAATGGTTTTACCGTCGACCACAATTTCACCGTCATCGATATCGATGAGGCCTGACAACGCATTTAACAATGTGGTCTTTCCACATCCGGATGGTCCGAGCAACGCCACAAATTGGCCTCGCTCAACGTTGATATCGATATTTTGTAAGACGGTACGATCGCCATACCGCTTTGCTACGTTCTTAATTTGAATATACAACGGTTTCTCCCCCTGAACGTAAAGCCATTACGATGTACCGCCAGCTGCATTGTATGTCGTCGCTGAGTCGGCTTGAGAACCTGTTGCGACAGCACCGAAAGCAGCCGTCATACCTGAACTGTTTTTTTGTCCAAACACTTTTTTCAAAACCAAATTACCGACGATATACGAAGTGAGCACAATGGCCATACCGATAATCGTCAAGGCTGATCCTTGCGACCACATGAAGGCATTAAACTTTTGTTGAATCAAGACAGAAAACGGTGGTTGCCCCGGCGGATAAAGCAACGTCGCCGCAGGTAATTCGAAAATCACACCGGTAAAAGTGATCAAGATCGTCGAAATGACCGTCTCACGCACGAGCGGGATCACGATACGTCGAATAATCGATCTTTTTTTTGCGCCAAGTGTCGAAGCGGCTGTCAATAAATTCGGCGAAATCTGCGCTAACGATGACAATTGCAGTCGAATCGTATACGGCATGTGCCCGGCGATATACGCCATCGCAAGACATACTGGTGTCTCATACAACACGAGATGCCAAGGTATCAGCCACTGAGCATTCCAAGCAAAAACAAAACCGACTGCCAAGACAAGACCTGGAATTGCGATCGTCGCCATCGTCAAGGTATTTAGAATTTTACTGATTAACGTTTTGTTAAACGTCATTTGCATCGCGACATACAAACCGACGATCGCCGTAACGACTGCTGCGATAATCGCATATTCGAGCGATCGCCCTAACGCCGCTACACCGTCATTACCAACAGATAACGCTGAAGCATACGCATGAAGCGTCCAATTGCTCGCGCCAAAACCACCCTGACCATCTTTCCAAAAAGATTGCAACAACGTTGCGCCAAACGGCAAAATCAAACCGAGAAAACTGATAACAACGGCAAGTCCAACGACAAGCTTCGATCCTTTTCCTGGCCAAACGCCTGATGTTCTTGACGAAGAAGATACGGTCGTGTAAGAACGTCGATTCAACCACCAGAACTGAAGCAACAAAGCAGCCGCCGTGATGATCGTCACTAGAAAAGACAACACCGCAGCCGAAGAAAAATCAACAGGAGACGCATACAGCGATTGGTAGATCTGATACGAAACGATCGGAATTTGCATTTGCGGTGTGATAACTGCCGCCAAACCAAAATCACCAAAACCTTCTGCAAAAGCAATCGTTGCACCAGCAAACAAAGCAGGACTGAGCAAGCGCACCCAGATACGGAAAAAAACCTGACGTTTCGAAGCGCCAAGCATCCTCGCAGCATTGACATATTCAAAGCCAACATTTTGAATCGCTTGAGACATCGCAAAATGAGCGAAGGGAAAATATCGCAATCCCATCACAAGAAACAGCCCGACCGGCGAAAAGAAACAGTTAAAAAGATTCGGCGATAAATTAAATGCTAATTGCAAAATACCATCTGGTTGAAGCAGAATCACCCAGCCTGAGGCAATGACGAAAGATGGGGCAAAGAAAATCACCCAAATGCAACCATTTAAAAATGCGCGCAACCAGCCCCGTGCCATTTGCGCACCAAAAGCTGTGATCGTGCCGATAATTATCGACACGATCGCAGCAATGGCTCCTATCCAAAAGGAATTGCTTACCGCAGTCAAATCAAGAGGATTACTCATCACTTGTTTGATCGCTGATAAAGATGGTTTCCAACTCATATGGTAATTAAACACATCAGGAAACACGATCTGCAACAACAGCGTAAACAAGGGATACAGTAGTAACACACTCATAATCAACAAACTCGGCAACGACTTAAAACGATTAAGTCGAGCAATAAAGATAGAATTCATCAATTAATAAGTGATGTTCGTGTTAAACCAAGCTTTTACCGAATTCTCAACATTCGCTGCTTGGATAGGGTTTACACGAACCCAGTTAATTCCAGATTGTTTGCGTAGCGGATTGGGCTTAATTCCTTTAATCACGGGGTTATAGTAGGAATCGCCGCCGCCATTTTGCGGGTTGATCATAACTTCTTGACCTTGCTTTGAAAGGACAAATTCGACAAAACGTTTTGCAACAGCCATATCTGGCGCGTACTTGTCAATACCGATCACATCAGGAAGTGTGTATGTACCTGATTTCGGATAAGCAACAGCGATCGGATCACCTTGCTGAATAGCCGAAGTGATCGCAGAGTCTTGGATCCAGATCAATTTTGCACGGCCATGTAACAAAGCGCTCAAGGTAACTTTATTGGTACGATAGATATGAAGACCATTTTTCTTTAGATTCAAGAAAAATTGTTTTCCTTTGGCAAGACCCATTTGTTGCATAACGCCAGCGACAAAGGGATACGTAGGACCAGAGATACTTGGATCATTCATCGCGATTTCATTTTTAAACTGAGGACTTAGTAAGCCTTGTAATGTTGTAGGAACGTCTTTAGCTGGTAATACTTTTGGGTTATAGGCAAAAGCAGCAGCTGCCGTTACACCACCAGGAAAATAAGCATGGTCTGCAGGTACAAGCGATTTACCAAGCGCTGTATAGTTATTGAAATCATTCGGTGTAAAACCTTTAAGTAAGAGACCTTGGTCATCTAACGATTGCATGGATGAATCGCCATCAAACCAGACGACATCCCAATGTGGATTAGCTCGTTCCGCTTCCACTTTCGAGATTACTGGTCCTGTGGACATATCGGAAACTACTGTTTTAATGCCCGTTGCTTTTTGGAATGCAGCACCCATTGCCATATCATAGCCTTGTGCCGAGTACAGAACTAATTCTTGTTGATGCGAGGCCGCCATGGCTGCCATTGGTAATGTGCCGGCAAGAATGCCACCTAGTGTAAGTGTAGCGAGACCTGCTGTCATCCATTTCGCATTGCGTTTCAACGTGTTTCCCCCTTAAGTGGTTTATGCTTATTTATCTTAACGATTCATTGTTAAGGGGTTGTAAAGCCAATGTAATGACTATCTGTCGAAATAGTTAATATAAAATAGCAAATTTAAATTCTTTATAAATATAACGATAAATACAACAAAAAAGGACGTTCTCTAGAACGACCCGACTCTTACGATTCTCTTATGGCGGAGTGAGAGGGATTCGAACCCTCGATACACCTTTAAAGTGTATACTCGCTTAGCAGGCGAGCGCCTTCGACCAACTCGGCCATCACTCCAGATGGCTCCCCGAGTAGGATTCGAACCTACGACCCTCCGGTTAACAGCCGGATGCTCTACCGCTGAGCTATCGAGGAATACATGGTGGAGATAAGCGGATTCGAACCGCTGACCCCCTGCGTGCAAGGCAGGTGCTCTACCAGCTGAGCTATATCCCCAAGCGCGATTACCTTGTTTATTATATAGACGTGATCATCAAAAAGCAAGTCCTTTTTGCAAGGTACTTTTTTACAATCCTTGTACCCTCACTATAAAAGGATACAAGGATTGCGAAAAGCACAATTTTCGTTACTTGCTACCTTTTTTAACACGAAAAGCATAGGTCGTGGCATTGATCAAGCCAACAAGGATTCCGATCCAGATCGCAATCGCAACGAGCACAGGTTGATGAATGAGATGAAAAAATACGGCAAGCAAAAGAAAAGCAACAAGCACATAAAACAATCGCGGATCATCAAAGATCAATTTTAAAGCCGTTTTCATGGTTGCACCTCATGGTTTTTATCTTATCGAGCCGATAGACGGCTTTTGGCGACCGATACAAAAATCAGCGTGTACACGACAATCGTCAATGCGATGTACAAAATCGAAAGATCAGCTTGTGGCCAAGATGCACCAAGGCTTTCCCCAACAAAAAAAGCGCCAAAACTCGTCAAAAGCATACCAACTACGTACTTCATCGTATTTTCCGGAATGAGCGTAAGCGGTTTTCGTAAAAGCACACCCAAAAGAATAACCACAATCACCGAACCAATCGCACCGATAATTGCTGAAGACATCGCATGAGCCGTCGCACCAAACGTGATGACGATAAAGGCAGCTTCAAGACCTTCAAGAAACGTGCCAGCAAACGCAGTTCCAAATCCAATCCGATCAATACCCTGCGACTTTTCACCTGCTGCTGCTAGTTTCTTTTTCTCCTTCTCAAAAGCCTGCGCTTCGTCATGCGTCGCGACGATCCCCGCAAAGCGAAGAATCGCTTTACGTAACCATCTTACACCGAATAATAAAAGCAATATCCCGACGATCGCTTGAACAAGCGGTAAATGAATAATACCAACGAGCGGCGCGCCAATAATCGCAATAAGCGCACCAAGAATGATAATTGCCGTCAGCGCACCAAGCAATCCACTTTTCAGCCCTCGAACTGCACCGACCGCAAGGATAATCGTGAGCGCCTCCACAAATTCAACACCTGACCCAAGAAAAGCGGCAAGCATCGTGTAAAGATTCAACTTGTATTCCCCTTTCTTAACCCCTTTTTGGCAAGCAAAAGACCAGGGCAAAATGCCTTGGCCATTTAACCACAGGATTCTATTATAACGCGAATTCACCACCTGATTCGCTAACGATCATTAAGATATCACAAAGATTCCTTTCATTTAAAGAGATTTCACAAGGTGAAGACAATGATAAACGATGTCATCCCAAGCGAGAAAGCGTCGTTCGATATCTTCCTCCACCAATTCCGTTCCACGCTGCACTTCGATTAACGATAATTCAGATTCTGCCATAATCGCATGCCACTGGCCGATACATACACGAACAACATCGCCAGGTCGGACTTTCATGATGCGACCATCAAGAGCAAGATGGCCATGTCCTGAGACGATCGTCCAAACCTCTTCACGCATCGCATGCTTTTGATAACTTATGTTTTCACCAGGATACAACGTGATGTATTTCGTCAACACCTCTTGCTGATTTTCGAGTTTTTGATGATCTAAAACGCGATAAGTACCCCATCTTCTTTCTTCAAACATGGGACGTTGATTAAATTTCGCTACTTCTTTTTTAATATCTGCCACTTGATCTTTATCAGCCACAAGGATACCATCTGGGCTTGCGACAACGATAACATTTCTTAATCCTTTTGCGATTACAGGAACGTTTAATTCATTAATCACATGCGTATCTTCACATTGATTGGCCGTTCCATGACCAATGAAATCGACATCGAGTTCTTTCGATAATGAATCCCAAGTGCCAAGGTCCTTCCACTTGCCATCATACGATTGCACGACAATCGAGGATGTCTTTTCAACGACTTCGTAATCAAAGCTCATTTTAGGCATCGATAAAAATTGATCGACCATCTCGACAAA
>JABEUY010000046.1 GCA_013044175.1 Bacilli bacterium
AAATGCCAAGTTTCCTGGCAATTTCCCGTTGAGAGAGGTTGTCCCGTTCAGCGAGGATTCTGATAAGATGGAATTGAGCCACTTGGATCATCCTTTTTTGTTCCATCACTTTCTGCTTTTAGTAGCCAACTAAAGCATACTCGTGAGGGGATCGAATTGGAAAACAGGTGGCTCACTTTTTGCTCGATCAACCAAGCGAAAAGTGGCTCAAAACTAACTTATCAAATACAACGGCATACTCCTTGAACCCTGTTGTGCCAGAGTTATGTGAGCGTGAGATGCAGGAACAACATAAATCGAGACAGAGTTCTAGTCACAGGTCTGCCTCGACAAAGCACCACAAAGGTTTATGATATTCTCCGTTTGTAAACCCACATTGCGACGACATACGCTACCACTAGAATACCTAAACACCATGCAAGCGCAATCCAAATGTCATTGCCGACAAGCTGTCCCGCGAACAAGGATCGTACCGCATTGACAATTGGGTTGACGGGTTGATTGTTGGCAAAAACGCGTACAACTAGCGGCATGGACTTAGTGGGTACGAACGCCGAGCTGACAAACGGTAGGAAGAGAATCGGATAGGCAAAGGCACTTGCACCGTCTACCGATTTTGCTGATAATCCGGCAATTACCGCAATCCATGTTAAGGCTAATGTAAACACCGCGAGTATACCGGCTACGGCAAGCCATGACAGTACCCCTGCAGATGAACGAAAACCCATAATCAACGCGACGAGAATTATGACGACGACCGAAATCGCGTTGGAAACTAGCGATGTCAGAACGTGCCCCCATAGGATGGTCGAACGTACTATCGGCATGGAGTGGAGCCGTTCGAATATTCCCCGTTGCAAATCGATGAACAGTCGGTAAGCCGTATAGGATATACCGCTTGCAATCGCCATCAGCAAGATACCGGGCAAAAGATAATTCACATAGTTGTGCGTGCCGGACTGAATCGCGCCGCCGAACACATAGACAAACAACAGCATAAAAGCAATTGGCATGATAGTGACCGTGATGATGGTGTCCATGCTCCGAAATATATGGCGCATGGAACGTCCAAACATGACACTCATATCACTCAAAAAGTATTTGTTTGTTGCCTCCACTTAATGCCCCTCCTTTTTGCCGACAATTGTGAGGAATATCTCTTCCAATGTTGGTTGTTTTTCCACATACTCCACTTTCGCTGGAGGGAATAACTCCTTTAGCTCCGCGAGCGTGCCGTTGGAGATAATCCTACCCTCATGCAGGATAGCAATTCGATCCGCAAGCTGTTCAGCCTCTTCTAAATACTGAGTGGTTAGGAATACCGTCGTGCCACCCACGGCAAGCTCTTTGACAATCTTCCAAACCTCAATGCGCGCCTCTGGATCGAGCCAGGTTGTCGGCTCGTCTAGGAAAATGAGCAGCGGTTTTCCAACAAGGCTCATGGCGAGATCGAGCCTACGGCGCATGCCACCCGAATAGGTGGATACCCTACGGTTGGCAGCGTGGGTTAGACCGAAACGATTAAGTAAGTCGTCAGCAACTTGTCGCGGATTTTTTAGATGTCGTAATTTCCCTATCATGATGATATTTTCCCAACCAGTCAAAATTTAGTCAACGGCGGCAAATTGTCCCGTCAGGCTGATCGACTGCCTTACGTATTCGGGCTTTAATGAAACATCGAATCCGTTAACGGTGGCGGTTCCACTGTCTTGCTTCAGTAACGTGGTGAGAATGTTGACAATCGTTGTCTTTCCCGCCCCGTTGGAGCCGAGCAGTGCGAAAATGCTGCCCTGTTTTACTTCAAAATTTACACCATTGAGAACATGAAGCTGTTTGTAGGACTTTTGAAGTCCTTTCACTTGGATTGCTACCTCTTGCACAGTTCTCACTCCCTTATACGAATTCAACGTTTGACACATCGGACGGACCACCGGTAGGTCTCCAAGCGAAGCATTGGTCAGCTTACTCATCGTCTGTCGTGGAAAGGTGAAAATTCACTAGGATTCCGCCGTTAGCCACGACCAATGATATCGTTCAACTTCTTACGGTACTTGTCCCTCCAAGTGTTTTCATCCTTCACTAGATCGTCGCAGAAAGTGGCAACGTCTTCGCCTGTGAGGTCAGTGACTTTCTTGCCTTCCGCCGCTCCTTCCTCAAATAGGTCGAGAATTCCGCCAAAAATACGACTGCAATCCTTCCAATCGGTGGGGGCAGCACCCATCCACATGTATTGTTGGATTGCTTTGTAAGCGTTACGGTACTCACTTGGAAGTGCCTTCGCACGAGCCTCTAGCGCTTTCCATTCCCGTTTGTCATCTAAACTTCCGATAATTTTTTCAAAAATATTCATTTTATTTCTCCTCCCTCTGTGTTTTGAGCTCTTGAATCTTGCTTGAGATGAAGCCCCATTTTTTCCAAAAAATTTTAAGTTGGTCTCGACCTGCTGAGTTGAGTGTGTAGAATTTCCTCGGCGGTCCCATAGTGGATGGCTTTTTCTCGATGTCCACCAGATTGTTTTTCTCAAGCCGCATGGTAATCGTATAAACTGTGCCTTCAACCACATCAGTGAAGCCAAGTTCTCGTAGCCGTTGCGTGATTTCATAGCCGTAAGTTTCGCCACGGCTGATGATTTCAAGCACACAACCCTCGAGCACCCCTTTCAACATCTCCGTTATGTTTTCCAAATTTCTCCCCCTTCGCACTCGGTACTCTGTATTACAGGTATTTTGTGTTACCGATATTCTGCATTACAGATTACGTGTATATAGTAATACGCAGTAGTGTGGTTGTCAAGAATTACTCTACGTGAATTTACCGAAGGGATTTATGGAGTTTATTCGTGGGCGGTAGAAGCTATAATCAACTTGTTAAACGGCAGGGGTATGAGTGCAAAGGGCATAAGGTACGTCGTTCTTGAACATTCCTGCCCGTTAACTGAATAAAACCAACACTCATAAAATTCATATTTATTAATTACGTCCGCACACCCAACGTCTACGTTTCATGATCTAAACGATGGATGTGTCCTGACGTTCTTCCTTGATTATACAGTATTTTTAGTTCCAACAATGCCCGACCATCAACTACTCATCGTTACAACTATATACTCAACAAATTCAATGGATTTTCCTCCGTTTTCCACTACCGAGTCACAAATTTTGATCACGAGCAAGATGATAGCTTATCTGAGCTCAAAATGCGCCGCACAAAAGCCCAGGCAACGATTCGCCTGAGCTCTCAAAGAAGATATATAGTGATATCAGGAGCTTCTAACGAGCGACACACAGCACTCCACATGACTCGTCTGCGGAAACATGTCAACCGGAACGATCGAACGAAGAGCATAACCGCCATCGGCGAGGATGCGCAGGTCGCGGGCGAGGGTTGCTGGGTTGCAGGAGACGTAGACGATGCGCTGTGGCGCGGCGCGCAGGATGCCTTCGAGCACGGTGCGATCGCAGCCGGCACGCGGGGGATCGAGCAGGACGACGTCGGGATGATCGCCGTTTTCGAGGCGATCGGTGACGAGTTTTTCGGCATCGCCTGCCAAAAAGGTCACATTCGTCAGACCATTGCGACGAGCGTTTTGTTTGGCGTCTGCGACGGCCTCTTCGACGACTTCGATACCGGTTACGTGCTTCGCGTGGTGCGCTGCCAGTAAAGTAATCGTACCGATGCCGCAGTACAGATCCCAAACGGTATCTTGCTCGGTCAGTTGGGCGGCCTTGCGTGCTTCGTCGTACAGTACGCGCATTTGTCGCTCATTCACTTGCATGAAAGAGCGTGACGATAAGCGAAACGTCAAATCGCCAATCGTTTCATTCAGAAAAGCTTTGCCCCATAGTACCTTGCCTTCACGAGCCCAGATGGCTTTCGTGCCGGGCGGTGCGACGTGAACGACGAAACTGCCAAGTCGATAGCCTTCTTGGCGGCAAAAAGCGTCGGCACGTCGACATAAGGTCAAAAGTTTGTTCTCAGAAAGTGTGGTCATCACGAGAATGACCATCAATTCCCCTTCTTGGTTCTCACGCAAAACCAACTGGCGCAAATCGCCACGTCGAGTATCCTCTTCATAAGGAACAAAGCCAAAATCATCGAGTTGTTCGGTGAGAAATGCGCTGACTTGATCAAAAGAAACCGGTCGAAGCAAGCATTCTGGCGCTTCAACGACGTCGTGCGAGCCTTCTTTCACGTACCCTGCGACCAGACGACCGTCATCAAGGGCAAACGAAAGCGTGACTTTATTGCGATAACGCCAAGGTTCCTCCATGTTGCGTAAAGGAGACAACAGCGAGCGTACGTCTTGCTCTTCCCACTTGCCGATGCGCGTTAAACTGTCGATGACCGCTTGCTCTTTCATGGCGACTTGTGCGTCATACGAAGCATGTTGCAACTGGCAACCGCCACACGCTTCGTACACAGCGCAAGG
>JABEUY010000047.1 GCA_013044175.1 Bacilli bacterium
ATTCGTTTTTACGGACCTTGATCTCGGACATGTAGCTTTCCCTCCCTCCACCGAACTGTGCAACCGCGCAAACGGTATCAACGCAGATTATATGCCACAAGAATTCATGATGTCAACCTAGAAATACCTGACGCGCATTATAGCTTGCGTTCATGCTCTAAAACAACTAACCATTCCCATAGTTGACCTAATTTCGTAAGTCCCTTTTCTTGCAACAAGGCTAGTTGGATCATCATGACCTTCGCCGTCATCATCGCATCGCCAAGTGCAGTATGACGATCCGATGTGACAACGCCATACAGCGACAAAAGCACATCAAGAGAAGGGTACTTTTTAAAATCATGCAGAATCATCGCGATTTTGCCAGTATCAAGAATGTGATGATTCAATTCCACGCCCCAACTTTTGCGCAAACCGACATTAAGAAATCGGATATCATGCGCAGCATGATGCGCGACCAAAATGCGATCCCCAACAAATTGGAGAAACGCTTGCAAAGCCGAACCCAAATCCGGTGCATCCTTTACAGTCTCCTCCGTGATACCTGTCAACTCCGTCACCACGTCGGGTATGAGTTGATTCCGAGGAAGCTTTACATACGTATGAAAAGTCGGATGACCCTCTTGATTGGGGACGTCGAGTTGAACAGCCCCAATCGACAAAAGATGATCTTGATTCGGGTAAAAACCGGTAGTTTCCGTATCGATAACCGCCAACGAAAGCGCATCGAGCGGATAATCGGCCAATTCATGCTCTTGCAAGGCGTGCAAAATCGAACGAAGCTCAGCTTCACTCTGCCAATTCGATGCTTTCCCTTCCATCGCTGCATAGGAAGTATCGGTAGATCCTCCAAACAGATGACGAAGAACGCGAATTCGTTCGAAGCCCATCGTGTTCACCCCGGTCGCGGAAATTGACGCGCTGTGATTTGCGAAAGTTGCTTAGTTACACGCATCGCTCGCTTGATGCGTTCGCGTTCCGCATCCGAAAGTTCATCGATCGAGACATAATCATCGATCGTTTGACCGGATAATGCCATTTTAACATGGTGACGCAAACGAAAATACAAAGCTGTCTCCAAGGCAGCAAGAATCGGAAGAGCAAGATCTTTCGTCCACGCTTTTTTTTCTATCAGTCTTTCGATACGCTTTGTCGTCGAAGGTTCACCTACATCCATACTGAGCGCCCAGATACGCACACAATTCACTAAAGGAGAATACAGGCCTTCCTTGATCGAAAATTTCCCTTTGTGCAAGGGATCGACCTCGAGTTTGATACCACCGAGCAGAGATAAAGCGACTTTTTGAGTTAAGGCCTGATCCGATACTTTATAGCGGATATACGGCGACCGAGCGACCACATGCGCGACCGCTTGTCGAATCTTCGCGACAAGACCCTTTTCTCCGATCACCGTTCTTGCATCCGCAGCGATCAATAAAAACCGCAAATTATCCCAATCAGGTAAGTCAGCATACTCTTGAATGCGCGCTTCCCACATGGCAAGGGTGCCACGCCATCGCGCATTACTCGCCATAATATTACCTGTACAAAAGGGATAGCCGATCTCGTGCAACATCGCAGCCGTCACTTCGCCCAGCTTTTGGTAGTAAGCGTCTTCATCCGATGTGACCTTTGACGTGAATCCACCATACAGCAAGGCATGATCTTGATCACTAAATATCGACTGCTCCGAGCGCGCACCACTGCCTAATTGCGCAAAAGCAACGCCAGTTTGCCAAGAAGGAGGCATTCTTCCGTGCAGATGCTCTAAAGCTAATTGCAAAGCGATGCGATGTACTTCACGATGATACGACGATAAATTATCCATCACATAAAAAGCGTCATGATTTTTTAGATCTTCAGCGACAAGATAAGGAATATCTTGGTGATTTTGCCGCAGACCTGTAAGCGTATAATTCGACAAGACAGGGAGATAGTTTGGCTTTGGCGACATCGCTCATCCTCCTTGGCCGTTTAATGACGACGAAAGTTTTCGATATCGCTTCGCGTAATCTCAACCCGACGGTCAGCGGCATTAAGCAATTCTTCTAAATTACCGATTCCCGCGACATAAAACAGAACAACTTCGACCCCGACATCTTTGGATACCTGAATAGCAGGGACGAAATCGGAATCGGCGGTCAAAAGACCGATCTTCCCCGTTGCGTGCCGCAATGCAAGACTGACAAGATCAACTGCCAACTGTACATCCACTCTTTTTTGCTCAAAAACGGGTTCGCCAGCATCATCATGGCCACGAAATGCGAGTTTGCCTTCACGAACTTCAAAATTATCGAGTCGATTCAATTTATTAAGGAAACTTCTTTTATCCAGATGACGACGAGCTTCTTCGTCTGTCTGAATGTCCGATCGATAAGGTAAACAGTCATAGTAATAAACTCGTAAGATACTTCCTTTAGGATCAACTTTATTCGCCATCCATTTTGCGAGTTTCGCATAATCCAGTCGCGGACTGCCAAAACGGTTTTTCAAAGCTTTTCCTAAGTAGCCACCATCGATAAAAAACGCGATGCGATCCACGCAATCACTCCTGTCTGGACCATCGTCCAATCCCCGTCAAGGTCGTCGTGCATACAGTATGGTGAACTCCCACTTAACACAAGGATGTGACTGTATGATGAAAATCGCAACGATACTTCGGGCAGGTTCACTCGCCATGGACATTGTGAACCATCAATCTACACAACAACTCCATGGTCTTGTACGAAAAGGTTTACATCGACGTCTTTCGCAAAGCGAGCCTCGCATAGAGCAACCAGCGAGACGTCGCAGTCTTACTGCATCGCATTATCCAGAACCTAAGCATCATCGAGAAGACCCTATTTTCGTTCCTATGCGAAACGTGATGAAGTATATTACACCAGAAAACATAAAAAGAGCACAAGAATGGCATGGCATTGTGCGAACCTTTTTTGACAACAGATGATTCACGGCTTATTTTTGGTCATGTTCATCCGAGGTATGACCCAAAAATGCCTTAAGCCAACGTTTACGTAACAGATAACTGACGAATCCGAGTACAGCCAAAACGACGACCACAGCTATTCCCGCTGTCACGATGCCATGGCTTAAACCTAAAAAGACGCCACCCATGCCGATATAAAAAGGGATTAAACCAAGAGCAGTCGTCCACAAAAAGGGCCATAGTCGAATATTCATCAGACCAGCAACATAATTCAAGACATGATAAGGAACAAACGGCGCAAAACGCAACGCGAGCAAGCCAAGCGTTCCTCTGCGTGAAATCCACTGATCGATCTGCTGCTGACGTTGCTCTGTAAATAAACGCCTGACACGTGCTTGCCCAAGCCATCGCGTCACATACATCGCGATGACAGCGCCGATCATCGAACCGATCCAGGAATAAAAGATACCCCAATATACTCCATACATGCCCATCAAAACGATGATCAGAAATTCGGCAGGTACTGGGATGATGCATAAAAGCGCCATAAGCAAGATAGCGACTACAACGCCAAACATGCCGAAGGACTGAATGATCACAGAAAAAGAATTGCGATACGCGATAAATACCCACACAGACAAACCGATGAGAAGAACACTCACGAAAATCGGTACGATTCGCCACAATACGGGATGCTTTTTACTTATGCTCAAATCGGACTTAATTGCGGCGCACCTCCGCATCACCAATCAGAATTGCTTCTTTGATCAAAGCGTCATTACGCTCGCTTTTTGCGCGGTGATGCCGGCACATCATCCTCACGATACAGACGAACTGCTTTTGAAGTGAATAGGATGCCATCGAGATGATCGATCTCATGCTGAATACAACGAGCTCGAAAATCCGTTTCTTCAAATTCGACATATTCCCCTTCAAGATTTTGCATCCGAACACGGATCCATTTGTACCGCATCGTGTCACCATAAAGACCTGGTATGGACAGACACCCATCTGGACCAAGTTCTTCATCGCGACCTTCTAAAATAACAGGATTAATCAAGTCAAGACGTCCTTTGCCATCTTCGACATCGACAACAGCAATGCGTTTTGCAATATTGACTTGTGGTCCTGCTAAACCGATGCCATTAGCAAACTTCATCGTCTCGTACATATTGTCGAGAACACGCAAAACATTCTTCGTGATTTTCGTCACCGGTGCCGCCGGTTTCGTCAAGATCGGGTCGGGA
>JABEUY010000048.1 GCA_013044175.1 Bacilli bacterium
GCCGCAAGGCGTGGAGCAAGCGACGCAACTTCTCATGGTGGCGCAAAGTCTTGAACGGATCGGCGATCATGCTACCAATATCGGCGAATGGGTCATTTATATGGTCGATGGCGTTCGGCGTGATTTGAACCAATGATATGGTGACGCAAAAAATTCGTGCCACGGCGGAAAAGGAACTGGTCAAACGCGCTGACGGCTATGTCGTGTTACGGGTGAGATTACTCGCGGGTGATACACTCACCTTGACGGGACAATTCAACGAGATTGAACTGGGTCGCGAGTATGAGTGGCTAGGGCGCTATGTTTTTCATCCTTCGTATGGCCGACAGTTTCAAGCGGAGTCAGCGTTGTTGGTTCCTGCAACATCGCTGCTTGGTATTGAGAAGTTTCTGGCGAGTGGTCGTTTTAAAGGGATTGGGGCAAAGACGGCTGCAAAGATCGTGGCACATTTTGGCGCATTAACGATGGAGACATTGTTCGAACAGCCGGAGCGCATTGAAGAAGTGCCTGGTCTTTCGTCAAAATTGCGTGAAAAAATTAGGATGAATTTTCGGCAAGAGAAAGATTTTGCGAGACTGGGTAGTTTTTTGCGAAGTCATGACTTGCCGATGCATCTTGCTGAGAAATTGATTGCTGTCTATGGTAGTGGCACCACAGCGTTGCAATTGCTGCAAACGACGCCCTATCAGATCATTGAGGACGTCTATGGCATCGGCTTTAAGACGGCGGATCATATCGCGCAAGCGATAGGTATGCGTGCAGATTCGGACGAACGGATCGCAGCTGGTCTGATGGTCGTCTTGCAAGAAGCGAGTGAAGATGGTCATCTTTTTTTACCGATGGGCGAATGGATTACGCGCGCCTGCGAGCGATTGACGCAGGATCAGGAGCGTGTGATGCGCGTAGGTACCTTGCTATCAGGACGCGGTGCCGTCATCCTCGAAGATCTCGGCTTGTCAGACTTGGCGGTGTATCTTCCTTACTCGCATAAAATCGAAGTAGGGATCGCGCTAAAATTGCATACGTTGTTTATGGGAAATGGTAATGAAGATGCTGAGCAAGTGCAAGGGTATGACGAGCAAGACGAGCTATTGCTGGCAGGATTAAGTGATCAACAACAAAAGGCGGCCAAAGCGTTGCTGACCGAGCGCTTCGTCGTTTTAACCGGGGGACCTGGTACGGGCAAGACGACCACCGTCAAAGCGGTGATCGGACTTTGTCAAAAGCGATCGTATCGTGTGATCCTCGCGGCACCCACAGGGCGAGCGGCTAAGAGGATGACGCAAAGTGCTGATTTTCCAGCGACGACGTTACATCGGTTGCTTGAAGTGGGCAAGTCTTCGCGAGGTGGTTTTGGGTTTACCAAGGATCACACCAATCCGCTTGAAGGCGATGTCATCATTCTAGATGAAGTTTCGATGATCGATGCAGCGCTGTTTTATCATTTTCTTGACGCGCTGAAAGTGGGTGTGCGTCTGCTCTTGGTCGGTGATCCTGAGCAGTTGCCATCTGTTGGACCAGGAACGGTGCTTGCCGATATCATCGCTTCAGGTTTGGCTAAAGTGCATGCGCTCGATCTGGTGTTTCGACAAGGAGCGCATAGTGCGATCGTGCTTGCAGCGCATGATGTGCGTCAAGGAATCATGCCGGATTTGACGCATGATCGGCATGCTGATTTTTTCATGATCGCGCAAGAAGATCCTCAAAAAACGGCCGAGTTGATCGAAGATCTCGTCGTACGTCGTCTACCTGTTTACTTGTCACAGTCAGCACTTGACGCGATTCAGGTGATCTCGCCGATGCGAAAAGGCTATTGTGGCATCGATGCGTGTAATGAACGATTATCGAGACGCTTAGCTGATCAGGATGGTCCAACCTTGACCCACGGTCAGAGGACGTTTCACCTACACGACAAAGTTATGCATACGAAAAATGACTATGAGCGTGATTTGTACAATGGTGATATGGGTACTGTGGTTGCGATCTATGAAGACAGTTTAGCTGTACGATTTTTTAAAGAAGATGATACGTTATGTGAAGAAGTTTTTTCGAAGACAGAATTATCGGCGATCGTGCATGCGTTTGCGATATCTGTCCATAAAAGTCAAGGCAGTGAATATCCTTGTGTTGTTTTGCCGATGGTGCGTGAACATGCCGTTATGTTACAACGGCATCTGTTGTACACGGCGATGACGCGTGCCAAACAATTACTGGTCATCGTCGGCTCGACAAAGGCACTCTCACTCGCTGTCTCACGAGAAGCGGTGGCTAAGCGTTTTTCGGGATTATACCTGCGAATAAAACAAGATGGATTACCATAAAGGGAGAGAAAGACACGTATGAGCGATCGGGTTCTTGTCGTGGATGATGAAGAATCGATTCGAACGTTGGTGCACTATAATTTGGTTCAAGCAGGCTTTGAAGTGATCACGACAGAAAATGGTAATGATGCGTTAGAAATCGCGACATCGCAGTCGATCGATTTGTTGATCCTCGATCTGATGATACCGGGGATCAGCGGGCTAGAAATCTGCAAAAGATTGCGCCAAGCGCAAAGTACCGTACCGATCATCATGTTGACAGCGCGAGGCGAAGAGATTGATCGGGTTGTTGGTCTTGAGATGGGTGCGGATGACTATGTGACCAAACCGTTTAGCCCTCGTGAACTTGTCGCGCGGGTACGTGCTGTGTTACGTCGAAAGGTCGAAGAGAAACCTGCCGATGATGGACAAAGCGCTGACACGGATAATTTGTATGTCGTCGGGGATGTACGCCTTGATGCGGATCGCTATGAAGTGATCGTTCGCGGTGAGATTATTGATCTTACGCCAAGAGAATTCGATCTGTTGCATTATCTGCTCAAAAACCTGGATCGTGTCGTGAGTCGTGATCAATTGCTCGATCGTGTATGGGGTTATGAATATGCGGGAGATACGCGTCTTGTGGATGTACATATCAGCCACTTGCGCGATAAAATTGAGGTAGATCCGAAGAGTCCGCGCTTTATTAAAACAGTGCGTGGCGTCGGGTATAAATTTGTGCGAGGGGAGTAGACGATGTTCTCGCATTCGATCACCAGTTGGTTACTCCTTGTGATCTTTTTGTTGCTCTTGGTTATCGGTTTTTTAGTTTGGCGAAACCGTAGAACACGCCATCTTTATGTTGATCTTTCCAATGTGATGGATCTTGCGCTCGACGGTGAAGTCTCGCCTGAAGATCGTGAGACGCACAAGGGCAGTTTGGAACGCATGGCGACGCGTGTTTATGCCATGGTGGGTGCTTTGCACGATCAGCGTGAACTGACGCGCCAAGAACAAAATAAAATCGATTCGGTCATGAGCCATATTTTAAGTGGCGTGATTGTGATCGATCAGACAGGTCGCATGTTGTTGATGAACGCTGCGGCGGAAAAATTGCTCGGTGTCAATGACGTTGATTTTATTGGCCGTTGGCATTGGGAAGCTGGGCATCACTATGGTTTATCGAGTTTAATTGATGAAGCGATCGCATTTGGTGTCGTGCAAAAGAAAGAAGTGCAAATTCATAAACCGCAGGAGCTAACGCTTGAGGCGCATATTACGCCGATTCGCCAGTCCAATGGTGCGACGGCAGGTGTTGTCGTCTTGCTTCATGATGTCAGTGAATGGCGCAGGGTTGAACGGATGCGAAGCGATTTTGTAGCGAACGTCTCGCATGAATTACGAACCCCGATCACTGCGCTTAAGGGATTTGCAGAGACGTTGTTAGATGGTGCGATGGAAGAACCTACGATCGCTAAGCAATTTATCTCGATTATTAAAGAAGAAGCTGATCGTTTAGGACGACTTGTCGAAGATTTGCTCGATCTATCCCGAATCGAAGCTAAGCATGCTCCGCTAAAATTAAAAGAAGTTTGCATGTTTGCTGTGTTGCAAAAAGTCATTGAGACTTTTCGTGCGCAGGCACATGATGCAGGCGTCGAACTGCGTAAGCAAATTCATACGCAAACGGGTCATATTACTGTTATGGCGGATGATGATCGCTTGCAACAGATTTTGATTAATCTCGTCAGTAATGCACTGCAGTTTACGGCTTCTGGCGGTACGATCACGTTGCGTGCGGAGATTGAAGGGGATCGTGTGATCGTATCGGTGATCGATACGGGTGTCGGCATCCCGGCTGCGGATATCGGTCGTGTATTTGAACGTTTTTATCGCGTGGATAAGATGCGCGCACGCACGTCAGGGGGAACTGGACTCGGCCTTGCGATCGTCAAGCATCTGGTTGAGGCACATGGCGGGCATGTCAGTGTGCAATCGGAAGTTGGTGTAGGAAGTCGTTTCTTTTTTGACTTACCTCTCGTTTCTGTGCAAGAGCCTGTTACTCAGTAAGTGATTTTTTTGTATCAATGACCTGTACAAGGCGTGTATTTTCAACTTCCTCTAATCGTGTTACGATGTCCACGTTGAGGAAGGTAGGATAATCGTCATGGATAAGAGACAGATTGCGATTGTAACAGATAGTACTGCAGACTTAAAAGATGAATGGATTGCACGCTATCATATCCATGTTGTTCCACTGGATGTGATTTTCGGGGAGCAAGTATTTCAAGATCGCGTTACCTTAGCGCCCGAAGATTTTTATCGCAAATTGGATGAGACCGATCTTTTGCCGACGACCTCGCAACCGAGCACAGCCCGGTTTGTTGAGGTCTTTTCGGCACTATGCGCACAAAATTACGTTGTGATCGGTATTTTTATCAGTGCTAAGTTGTCAGGTACCTATCAAGGTGCATTAACAGCAGCAACGATGGTACAAGGTGATATCACGGTGTTTGATTCGACGACGACGACAGCAGCACTGGGCATGCAAGTGATCGAGGCTGCCAAGATGGCAGAAGCGGGTGAAGATAAGAATGCGATCTTGCGAAGACTTGATGTCATGGTAGGTCATATGGATGCCTACATCGTTCTCGATACGCTCGAACATCTTCATCGTGGCGGTCGCATAGGAGGTGCAGCCAAGTTCGTTGGCACACTCTTGCAGGTCAAACCGATTCTCTATCTGAAAGACGGCAGTGTGGATGTTTTTGCTAAAGTGCGAACCACGCGCAAAGCGCTCGATTTTTTGGTGGATCAAGTAGCGAAAGTATGTGATGGTAAACAAAATGTCGAGATTTTCGTGATCTATTCGCTTGGTGCGGATGTTGAAGGTTATGTCGCGACCGTTTCGTCGCGAATTCCTCACGCTACGGTGCATACGACGATGATCGGTCCTGTGGTGGGGAATTACGCAGGATCACGTAGCCTAGGTCTTGTCGTGCATGTAGAAGATTGAATTACAAAAAGAGAGATGGCGACTTTATATGGTTCATCATTCCTCTACGACAGGATCATGGTGGCAAACGGTGAAAGACGTTTCACTTGGAATTATTTTTCCGGAACCTGCCTTGTGTGTGCTTTGTCGGGCACCAAGACAAGATGCTGATCGAGGCTTTTCCCGACCTGGTTTATGTCAGCGTTGCGCAAATGGTATCTTGCGCCATGATGTGATTTGTTCGATCTGTGGTCGACATATCGAGGCGTCTCAAGAGCCGCTTTGCCAAGATTGTATCCAAAACCCCCGTATCATGTATAGGGCACGATCGTATGGCCGGTATCATTCGACACTTGAGACGCTGATTAAATCCTATAAGTATCAAGGCGATGTTGCGATGAAGGGTATTTTAGGCGATTTGTTGGTTCAAGCTTATGATCGATACTTTGAAAATGACCGTCACTTGTTACTTGTGCCTGTTCCGATGCATGAAGCGAAAGAACGCCGCAAGGGATTTAACCACGCTCGCGAACTCGCTCAGTATGTCGCGAAAAAACGAAAAATGCAGATCGAGGATAAGCTGTTAGTCAAAGTGGAGGATCGCGATAGTCAAACAACGCAAAATCGTAAAGCGCGTTTTGCGGTCTTATCAGGCTGTTATGCTGTTGATCCACAGTTTCAAGATACAGTGGTTGGCGCTTATGTGCTTTTAATTGACGATGTATTCACGACAGGCGCGACAGCTGACGCTTGTGCGATGAATCTTTTTCAAGAAGGCGCTGCTTCCGTGGAAGTCTTGACGGTTGCCCGTTAAACATCGTAGTCTTAAGTAGGAAGAATTGCACGAAAGAGAGTGTGAAGGCTATGGCCTTAGCTAACTGTGACCGATGTGGTAAGTTGTTCAACAAAACTACGCGAGGCATCTGCCCGAATTGCGTTCGCGAAGAGGAACAAGTCTTTGAAGAGATCAAAGCGTACATTCGAGCCAATGATGCCGCTACGATTGAAGATGTTGCCTCTGCAATCGGTGTCGATGAAGAACTTGTCTTGCATTACCTTCAAGAAGGACGTCTAGAAATTACCGAATCGCTCGCCTATCCTTGTCTTAATTGTGGGAAGTCAATTAAGATAGGGAAGTACTGCAAGACGTGCTTGGAAGAATTGGAATCTTCGATGTTTGGTGTTGCAAGTGAGTTGAAGAAGAAACTAGACACCAAAAAAGCAACAGGTGCATATTTTTCCCAACGCGATGATTTTAAAAAACGGTGACCGCAGGCGGTCACCGTTTTTTCATGAGAAGCACCTTACTTTGCAAACGATCAAGGGCAGCTTTAGCAGGCGTAAATCCTTGATCAAGGCTGCTTTGATAATGGTTCTGGGCTTCTTCCCATTGATTTTGCACCTCATAAAAAACACCAAGATTGAATTGGGCGAGAAATGTACCTGTGCCATCCACACAAGGATACTGTTCCGAGCGATCGCCTAACGAAATGCACAGTTCGAGACATTGTTGAATCATCGGTAAGTTATCGACTTGAAATTCCATGAGCGCTTTGGCGACGAAAAAGTAGAGATCCGGATAGTCATTGTAACGTTCGAGTCCCCATCGTACCCACGCCCATATTTTATCTTGAAACTTCATATCTTTTAACAGATAGAGCGTAGCCATTAATAACTCGGGGCGATATGTCGCCTGTTCTTGTGCTGACACAAGAGCAAGTTCATAATGTTCGAGTGCTTCTTCTTGTTGACGATCAGCAACCAGTGTCTTGCCTACTTGAAAATGCAGATAGGCATTGTGTGGCTCGCGTTCTAACTCGGCTTCAAGCAGTTTGAGATTGCGTTTCGTCTTATCGCGCATTGCTTGATCAGAAAGCGCATACCCATCATGTTCAAGGATAATGCCCGTCGCAACCGTCTGAATGCTTGGATCCGTCGAGATGATCTGTTCATGGATACGCCCTTGGTAGCGAATCGTAGAAAGATTGGGAAAGATACGTGTGACTTTTGATGAAGCCGTGTACGTAAGACCGTCACTCTGTTGGTAAGGACTTTTGATTGCCACTTGACCGAGCGATAAAGGATATTCTCGAAGGAAACGATCGATCTTATCCTTACTTTCTTTACCGAGTCGTTCATCGGCATCGATCATTAAGATATGCGTACCTGTCGCTTTTTCGATCGCAAAGTTACGCGCTTTGGCAAAATCATCTTCCCATGCGTAAGCGTAAAGAATCGTACCTTTGGAAGAAGCGATCTCTTTCGTGGCATCCGAAGAACCAGTATCGATAATCACAATCTCATCGGCGATACCGCTTAGGGATGCAAGGCAGGCAGGCAGAAACCGTTCTTCATCTTTCACGATCAAACATGCTGTCAATTTTGCTTGCTGCGTCACGGTGTTGTCGACGGCTTTACTTTCATCCATGTATCAGCCCAACTTTCCCAGAAATTTAACATCGCTTCATAATCTTCATCGATACTGTTAGGCTGAATAAACCATTGTACCGTGACTTTATAAAAGAAAGCATAGGTCTGATCCGTAATCGTAGAAACCTCAAGTTTTGGATCCAAGGAGGAGCGAAGAAAGGTAATGATATTTTGAATTTCTTCAATATTGGCTCGTCCTTCTTGAAGTCGATCTTGTGAATAATCTTCTTTAACTTGTTTGGTTAACGTGGCGCCACGAGTATGGAGTTGGGCGAGTTGAATATGAAGTGGCATGGATTGAACAGTACGTTGACGATAGATTTCCGCAGGATTCATCAGAAGCTCCTCCAATCGTAATAATTTTGGTACAAAGGCACCAATTTGCCTTTCCACTTGGTCAAGCAATTTGGATTCAGGGAAAAGGATCTTAGCAAAGTATACCTGCTTTTGGGCTGTATCTACATCTTGATGAACAAGAGCAAGATCAGCTGCGAGCAAAAATTTTGTGATCGTTGGTGAATACTGCATACTTTTCATTAACCATTTTTGTGCTTGCTCAAAGTTTCGTTCATGAAATTCGTGAAGTGCACGGTAGTCACACTCGATCTCATTTTCGCCTGGCCACGCGACCTTTTCAAGGTAAGCCCGAAAGGGAGTGAAGCGTAGAAAATTGATGCTGGCAAGGCGATCATTAGCAAAGGGAAGCCATTTTATTAAAAGATTGTACGCTTTTGCGGCGATAAAATCACGAAGCAGGAAATTTAAATCGCCATTCCATTTTTTACCATATTGTTCGCTTTCGAGTAGGGCAAGCACAAATCGACCGCGTTCTCCCGCTTGATGGAGGTACTTTTGTCCTTCTTGTCGATCTCCCTGCTCTAAGCGATGAATACCGTACAAGATATGCATATCTGGATCATTGACTTCCTCAGTGAGGCGTTTGGCCATATCATCACTATCGAGTAGAGCGAGTTGAAAGGCCGGTCGATAAAACGCTGGAGCGAATCCAAAGCGCTTTTTTGTTTGTTCGAGAAGATATTGCGCAGATGGAATTTGCCAATTTACCGCTTGTTCAATGTAGTTACACAAGGATTCGGGGTAATTTTCTAATTTAGGTAAAATCATTGTTTCGAGAACAGTTGGTTCCGTATGTAAATCATAAATCAGTTCAAACGGCGCCATGACGTTATCGGGTTTCAAGAGAAAAGACTGAAAGTTATATTGACTAGCTACTTGTTCATCACCAAGATGTCGCCATGCCACTGCCAGATCGGAGAAGGCAAAGTAAGAACCAGAGCCAGCGATGACATCGATCAAGGTTCCTCGTTGCTCACCTAACTGAACACATTTTTGTAATGGTTCTAGTGCTTCATAGGCTTTGTTTTGTAAGATAAACATATGACCGAGGCGAAACCAGGCATCAGTCATTGTTGGCACAAGTTGAATTGTTTCTTTCATTGATCGAATGGCTTCATCTTGTCTTCCCAGTTCCCACAATGCAATCGAATGAAATTGACGAACACGGAGATAAATGTGATCAATTCGTTTGTCAGGGTGTTCTTCTACCCATTTGAGTGTTTCTTCCACGAGCACTAAGCTGGCTTTAAAATCGCCCTTTCGAGATAATTCTGCAATCATATTGGTACGATGAAATAAACTTTCAGGATCTTTCTTTAATTCTTCTGCGATCAATTTTTCATTTCGTTCGATTTTGTTATGCGCTGCGATGATTTCATCAAGATAGCCCATATGATGCAATCTGATATCGGTATTTTCAACATTTCCCCCTGCACGTTCTATGTTCGGCCAAACTTGCTCATGGACCTTACCTTCAAAGGTATAGCCACGTCGAAAGAGACGCAATAAAGAAGCAGGTCGAGCTTCTTTAAATTTATGGATTGAACCCGTATAGTTGATGACATTTACAAAAAATCCGTGCGTAGTGGTTGTGGAAAGTAGATCAAGAAGTTTATGATGATCATTTTTTTCAAGAAATTCATCGGCATCAATGACAAGAACGTATTGGCCTTGTGCGTAGGAAAGTGAAGCATTTCTTGCATGAGAAAAATCACCGTCCCAAGGGAAGGTGTAGACTGTTACTTTATCGTAAACTTTGATGATGGCCAAGGTCTCATCGGTAGAACCTGTATCCACGACAATGATCTCATCGGCAATGGGAAGAAGGGATTCGATACATTGCTTGATCGTGAGTGCTTCGTCCTTAACGATCAGACACGCTGATAATAACATTATGATTCTCCTTGATGATGGATCAGATAGTTACTGATTTCGCCAATCGCTTGAGAAGACGCATACGCTTTTCGTGCAGGAATCGACTGGATAAACTGATGATTAGCTACGTGCAACGAATCGATACTGGCTTGTAAGGATTTCATGAACGATTGTGTTTCTTGCGCTAATAAAGCCAGCTCCTCAGAGGAAATCGCCATCTTTTGATCAATCACTTCAAGTAATGATTGGGATCTTGCGTTCATCAGAATGAAGACATCATAGGTTCTGCCTGCTTCGAGCGCCAACATAGCTTCCTGATGAAGCTGATGCAGGCGCTCAGTGTGACGATGAACTTTCTCTGCTTCGGTCATTTCGATCAACCGCCTGTGGTCGTTCCGGATGAACTTGAACTTGAAGCTGACGACGTTGCCGCACTTGATGCGGCTGCTGATCCACCAAATAATGCGGAGAATTGCTGCATTTGAAATTGCGCTTTTTGCATTGCGGCGTTTAAGTTATTCAATTGTTGCGTGAAATTATTGACTTGGTCCGAGATTTGTTGATTGATCTGTGTCAAATTGGACTGAATGGCTGTTTGTTGTTTCGAGATCGAAGTGAGATCAACCGAAAGCAAACCGGGTTGACCACCAGCGCCGACAAGGTACGTATTGAGCTGATTAGTGAGATTACCAAGTACACCACTGGTTGAAATCGCGGTTGACGAGGTATTACTCGAAACGACACCAAATAAAGCTTGGACACCCGCCGCATTGGCCTGCATTGCGTTTTGAAACATCGTCTGGCCATCTTGCAGCGATACTGTAGTTCCCGCCGATTGGAATCCCGTCGAAGGTTGAAATTCGAGATGGCCAGTTGAAGGATCTAACACGATGCCAATCGATGCTAATGAACTCAATGATGATTGGACGTTATTCGTCACGGATTGCATGACTGTCGTCGGTAAGGCATTCAGCAATTGATTAGCGTTCGAATCGCTAAAAAGCGGTCCTGAAGTGCCAGGAGAGTTATTGGCTGTTGATGCTGGCGTGTATGCAGTGTCCGTCTTGAGAATATCGACGACAGAATTGTAAGCAGACATCCAAGACTGAACATTTTTCACCGTCGATGTTGAATCTTGATTTAGGCTTAAAGTATCTGTAACGCCGGTTGCCGTAGTTTTTAGGGCGTTGATCGTGACATTGGGAATGGCATTCGTGAAAGAATTTGTTGATGAAGTTACGTTAAGACCGTCGAGCGATATGCTCGCATTCGTACCTGTAACGGCATGAGTTAAACCGAATTGGTTGGCAGAATCACTGGCAGTAA
Source organism: Bacilli bacterium (assembly GCA_013044175.1). Lineage (GTDB taxonomy): Bacteria > Bacillota > Bacilli > Alicyclobacillales > SLC66 > JABEUY01. The sequence goes on from JABEUY010000048.1 coordinate 11,284, forward strand.
AATCGTAGGCAGAGCCAGATTGTGTGGCAGATAGTGTTAAATTAAAGCTAGATGAACCGGACTGCACAATTTGAGCTTGTATGCCTGTCGTCGAAGTATCGGCATTGATCGCGGCCGCGACAGAGCTTAGTGATTCACCGGAAGAAATCGAGATAGAAACGGCAGCACCACTATTAAGTGTACTGGGTTGTAATACCAAGGTATCAGCGGCGAGCGTGGAAGAACCCGTTGAAGATGACTGGGAACTATTAGCCACCCATGTGTCGTAGGAAGCAAGTGAATTAACAGCAATATTATAAATTCCAGGCTGAGCACCAGAAGTTGCTGTCACAGTGAAGGATGACGTATCACTAGAAGTAGCTGTAACGGAGTTCCAATTTTGTGAACTCGCTAATGAATTTGTTGCTGTCTGCAGATTCTGCATCGCTGTTTGTAGGGATTGCAAGGCAGATTGTTGTGAAGAGAGTGCAGATAATTCTTGATTAGGTACTGTCGTTAATTGTAACTGTAACGCCTTTTGTTCTTCTTGCGCATACGTGGTTACAGGCAAACCCACGCCACCTGGATTTGGGATCGTGTTGATTTGTTGCAATAAACTTGGTGATGTGCTTGACATGGTGATGCCACCTCCTACCTACAATGAGGATATCGAGAAAAGCGCTCGTGATCAAGAGTACATCACGAGCGCTTCTCAGAAAAGACGTAAGAACTATTGGAGAAGTTTCAAGATCGCGCCAGGTTGTTGTTGTGCTTGCGAAAGCATAGCGTCGCCAACTTGGTTCAAGATTTGGTTTTGTGAGAATGTTGTATATGCTTGCGCCATGTTTGTGTTCGTGATCGTGGCTTCTGCATTTTGAAGATTCATCGAAGAGTTTTGCAGGTTGGAGATGGTGTAGTTCAATTGATTTTGAACAGCACCAAGATCTGCTTGGTAAGTAGAGAGAGTTGAAATGGCAGCTGCGACCGCGCTAATCGCGCTAGATGCGGCTGTCATTGTGCTGATACCAACACCGCTACCTACATTAAGAGCGCCAGCACTGATGGAATTGATGCTAAACGTAAGTACTTGACCGTTTGTGGCACCAACTTGAAGGGTCATTGCGATTGAGGAACCGGTACCGCCACCGAATAAGGCAATCGTATTGAATTGTGTATTGTTATTGATGGTAGTGATTTGAGATGTAAGCGACGTCCACTCGGACTGAAGATTGTTCAAGTCAGCCGTATTTTGCGTGCCGTTAGCTGCTTCTACGGCGAGCGTGTTCATCGTTTGCAGAATGGACATGACTTGACCCATGGCACCTGTTGCCGTTTGGATCAAGCTTACGCCATTTTGAGAGTTTTGTGTTGCAGCATTTAAGCCGTTGACTTGCGATTGCATTTGTTGCGAGATTGCATAGCCAGCCGGATCATCAGCAGCAGAATTGATGCGGTTACCAGAAGATAACTGCGCATACGATGTATTGATTTGGTTTTGAACATAGTTCAAATTGGACAAGATACCAGAAGCTGCAGCATTATTATTGATGCTGAAATTCATTGCCATGTCTATACACCCTTTCTTTAGTTCGCTTCAATAATGACTACGGTCGAATTCTGCATTTTTTTGCGTTATGAATCGACTTTTATAAAAAAAAATTAAAAAAGTCCCGAAGGGTATCGGGACATAGAATGCAAGAAAGTGAATTTAACCATTTGGCAAGAAACTGACGAGAGAAGGCAACAACACTTCAGAGCCCATTTTTAATGCCGATTGATATACCGTTTGATCGGTGGTGAATTGCGTGATTACCTGCGCCATATTCGCATCTTCTAATGTGCTCTTTTGATTGGTCATCGTGGTTCCATACTGTGTCATTTGGTTTTGTAAGGCAGTAGCACGTTGGATGGTAGCACCTAAGGATGCGTTTAAATTGATTACATTGCTCATTCCAGCTTGAAGATTCTTCAATTGCGTACTTAAATCATTCAGACTTGAAGTTGAATTCGTTTTTAAGTCGGTGACGATTTGATTGAGTGTGGTTACTAGATTTTGCGAAGCTCCTGTTGAAGTTGTTAACATCAAGTCGTTCGCAGAAATATTAATGGATGCGGTGACATTGGTCGAACTGTTTAAATTACTCGCAAATTGATAATTTATCGTGTTCGTTGTCGAAGTTGTCGCTGCGACAGAAAGAGTACCTGCCGTGATGGTTGCCGGCGGTGTACTTGTGTTTGTCCCGTTGAAAAGATAGCGTGTACCTTGGGTAGTGTTTAAGATCTGGGCAATGCCACTGACATACTGTTGTACCGTTTGATAAAAGCCGTTCACGCCACCTTGTGATTGGTTCGGCGTATTGATCGCCGAAATCACAGCTTGTTGAATATTGGTCAGTGCATTGCTTAGTTGTTGAACAGCACCACTGGTGTTGTTCATCCAAGTAAGACCGGCAGAAATCGTGCTCAGATAAGCAGTATTCTGACTCAGTGCATCTTTGATCGACATATCCTGTGAGACGGCAAGTGGATTATCTTGTGGTAAGTTAAGGGATTTTCCCGTTGCCAGCTGTTGCTGATCCTGTTGCATCGTCTGATTGATTTGCGTGATGTTATACAGAAATTGTGACGTGAGCATGTTTTGGGTGATGCGTAACATATAGAACCTCCTCTTACGGTATGATGGCGATCAGAGAATTTAACATCGCGTTATAGACGGAGACGAACTTAGCGGCTGCGTTATAGGAATTCTGGTATTCGACCATTTTTGCCGCCTCACTGTTGATATCGACACTCGATACCGATTGGCGAAGCGTCGAAGATTGTTGAGCCAGTGAATTGGCGGTTTGTTGTTGATTATTCGCCTGGGCTGCTGTGATGCCAAGATTCGATACCAATTGCCCCAAACTTTGATCGAACGTGCCTGACATCGAAGAAGCTTGTGAAGTATTGGTAGCGAGTGAAGTATACGATGACGAGCTATACGTAAGTGCCGCGTTGTTTTGTAAGTTTACCATCGCGAGTGCGTTCGTATTATCGCCTGTCGAAGTACCTGTATTGACATTGGCAGCGGTAAAGGTAGACGGGACAGAGAGTATCGTGTTGCCAGACGCATCGGCAGTCGCCGTGTATAAGGGCGTTGAACCTTGAACCGTATTAACTTGCGTCGCAAAAGTTTGGGTAAAAGAATTCAAGTTATTAAGAATCTGAGATACTTGGTCATAGGAACTGATATTGCCTTTTATTGAACCTGAGTTAATTTGTTGCAATAGGGTATTGGAAGTAGCAACCGTATCACTCACGGATGTACTCGTCGTCCCTGATACGAGTGTAGTAGCACTACCACCACTCGAAGAAGCCGGAATCGTTATATTCACCATATCATTCGATGAAGTTGTATAAGATATATTGGCAAGTTTGCTCATGGCATCGAGAATCACACCACGTTGATCGAGCAACTGGTTAGGTGATTCATTGTTTTGCACCACATTGGCGATTTGTTGATTGAGTTGTGCCACTTGGGAAGAATAACTATTTAATTGATCGATTTGCCCTTTCATCGTACCTGAAAGATTCGATTGCATCTGTTCTAGTTGCGAGGTTACCGTACTGAACGTTTGCGCGACCGTCTGCGCTTGCGAAATGACAGTTTGCCGAGCTGCTGTGTTGGAAGGATCAGTGCTGAGCGTTTGGTAGGAGGCGAAAAATTGATCCACAGCATTTTGCAAACTCTTTGAACTCGGTTCATTGACCGTCGATTCGATTTGCGTCAAGTTTTGACTATATGTCTGATACATCGCGTAGGTCCCTTGATTGGCGCGATCTTGCTCATTGAGAAAGGCGTTGGTTTGTCGAGTCACTTGCGTAATTAAAGAGCCTTGCCCAAGCTGGCCATGAATAAGTGGCGCATCATTCGCCGGAACCGTAGGGAAAGGCCCTTGTTCACCAAAAGAGGCAGTTTCGCGAACATATCCTGTCGTATTCGCATTTGAAATGTTGTTGGCGACAACATCTTCCGCTTGTTGCATTGTATCGAGCGCCGACATGCCGACATTCAAACCGAAAAACGTTGAGATGTTCATCTTTGTACCTCCTACGATTAACCCATTTGATTGAATGCTCTCGCTTCCATCATCTTTTCAAGGAAAAAATCACTGACGGAGAGAGCCTGTTGCGCGAGCAATTGTTGTGTCTGAACCCTTGAGATCAAGCCGACAATGCGTTCTTTGTTGATCAATATCTTATCATAGGCTTGTAGTTTTTTTGCCCATTGTACCTGTTGGACGACAAGCTCACTTAATGACTTTGTATCATGATCGACAAGCGCCTGCGTGACGTTCTCTGTGATTTTCTCAAGTTCATCAAGAATAAGATCTTGTTCTGACGCCATAGGTAACACCTACCTTTATGGAACGATGTGAGCGCCTAAAAGATGTTGCGCAAGAAAGCCTGCATCAATAACATACGTTCCGCTTGCGATTTGTTTTTTGAGTTTATCCAAACTTGCACTTTTAGAATCTTTATCGGATCCTGAGGCGCTATCGACATCATTATCGCTGTCGGACACAGCAGGATTCTTACCGAACGATCCTGAACTCGAAATCGAACCCGTTGATGCGCTGTTATTTTGCGGGAAAATCGACGGAGTTTGCATAGACTATCTCCCCTTTCAACAACTACTACGGTGATTTTTCATTTTTTTTTGCGGGAGATCCGGTGATTGATAAATTTTTTCGTAATGTTTCTAACGCGTGTTGGTGCATTCTCGTTACGGTCGATACTGCAACATCCAAGGCATAGGCGATTTCACTAAAATTAAAGCCTTCAATATGATAAAGGTTTAAGACGATTTGCTCTCGTTCTGGCAATTTTTTGATGAGCTGCGTTAAGTCCATCCATAATTCTGCATCGCGATGTGCCTCGCCAGCTGAGATGTCGATCGCGTGGTCGATTTCGACCGTAAAGGGGCGTTCGTAAGCCTTTAACTGCGCTTGATACGTTCTCGTGACTTTCACAGGGGAAGAATCGCGAAGGGAATCGCGCATCGCGAATTTGATTTGTTGACGAAAGAGTGTGTCGATGATCGAAGTGTCGTCGATGCCAGGTGTTTTGATGCAATAATGCCACCAGCGTGTCTCGGCGACGGAGATCAGATCATCAACATCGATGCTTGCACTCCTGCGAAAACGGATCAATCTTTCGGCGAGGCGCTTAATGTAATGATGCTGTGCCTCTGACACGACGTGTTGATCGTGCAAAACGATGTCCCCTCTTATTCGTGGTCTTTGCAAGAATACTAACATTACCATACCACATTTTTTGTGATTTTATCGGGTGAAATCAGAAGCATATTAATCGTTTTTGTTGATGGTAAAAAGGTAAAGTGTTTGTAAAGATAATGTGGTATAATGCTCTCACAGTAAAGGAGGCGTTCGACGATGAACATGCACATCCGAGGCGAGAATCACCTTGATATCACCCCTGCTTTGAGGCAGTATCTTGAGAAGAAATTGGGTAGGGTTGAACGTTATCTTGAGCAACCGGACGAAGCAGAGATTACGGTGACCATGTCTGTAGTTCGCGATGTTCATACCATTGAGGTGATGATTCCATTTTCTCATGTGATGTTACGCGCTGAAGAACGATCCAATGATATGTATGCTTCCATTGATCTTGTGATCGATAAGCTCGAAAAGCGGTTAGATAAGTTTAAACATAAAATCGACCAAAAAGGCGCGCATAAAGGGAAAGGCGATAATGGCAGAGTGAAAGACTTGGCCAAGGCCTCCTATGAAGATCTTTCTGAGCAAGTTGAGCATGTTGTGCGTGTGAAAGAGTTTGAGATGAAACCGATGGCTGTCGATGAAGCTATTTTACAGATGGACATGCTGGGTCATGATTTCTTCGTTTTTTCCAATGCCGAATCCGAAGAAGTGAATGTCGTTTACCGGCGCCGTGATGGGCAGTATGGTCTGATTCAAGCGAGATAACGTAACACAAAGACAAGCGGTGAGCATAGCCTACCAATAGGCGGCTCACCGCTTTTGCGTTGGTGGAAAAACGGCAAGATGAAAGAAGGTAGTGAGATGATCATCGTCGATTGGATTTTGCAAATTCTCTTTTTTCTGATCGTATGGAAACTCACGCATATCCTATTTTGGTATTTTCGGAGGAAGCTTTCTGTTCCTTCCTTACTGCTTGCTGCGATAATCACAGCTTGCATCGCAGTGCTTGCTGTGATCATTCTTCATGTCGTGCATGGTGTTTATCCTTTACTAAGCATGGTTGCGATTTTACTGGGTCTCGCTTCTGGTGAATATGAATACAATCGAACGTTGTCTTCGTGATCGTTGTAAGGGATTCTTTGGCATTGTGAAACGGGGCAAAAAGAGGTAAAATATCAACTTGGAATGAACTGTCTCGGTTTTGAAGTGAGGGGAGTGACGCCCTTGTTAGGGCTCGTAAAGAAAGTTGTTGCTGGTGGCAATGAACGTGAGGTTAAACGCCTCCTTAAAATTGTTGATAAGATCCGATTATTAGAATCGCAGTATGAACCGATGACGGATGAAGAGCTACGAGGTCAAACGAACCTTTTTAAAGAGCGATTCGAGAAGGGTGAATCGCTGGATGCCATGCTTCCGGAAGCATTTGCCGTTGTACGTGAGGCGGCGAAGCGTGAATTAGGTATGCGCCATTTCGATGTCCAGTTACTCGGCGGCATGGTGCTTCACCAAGGTCGTGTCGCGGAGATGCGGACAGGGGAAGGTAAGACGCTCGTCTCTACCTTGCCCGCCTACCTTAATGCGATTGCGGGGAAAGGCGTACACGTCATCACGGTGAATGACTATCTGGCCCGACGTGACGCCGAATGGATGGGGCGTGTTCATCGCTTCCTCGGGTTGACGGTAGGGCTTAATGTCCATGGATTAACGCATCAAGAGAAACAAGATGCGTATCGTGCGGATGTAACGTACGGTACGAATAATGAATTTGGCTTTGATTATCTGCGCGACAATATGGTGATGTCGCTCGAAGAGATGGTACAAAGACCACTTCATTTTGCGATCGTTGACGAAGTCGACAGCATCTTAATCGATGAAGCAAGAACACCACTCATCATCTCAGGGCCGGCCGAGAAATCGACGGATCTCTATTTCATGGCCGATCTGTTTGTTCGATCGCTTTCAGAAGAAGACCGGAAGTTTGACGAGAAAGCGCGCAGTGCAAACTTGACCGATTCGGGTGCGCACAAAGCAGAACGTTATTTTCGTGTCGCGAATTTGTTTGATCCGATGCACATCGCGATTCATCATCATATCACGCAAGCGCTTAAAGCGCATTTGTTGATGCATCGTGATAAAGATTACGTGATCATGGGCGAAGAGGTCGTCATCGTCGATGAATTTACAGGCCGTATGATGGAAGGACGTCGCTATAGCGATGGTCTTCACCAAGCGATTGAAGCTAAAGAAGGCGTTAAGGTTCAAAATGAATCGAAGACGCTTGCAACGATTACGCTTCAAAATTATTTTCGTATGTACAAAAAACTGTCGGGTATGACGGGTACCGCGAAAACGGAACAGCAGGAATTGATCGATATCTACGGGATGGATGTTGTGACCATTCCTACCAATCGTCCGAATCAACGTCAAGATGTTTCCGATGTTGTTTACAAATCAGTGAAGGGTAAGTTTGAGGCGGTCGTCGAGGCGATCGTCGAACGGCATCAAAAAGGACAACCTGTTCTTGTTGGAACAACCTCGATCGATAAATCCGAACTTATCTCGGATATGTTAAAGAAAAAAGGCGTAAAGCATCAAGTGCTTAATGCCAAGCACCATGAACGAGAAGCGGAAATTGTCAGTCATGCAGGGGCGCGCGGTATGGTGACGATCGCGACAAACATGGCGGGGCGTGGAACGGACATTCTTCTTGGTGAGGGTGTCGATGAGTTGGGTGGTCTGCATATCATCGGTACGGAACGTCATGAAAGCCGGCGTATCGACAATCAGTTACGTGGTCGTTCAGGACGGCAAGGCGATCCTGGATCGTCACGTTTTTACCTTTCATTACAAGATGATTTAATGCGGTTGTTCGGCTCAGACAATATCGTCGGACTCATGGATCGCCTTGGTGTCGAAGAAGATCAGCCGATTGAACATAAAATGGTCACGAAAGCGATCGAGCGTGCGCAACGCAAAGTTGAAGCGAGCAATTACGATATTCGAAAGCACGTCTTGAAATACGATGATGTGATGAATAAACAACGCGAAGTGATTTATCGTCAACGTCAGCAGATTTTGCATAATGATCATTTGCGCGATATCGTCTCAGGGATGTTACATGATCTTGTCGATTTCATGATCAAAACGTACTGTCCTACGGAACAGATTCAAGAAGACTGGGATTTTGAAGGTTTGATCGCCTATGGGGAAACGGTCTTTTTACCTCAAGGCAAAGTCGAGCTTGAAGAAGTGAAGAAAATGGAGCGCGATGAATTGCGACAGTTTCTTTACGATCAAGTTCCGCTCGTTTACGATCAGCGCGAAGAAGAACTTGGCGCGTTTATTCGCGATCTTGAACGCATTGTCCTGTTGCGGACGGTCGATGGAAAGTGGATGGATCATATTGATGCTATGGAGATGCTTCGTCAGAGCATCCATCTTCGTTCGTATGCGCAAATGGATCCACTGACAGCGTATCAGCAAGAAGGATTCCAGATGTTTGAAGAGATGATTCATAGCATTCAAGAGGAAGTGGCGACGTACATCTTTAAATCGCAGGTGAATGCACCGGAGCAACCGCCCGAAACGCCGCAACCGCTTTTTACTTCGAGTTGATGTGGAAAAGGCATGCTTAATCAGATGAAATGATGAAGAAGAAAGCCGGGTTGGCGAAGGCCACCCGGTTTTTGGTGACATGAAAGGGGTACCTTGACGTATGGCAGAAACTTATGGAGAATTGCGACAACAGCTTCAAACGATGGACCAGCGACTGGCGGATATCGGGAGGTCTCTTTGACGTCGCTGCCAA
>JABEUY010000049.1 GCA_013044175.1 Bacilli bacterium
ATATGAAACGAAAATTCGCGATTCCTAGCAAAATCGTGCATAATAAAGAGACATAATGCTGAAAGGCTAGGTGTATCATGGCAACTTCTAAGCTTGATGCTCTTTCCATCAATACGATTCGAACGCTTTCGATCGACGCTATCGAAAAAGCAAACTCTGGTCATCCGGGACTCCCGATGGGTGCCGCTCCGATGGCTTACGTACTTTTTACCCGATTTATGCGACATAATCCACAAAACACAGCATGGTTTAACCGTGATCGCTTTGTTTTATCCGCGGGACACGGATCCATGCTCCTTTATAGCCTTCTTCATCTATGCCAATATGATCTGACACTTGAAGATCTTAAGCAATTTCGTCAATGGGGTTCTCGCACACCGGGTCATCCTGAATACCATCATACAGCAGGTGTCGAAACGACAACGGGTCCTCTCGGGCAAGGTTTTGCCAGTGCTGTCGGCATGGCGATGGCGGAACGTCATCTCGCCAGTCGATTTAACCAAGATGGTTTCCCAGTCATTGATCATAATACGTATGTGCTTTGTGGCGATGGCGATTTAATGGAAGGCATCTCGTATGAAGCAGCTTCGCTCGCTGGCCATCTCGGTCTTGATCGTTTGATCGTTCTTTATGATTCCAATGACATCTCGCTCGATGGTCCTACCACCAAAAGCTTTACCGAAAATGTGAAAGATCGTTTCCTTGCCGCAAACTGGAACTATCTTCGCGTCGAAGATGGCAATGATCTCGATGCGATCGCCAAAGCGATCGCACAAGCGAAAGCCACTAAAGGCAAACCGACGATCATCGAAGTTCGTACCGTGATCGGCTACGGCAGTCCCGGCAAACAAGGGACCAACGCTGCTCATGGTTCGCCACTTGGTGAAAAAGAAGTCGCGTTAGCCAAAGCCGCGTATGAATGGCAGCACGAACCGTTTTATGTACCCGAAGAAGTGAAAGTCCATTTTGCCGATGCGATGGTACAAGCCAGTTCACATGAAACGTCTTGGAATAACCTCATTGCCGACTATGAAAAAGCCTATCCAGAACTGGGGCAAGCGTTACGCGATTTGATCGCAGGAAAATTACCAGAAGGTTGGGAGGAACAACTTCCTTATTATCCTGATGGCAGTGAAGGCATGGCCACTCGTCAAGCTTCCGGTAAAGCTTTAAACGCGCTTGCCGCAACCATCCCGACGTTCTTAGGTGGTTCTGCTGACTTAGCGGGTTCCAATGAAACGACCATCAAAGGCGAAGCGATGTTCACCAAAGATGATTACAGCGGTCGTAATCTGTGGTTTGGTGTCCGCGAACATGCGATGGGCGCCATGTTAAATGGACTTGCTTTACATGGTGGCCTTCATGTCTATGGCGGAACTTTTCTCGTCTTTTCCGACTATTTGCGCCCATCCATTCGCTTAGCTTCTTTGATGAAACTGCCCGTTATCTATGTATTTACCCACGATAGCATTGGTGTCGGCGAAGATGGTCCAACTCATCAACCTGTGGAACATGTTGCTGCCCTTCGTATCATCCCGAATCTGGTCACTTTCCGACCCGCTGACGCTAATGAAACGACCGCCGCATGGCAATTCGCTCTCGCACACCGTGATCGCCCTGTCGCTCTCGCTTTAACGAGACAAAAATTACCCATCCTTCCGAATTCCTTTCATCTTGCGAAGGAAGGTACAGCAAAAGGTGGCTATGTGCTCGCTAAAGAACGTGGTGAAACGATCGACGCCATCCTGTTAGCGACAGGTTCCGAAGTCAGCCTTGCGCTTGAAGCCAAAAACGACCTTGAAGCGAACGGACTATCGATTCGCGTCGTCAGCATGCCTTCTTGGCGGCTCTTTGACGAGCAAACCGAAGCCTATCGCGAGGCGGTTTTACCGCATAATGTGACGGCACGCGTTGCGATTGAAATGCTCCATCCATTTGGCTGGGAAAAATATACCGGTTTTGAAGGTGCAATCATCGGCATTGATCATTTCGGTGCGTCTGCGCCCGCAGGAACGCTCATGAAAGAATTTGGCATTACGAAAGAAGCGATCATCAGCGCAGTTAACGATCGCGTACAAAGGGGATAACAGCAATGAGCAAATTGCATGATCTTCACACTTTTGGCCAAAGTCCTTGGCTAGACTATATTCGTAAAGACATGGTGCATAACGGTGAACTCGCCTCGTTGATCGAGCAAGGTGTGCGTGGCGTTACCTCCAACCCGACGATATTTGAAAATGCGATCGTCAAAAGTAATCTTTATGAAGAAACGATTCAAGCGCTCGGCAAAGAAGGAAAAACCAAAGAAGAGATCTATGATGCCCTTGCTTTCTCTGACATCAAACAAGCATGTGATCTTCTTTTGTCTGTCTATCACAAAACTGATCGTGCAGATGGATTTGTCAGTCTCGAAGTCCCTCCGGCTCTTTGCGATGATCATCGGCAAACGATCGAAGAAGCCAAGCGCATCTGGAAAGCGATCGATCGTCCAAACTTAATGATTAAAGTTCCCGCGACAAAAGAAGGTTTACTGGCGATCACCGCATTGATCGGGGAAGGCATTAATGTCAACGTCACTTTGATGTTTACCAAACAAGACTATCGTGATGTAGCAAAGGCATATATCGACGGCTTGGTGCAACTCGATCAAAACGGCGGGGATCTTTCCGGCGTCGCATCAGTCGCTAGCGTCTTCGTCAGTCGAATCGATTCTGCTATCGAAAGTCAGGTCAATGAGCCCTTATTATCTCCCTTGCTCGGCAAAGTCGCCTTAGCAAACACGCGCGCGATCTACCAACTCTTCCTCAGTGAATTTCAAGCTGAACGCTTCCTTGCTCTCGCCCAAAAAGGAGCACGCGTACAACGCCCGTTATGGGCTTCGACCGGAACCAAGAATAAGTCGTTATCGGATACGCTATACATCGACCAACTGATCGGCAAAGATACTGTCAATACGATGCCGCCAGCCACGATGGAAGCCTTCATGGACCATGGTATCAGCGCACAAACCGTCGATGCTCATCGTGAAGAAGATCAAAGCACGTTACAAACGTGCGAAGAGGATGGCATTGATCTTGAAGCGATCGGACATGAACTTCAACAAAAAGGACTTCAGGCTTTTTCAGACTCCTTCGTATCCCTGATGAATGCGATCGAAACGGTACGTCAACGCGGATAACCCCACGCCCCCGCCGATATCGGTGGGGGTTTTCTTTTCAATCCCCACACTAAACACGAACATTTTTCATAGATACTATTTTTTTGTTCGCTTTTCTTCTTGACTCTCGCGTCAATTTCCGTACAATTGTTAAGGTAAAACATCACGTTAGGGAGGTCTCTATGCAGAATCAAGAAAAGTACGGCGAAGAAGTTCTTCTCGTTGAACCGCGCGGTATCGAACCCGTTCCAGCCAATGAACGGCATGGTCGATCGAGAAATATCTTCACATTGTGGTTTAGCGCTAATCTCGAATTCGCAACGCTCAGTCTTGGCGTCTTATCGATTAACGTATTTGGTTTATCACTTTGGCAAGCGGTCGCCTCCATCGTGATCGGCACAGTACTCGGTGCGCTCGTCATCGGTTTTCTTACCACGTTCGGCTATAAATGGGGAATTCCTCAGCTCATTCAATCTCGTGCTTCGTTCGGATTTATCGGCAATATGTTTCCTGCCCTTTTTAATTTTATCGCTGGTATTGGTTGGTATGCCGTAAACTCCGTCTTAGGCGTCTATGCACTACAATACATTCTGCCGATTGGCTTTTTACCTGATCTGATCATCATGATCGCCTTACAAGCGATTGTCAGCGTCTATGGCCATAATCTTATTCATTTTGTCGAACGGATTTCTGCATTACTTCTTGCCGTCGTCTTTATCATCGTTACGTTTTATGCGATCGGTCATGCCCATTTCAATATCAGTGATCTGCAAGCAATCCATTCTAGTAACGGACTATCGGGCGAATTCATTTTATCCATTGGCGTATCCCTTTCCTATATGATGGGTTGGATGACGTTTAGCTCCGACTATAGTCGCTATCTTCCTGAAAAAACTTCCGCCAAGCGCGCTTTTAATGCCGCTTTCTGGGGTAACGTCATTCCTTGTGTATGGCTTGAAGTTCTCGGTGCAATCCTCGCTACCATCAAACCTGTCTTTTCGCCTACTGACATCGTCACAGGTATCATGCCGCATTGGATGGTTATCATCACGATGCTTGCCATCATACTTGGCACGCTAACAGCGAATGTTCTCAATATCTACTCCGGTTCTTTATCTTTGTTGGCGATTGATGCGCGTTGGATTCGCGCCATCGCACCAAAGCGTTGGGTAGCGGCACTTCTTGTCGGCATCTTAGGCGGTATCTTGTCCTACTTCGGTGGCCAAAACAACTACTACTCGAATTACAGCAATTTCTTATATATCCTCGCTTACTGGGTCAGTCCTTGGGTTGCCGTTTTACTTTTCGATTACTTTTTCTTTGGAAAGGCAAGACGCTCCGTCCAAGAATTTTATGAAGGCGCAAAAAGTTTTCGCTTTGGTTTCTTCGCTTTTCTTATCGGCTTTCTCGTCTCCGTTTTCTTTTTTAATCAAGCGTTATTTACCGGTCCGATCGCCCATGCATTCCCAGGCATCGGCGATATCTCATACTACGTGAGTTTCATCGTCGCTGCCATCGTGTATAGCATCTACGCGATGATCCGCAAAAACCGCGAAACTTCACTAAACATGTAATTCTAAAAAAACGAAAAGCCGTCACAAGGTGATTAGGATCACTTTGTGACGGCTTTTTGCTAGAGAGCATACTCAATTATTCTTTTGCCGAAAAGCGATCGATCATACGGCGCAATTCCTCAATCTCTTTCCGCAATTTTCGCTCACGCCCAACTAAAACGACCATATAGATAAATGTTCCTAACCATACGACCAGCGCTGCACCTAGAATATAACCCATTGCCATCACCGTTGTAAGAGACTTATAAAACCTTGATGATTTCCGCTCTTTTCCCAATTCAGCGCGTCCGCTTTCGCCTGGGCTACTTGCGTTTGTGTGACGCTCCAAGTGCTTCAATTCCCGACCAACGAATCGGTACACATGCACGTTGTCGTTTAGGCTGACAGTTCGCGCATTCCGTATTGCATGAG
>JABEUY010000050.1 GCA_013044175.1 Bacilli bacterium
CATATGAAAAAAGATATTCCATGGCTTTTACAAGAATGTCAAGCTGTCCATCCTTACGTTACGTTCTCGTTACTTGAAAGTTTTGGTGTGGATGCTCATGTCAAACAGGCACTTCTTGATCGTGTTCAGCCTTATAAGGATCAGACTGAGGCGATAATACTCGTTTGTCGAGGGAGTTCTGACGTCGCTGCTTATGAAAATGCTAGGACGATCGCAGCCGACCTTTGCGAAGCTTTGTCTGGCCGTTCTGTGACTGCTGCCTCCTTATATGGGGCAGGTACGAAACTCGATCAAGCGTTATCGACTTTGTATGAGCAAGGGTATCGAAAAATTACGATTCTTCCTTTGTTATTGTTTCATGGCTTGTTATTAAAGACGATCGCTGACATGGTCGCGAATTTCCAAGAACGTGATCACGATGTCACTGTCGATATCACCGAATATCTCGGAGTTCATCCCGCTTTGCTCACGCAAAAGCGAGAACAGATTGTTCCTATGATGAGGAGGGATTTTCATGAAGTATGCCAATAACATTGCAGCGTTAATCGGTAACACACCGTTAGTTCGTTTACGTGAAATCAGTGATGAGACAGGTGCGCTCGTCCTCGCGAAATTAGAAAGTTTTAATCCAAGTGGCAGTGTAAAATGCCGTCTCGGATTAGCGTTAATAGAAGCGGCCGAGGAAAAAGGTCTGATTAAAGAAGATACTGTTTTGATTGAAGCGACGAGCGGTAATACTGGGATTGCGCTCGCGATGGTAGCTTCTGCAAAAGGGATTCCGCTCGTTTTAGTCATGCCCGATACGATGAGCATTGAACGTCGCCAAATTCTGCAAGCTTATGGAGCCTCCCTTGAATTGACACTGGGTGCCGAAGGGATGAAAGGCGCGATCAATCGAGCGCAAGCGATGGTCGATGCTGACCCAAAATACTTGATGATGCGCCAATTTGAGAACGAAGCAAACCCTGCGATCCATCGTCGTACGACGGCAAATGAAATCTGGGAGGCAACAGACGGTCAGGTCGATATCCTCGTCGCAGGTGTTGGCACAGGTGGTACGATTACTGGCGTAGCCCAAGTACTGAAAGAAAAGAAACCTTCCTTTCAAGCGATTGCTGTTGAACCGACTTCTTCACCCGTCTTGTCCGGAGGTAAACCTGGTCCTCACAAAATTCAAGGGATTGGTGCAGGATTTGTGCCTGCTGTCCTTGACACAGCGAAAATCGATGATATCGTTCAAGTGGAGAACGATGAAGCTTTTGCCGGTGCGCGTTATCTTGCCAAACACGAAGGGATCCTTGTCGGGATCTCAGCAGGCGCTGCTTATCATGCCGCCCAAGTTGTTGCTCGCCGTCCAGAGAATAAAGGGAAGACGATCGTTGTCATCTTGCCCGATACTGGGGAACGGTACTTATCGACGCCACTTTTTCAAGTGACGCCAAACTGATCGTACGAGAAAAAAAGTTTTGGCGCAGGGCGTATCTTCGCAACGGTAACAGTTGCGAACTAGGTATGCCCTGCTTTTTTTGATCGAAACGGTGCGATTACCGTATAGAAAGGACAGAATGCAGCATGCAAATCGAGACGCTTCTCGCGCAGATGGGCAATCGTCGCGATGTGAAAACGGGCGCGGTTTCATTACCGATCTATCATTCGACTACGTTTTCCCATCCAAGCGTTGGAGAGAGTACGGGTTATGATTACAGTAGGACGAAAAATCCGACACGCTTTGTTTTAGAAGAAGAATTCGCAAAATTAGAACAAGCACCTTACGGTATGGCTTTTGCTTCAGGTATGGCAGCAATTGATGCCGTCATCTCGTTATTCTCTGCGGGTGATCATATTATCACTTCGAAAGATCTTTATGGTGGAACCTATCGACTTTTCGAAACGATTGGGAAAAAAGCTGGTGTTACCGTATCGTATGTCGAAACGGGCGATGCTGATGAAGTTAAGGCAGCATTGATTCCACAGACGCGTGCGCTTTTTATTGAAACACCTTCAAATCCAACACTTCGTATTACGGATTTGCATGCGATGGTTAAGATCGCCAAGGAACATAATCTTTTGATGATTGTGGATAACACGTTTATGACGCCATATTGTCAACAACCGCTCGCTCTCGGTGCGGACATTGTGGTTCATTCGGCGACAAAATACCTCGGTGGTCACAACGACGTGTTAGCAGGACTTGTCGCAACACGCGATGAGGCGATCGCGAAAGAAATCTTAACCTACCAAAATACGATCGGTTCTGCATTAGGACCCCAAGATGCCTGGTTGCTCGTTCGAGGCATGAAAACGCTCGCGCTGCGTATGGCGCGACACGAAGAAAATGCGCTTTTGCTCGCGCAATGGTTAGAGCAACAAGAAGATGTCACGAAAGTCTACTATCCAGGTTTACCGAATCATCCGATGGCTGAAGTTCATCGTCGTCAGGCGAGTGGATTTGGTGGTATGATCGCTTTTGAGGTGCGTGATGAAGCGATGGTCGTACCTTTACTTAACAACGTATCGCTTTTTACCTACGCGGAGAGTTTGGGTTCCGTAGAATCATTGATCACGTATCCGGCTGGGCAGACGCACGCGGATATTCCCAAGGCGATTCGAGAATCGTACGGGGTCACCGATGGCTTGTTACGTGTGTCAGTCGGTATCGAGCATGCCGATGACCTGATTGCCGACCTAGCGCAAGCTTTTGCGCTTGTAAGACGCTTATGATGATCTTCAAAATATAGAATGAGGGGGATTCGCATTGAAGTTTGAAACGATGGTATTGCATGCCGAGGGCTTGGTTGATAAAGAAACGGGTGCTTCAAGTACACCTATCTATCAAGCTTCTACGTTTCATCAAGAGGATTTTGATCATCCTCCAACCTACGATTATTCTCGTTCAGGTAATCCGACGCGCCACGTTCTCGAAAGTTTGATCGCACAAATGGAAGGCGGTAAAGCAGGATTCGCTTTTGCTTCTGGCATTGCCGCGATGACAGCAGTCATTTTAACGTTACGTGCAGGCGATCATGTCGTCGCTTGTGAAGATATCTACGGCGGCACGTATCGAGCTTTGACGCGTGTATTTTCACGTCTAGGTATTGAAGCGACGTTTGTCGATGCGACCGATCTTGACCAAGTTGCCGCGGCGATCACAGATAAGACGAAAATGCTTTTGTTAGAAACGCCGTCCAACCCTACTTTGCGCATCCTCAATCTGACGGACCTCGCTACGTTGGCGAAAGATAAAAGTTTGATCACCGTTGTTGATAACACGTTTATGTCACCGTATTTGCAACGACCGCATGATCTAGGTATCGATATTGTCGTGCATTCAGGTACGAAATTTCTCGGTGGCCATTCGGATGTGTTGGCAGGGTTAGTGACAGTCAAGGATGAACATCTCGCGAAAGAGGTTTATCTGATTCAAAATGGTTTTGGCGCTGTGCTAGCACCTTATGATTCCTGGTTATTACTTCGAGGGATCAAAACGTTATCGCTTCGGATGAAACAATCGCAAGAAACTGCTCAAAAAATCGCTTTATTTCTTGCGAGTCATCAGCAGGTTCGTCAAGTGTATTACCCAGGTCTGCCTGATCACCCGGGCTTCGCGATCCATCGTGCGCAAGCGAAAGGCGCAGGGGCAGTTCTTTCCTTTGAGTTGGCTGATCAGGATGCTGTGAAAAAATTTCAGCAAAAGCTAGCATATCCGCTCTATGCGGTAAGTCTTGGTGCCGTGGAATCGATCCTGTCGTATCCTTCAAGAATGTCACACGCTGCGATGCCTCGCGAGGAGAGGTTAAAGCGCGGTATTCGCGACGGATTATTGCGTCTATCGGTAGGACTAGAAGATGCTGATGACCTCTTAGGCGATATCGAGCAAGCTTTAGCTCAGCTTTAAATTCCTAGGATTGTTTTCTTTTAATCTATTGACAAGGCAAGGATAAGATCGATAAGGTAGTAGTGGTGCGTATAAAAAGGCTTGATTCTTCGAGTCTTTGGGGGAGGAACTTTATGAAGATCAACGGGGTCTTACGACAAAGCGCTACGATTTTTGCCGCAGCTTTGTTGAGTGTAACAGCAGGCACAACGGCATTTGCCGCAACGACGACGCAACCGTCGTTAGTCAGTCTCGGCGATTCGATTACATTTGGCTATAACTTAACACCAGGCAATCTTAAACCATCGACCAAAGCTTTTCCTTATCTGATCGGTCAAGCGCTTCACGCGTCCGTAACCGATCTTGGCGTCCCGGGAGCAACATCAAGCGATCTGTTGACACAACTCGCAACGAGTACCGTCAAAACGGATCTTGCATCAGCCTCGTATGTCACAATCGATATCGGCAGCAATGATATCTTACAACCAGCGCTCATAGATGGTTTGATTTCGCCGCTCAATCCATCGCCAACCTTGACACCGCAAGAACAAACGCAGTTTTTGTTCGCAGAAGCGAAGTTTGCTACTAATCTCAGTTCGATTCTGTCGCAAGTCAAAGCGGATGCACCGAAGGCGAAGATCGTTCTTTATAACATTTATAACCCGATTCCCTCACAATATGCACAGATGAGACAAGTGTCGGATCAATTGATTCAAGTGGAAAATGCAGCGATCATCACTGAAGCGGGCATCGCAAATGTTCCCGTGGTTAATGCGTATCAGGCATTCAACGGAAAGACGTCAACGTATGTCTTGCCCAATGATGTTCATCCGACCGTTCTTGGACAAAAGGCGCTTGCCACGATCGGACTTAATGCGTTTCAAGGCAGTGGATCGCCCGCACCGACAACGGGTTCGACAGGGAATACAGGTTCGGGTACGTCAACTGGTAATCCATCAGTGAGCCAAACTGCGACCCTTGCTGCAGGTCTAAAGGCTATCGCCGCTTGGCCCATCGCACCCGCTTATAAGACAGCCATGGCGAATGCCTATAAGCAGTCTGTCATCGCACCGTATCTTCAAGAAACGATGAACGAAAACATCTTGGTGGCACCAGTATTTGCAAGCAATCCGCTCGTCGCGCCATTGCTCAAAAGCATCGTACCGATGATGACCAATCACACGACGATGAGCATGAAATTGATGGAAGAGCAACAAGCAGGTCATGCGGTAGCAAGCAATACGATCATCACGCATACCGGTCAACAAGCCAATAAAGTGATGGAATATATCGACGGCTCGAAGGTCTATGTAAACCAAGGAAGCGGATGGCAGTTGATTTCAAATTCGAGTCAAGTCAAAGGCATTGAAAACGCGGTATCTTCTTCATCGACCCAAATGGGGCTTGTCGGTTTGCAACAAGTTACCGTTACGCCAAGTGGAAATGGTTTTGTACTAAAAGGCTCGTATGGGGTTGCACAAAGTGGCCCGTTTGTTGAAAAAATCTTTTCCTCTTTGCTGGGCAATTCAACACAACTTACGGCGTCACAATTAGCTCAAGTTGGGAAATCAGTAAAAGTCGATGTGACCTTGACCGTGGTTAAGAAGAATGGCAGCTACCAATTTTCGATGCAACAGACAAAGTTGCAATTTGCGATGCCAGCGAGCATGCTTCCTTCGGTTGAAGCACAAATCGCAAAAATGGTGCCTGCACTTTCAAAAGTCTGGCAAGGTTATCGTGTAACGAATCAAATCCAAACAAGTTTTGCTTTTAATCCTATCCATGTCGTCACTCCTTCAGGACTTCCGTCGATCGGATAATCCTTGCATTACAAGTAAAAACCCCCGCTACGCCGATCAGCGTAGCGGGGGTTTTGCTCTATCTTAGGATTCTTTTTCTTGATATTGTTGTTTTAACGATTCGACAACAGACGGATCAGCCAGCGTCGTCGTATCACCAAGTGCGCGACCTTCAGCGATATCGCGAAGGAGGCGACGCATGATTTTAGCGCTACGCGTTTTGGGTAATTCTGCGGTGAAGTAAATTTCTTCAGGGCGAGCCATCGCACCGATTTTGGTGGAGACAAATTGCTTAAGTTCCTTTACGAGTTCATCAGAACTAGCGATGCCTTCACGTAAGGTGACGAAAGCAGCAATCGCTTGACCTTTTACATCATGACTGCGACCGATGACAGCAGCTTCGGCGACGGATTCATGTTCGACGAGAGCGCTTTCCACTTCCATCGTGCCGATGCGGTGACCCGATACATTGATCACATCATCGATCCTACCTAGAATCCAGATATAGTTATCTTCATCGAGGTGAGCACCATCGCCAGGGAGATAGATCCCTTCAAACTTACCAAAGTAGGTTTTCTTGAAACGTTCGTCATCGCCCCAAATGGTACGTAGCATGGATGGCCAAGGTTTCGTAATGACGAGGTAGCCACCATTACCAGGGCCGACAGAAACACCGTTTTCATCCACGACATCGACACTGATTCCAGGTACAGGACGTGTAGCAGATCCGGGTTTGGTGGTCATCAGCCCAGGGAGAGGGGCAATCATGGCACATCCTGTTTCTGTCTGCCACCACGTGTCGACAATCGGGCAATGTTCTTTACCGATATGCACGTGATACCACATCCATGCTTCTGGATTGATCGGTTCACCAACGCTCCCTAACAGGCGCAATGTACTGACATCATGCTGATCGATGTAAGAAGGTCCCCATTTCATAAAGGTACGAATCGAGGTTGGTGCCGTATAAAGAATAGTAACCGCATATTTTTCGATGATGGCAAAAAGACGATCCCGATCAGGGAAATCAGGAGCACCTTCATACATCACGGTCGTTGCACCGGCAGACAATGGACCATAAACGATATACGTATGACCAGTCACCCATCCAATATCTGCTGTGCAAAAATAAACGTCGCTGTCTTTGATGTCAAAGACGGAACGCATCGAAGTATTGGCACCAACGAGGTAACCGCCTGTCGTGTGCACGATTCCTTTCGGTTTACCTGTCGTACCTGATGTGTAAAGGATGTATAAAATGTCTTCCGCATTCATCGGTTCTGCAGGAAAAGGGGTGGTTGGTGTCTTCGCCATCAAGTCATGCCATGAAACATCCTTTTCATGCCAAGTTGTATTTGCTTTTTCGCCAACGCGCGTAACGACTAAGACGTGTTCGACGTTCGTTCCTTCAACAGCTTCATCAGCATTTTGTTTCAGCGGTACGATATTGCCTCGACGATAGCCAGCATCGGCTGTGATCAAAAGTTTAGCATCAGCGTCGAGGATACGGTCTTTTAAGGAAGTTGAAGCAAAACCGGCGAAAACAATCGTATGGATAGCTCCGATTTTCGCGCATGCCAGCATGGCGATGGGCAATTCTGGAATCATCGGCAAATAAATAGCCACGCGATCGCCTTTGCCAACGCCAAGGCTTTTTAACATATGCGCAGCGCGGTCAACTTCGCGACCAAGCATATCATAGGTTAAGACACGGCTATCCCCAGGTTCACCTTCCCAGATAATCGCAGCTTTATTTTTGCGAATACCCTCGCGGTGGCGATCGACGGCATTGTACGTCGCGTTAAGCGTACCGTCGGAAAACCATTTTGCATGGGGAGGGTTCCATTCGAGTGTTTTTGTGAATTTTGTGAACCAGGTAAGATTTTCTGCTTGTGCAGCCCAGTAAGCTTCTGGGTCATTCGCGGCCTGCTCATAAATAGCAGGATCAGCAAAATTGGCTTGATTTTTGAAGGCTTGTGAGGGCATGAAAGTTCGGGTTTCTTTTAATAATGTGTCCAAACGGTCTGCTTCAGTCACGGTATGACCTCCGATCTATATTTGAAAGCGTTTACTGCAAGAATAATAAGATCTCCCCGAATTATAGCACAAATCTACCGGTGTGCATGATGTGAGTTGTCTATTTAGACTATAAATTCCACGAAAAAAGGTCTTTAATAACTGTGATAAGTTGATGATAATGACAATTTTTAAATTTTAGTTTCGATTTTCACATGGATATGAAAGGGATTGTGATGAATTGAAAAGCCACCCGCCATAAGGAAAAGGCAGGTGGCAGAAGAGCTAGTTCTCCCAATGTCGCTTGCTTCCAATGGTCGAGATCAACAGTTCTTGTTGTTTGCGACGTTCACGTCGAGCTGCCATGCGTTGTTCAGCAGACTCAAAAAGCATGATCTCCTGTGGTGTTTCAGGGACGATGCTGGGTACTGGTGTCGGTTTTCCGTTTTCGTCCAAGGCGACGAAAGTTAAAAAAGCGATGGTACAAATTGAACGATCGCCGGTAAGTAGGTCTTCGGTTGTCACTTTCACGAATACTTCCATCGAAGTTCTTCCTGCCCAGGTGACAAAAGATTCGACACAAACGGAATTTCCTTGGGTAATCGGATGGAGAAAGTCAACCGAGTCCGTTGATGCAGTAACCACAGGATGTCGAGCATGACGAGTCGCAGAGATTGTGGCGACATCGTCAATGTACGCCATGAGCTTGCCACCGAACATCGTGCCATGATGGTTGGTATCTGGCGGTAAGACAAGACTGATTTTTGTCGCCCTTGATTCTCGTGGATGCTTGCTTGCCAAATTGTTCAACAGAATCACCTCATAGGATTATCATCATCGTTACAGGAAAGCAGCCTTGTTAGGACAGTTTCAATTAAACTGTGTTAAAGCAGAAAGCTAAACACATTTTTTGAAAAGAAAATTCACGGTGTCAAAACGGTGTAATTCTATCTGTAGTATAGCAAATTTATAATCTGTTATATATAATTCATCGCTGTAATTTAAGCAAATATCAATTTATATATAACAGAATGTTTTATGCTGTTTATAAACGAATGTTTTGATAATATCCAATAAACATATTCATTTGTCTAGTCTTTACAGCAAACTGAAGATAGTCTTTATGTACTATAGAAAACCACCATAGTTGAACATGTGAGAAGATCTGTTCAGTGGCAGGATAGAAAGTGTAAAGCAAGTCTAGCGCAGTGTATTGGATTGTTATTCATTTTTTGATGGGGTTAGCCTGTGAGGAGGGGTTTGCGTGGCCGCAAACGCGAAACTGACGAAAACCAACGATCTTGGTTTTTTTGAGATTCGTTTGGAATCTATTGGTGGTCTAGGTGCTAATCTAGCCGGAAAGATGCTGGCTGAAGCTGGCGTTATCCGTTTAGGATTTAACGGTTCGAATTTCTCGGCATACGGATCAGAAAAGAAAGGTTCACCTGTTAAGTCTTATGTGCGCTTTGCCAATCCTGAGACGAGCATTCGTGATTCGTCCCCGATTGAAGAACCACATGTTGTTGCCGTGTTTCATGAAGCTTTGTTTCGTACACAAAATTGTTCATCGGGTCTTAAAGAAGATGGTGTCCTGATCGTGAATACGAAAAGAACACCTGACGAAATCCGCGAACAGACAGGTTTGCAAAGTGGAACGATCGTCTGTGTCGATGCGCTTGGCATTTCCGTCGATGAAAAGACGAGAATCAATACGGCGATGCTCGGTACGTTGTGCCGAATCGTTGATTTTCTTGATCCTGATGCGATTCGCTCGATGATTTCTGACACGTTTATCAAGAAGTATCCTGCGCTCGTGGAATCGAACATCCGAACGTTTGATCGGGGTTTTGAAGAAGTCAACGTAAAGACGTATGAACTTACTGATGGTCAGCATGTTGCACCTTTTGTTCGTCCTGAGCCTGCTCTTGGGTATCTGACGCAACCGATGGGTGGAACTGTTGTCAATCCTGGTAACTCCATTCTTAAAGATCTTAGTGCTTCTCGTCAAGGATTTTTACCGTCATTTGAACGCGATGTCTGTATTCACTGCGCAGCTTGTGATCAAGTGTGTCCTGATTATTGTTTCGTATGGCAACCGCAGACGGATGCAAAAGGTCGTCAATTTCAGTTTTTACAAGGAATCGATTATCAATACTGCAAGGGTTGCCTGAAATGTGTGGAAGCTTGTCCTACGGATGCGTTAAAGAGCCTTCGCGAAGATGATGGCTATGCGGATGGTCATAAAGTGGCACAGATCTTTCACCTGGTTTGATAGCAAGAGAGGAGACGAAAGAAATGGCACTGCAAGAACATGAGGTAACCGGTAAACATAACGAGACGGACTTGTATGCACAAGAAGTCGATTTTCGTTCCGGTAATGAAATGGCGGCTAAAGCGGCCGCACAGATCAATTATCATATCATGGGGTATTTCCCTATCACGCCTTCTACAGAAATCGCCGAATATCTCGACGAAATGAAAGCGGCAGGCGAACATGATATCGTCTTGATTCCTGCCGATGGTGAGCACGGTTCAGCAGGGATTTGTTACGGTGCTGCTACAGCAGGCGGTCGTGTCTTTAATGCTACTTCTTCACAAGGCTTTTTGTATATGATCGAACAACTTCCTGTTCAATCCGGTACGCGTTTTCCGATGGTATTAAATCTCGTGACCCGTTCAGTATCTGGACCGCTTGATATCCGTGGTGACCATTCGGATTTGTATTATGGTTTGAATATCGGTTGGCCGATCTTGATGGCGAAAGATCCGCAAGCGGTTTACGACATGAACATGATCGCATTAAGACTCGCAGAACATCACGATGTTCGTCTCCCTGTGATCGTGGCGCAAGATGGCTTTTTTACCTCCCATCAAAAACGACGTGTTAATTTCTTCTCGGATCGTAAGGCTGTCGAAAGTTTTGTCGGCGAAACGCCGAAAGGTTATACCGATTCACTCGATATGGAGCATCCAAAAACGATCGGTCCTTACATGAACGATCCGGATTACATCAATAATAAATTGCAACAATCCGAAGCGATGTATCGCGCTGAAGAAGTATATCTGCAATTGGCGAAAGAGTATGCGGAAATTTCAGGTCGTGAATATGGTCTTCTCGATCTTTACCAAATGGAAGATGCTGAAGTTGCGGTCTTCTTGTTGAATTCCGCTTCAGAAACGGCAAAAGATGTCGTCGATAAACTCCGTAAGCAAGGCATCAAAGCTGGTGTCGTAGCGCCGCTGATGATCCGCCCATTCCCGAAAAAAGCGCTTCAAGAAGCGTTACAAAACGTGAAAGTGCTTCTCGTCGGTGAACGTGCCGATTCGTATGGTGGTCATGGTGCGAACATGACGCATGAAGTGAAATCAGCACTTCAAGAAAGCAAAGCGGCAACGAAGGTGCTTTCACGCATCTATGGTGTTGGTGGTAAAGACTTCTATGCGGATGATGCAGAACATTTCTTCTCGTTGTGCCTCGATGTGGTCGCTGGCAAAGAAGTGAAAGCTTTTGATTACTTCGGTCAAACGGAAGGGAAAGCGGAAATGCTTCCACAACCGGTGATCAAACCGCTTAGCAAAGAAGAAACAACAGGCTTTGTCAGCGTCGAGCAAGATGAAGCTACAGGTAAGTTGAAAGTGAAAGTGCCGCCGCTTCGCGCCTTAACAGCTAAAGCCAAACGGATCGCACCAGGTCACGGCGCTTGCCCAGGCTGTGGGATTTTTCCAGGCGTTGAAACGTTCATGAAAGGGATTGAAGGGGACGTCGTCGTTCTGTACCAAACAGGATGTGCGATGGTGACGACAACCGGCTATCCTTATTCAGCGCATAAAGTTATGTACATTCACAACTTGTTCCAAAATGGGGCGGCTACGCTTTCTGGCGCCTTAGAAATGTTCTTAGAACGTAAACGTCGTGGCGAGATTGCGATCGGTGATGATATCACGTTCATCATGGTTACTGGTGATGGCGGTATGGATATCGGCATGGGTTCGGCGATCGGTACTGCGCTTCGCAATCACAAAATGATCATCCTTGAGTACGATAATGAAGGTTACATGAACACAGGTTCCCAACTTTCTTATTCGACGCCACTCGGCCATATGACTTCGACGTCCAATATCGGAAAGAGCCAACACGGTAAGTTGTTCCATCACAAGGATACTGCGCAGATCATGGCTGCGACGAACATCCCGTATGTGTTTACTTCCACAGAAGCCTTCCCGCAAGATTTGATCAAAAAAGCGGCGAAAGCACAATGGTATGCTAAACATGATGGTATGGCATATGGTAAGATTCTTATCGCTTGCCCTCTTAACTGGAAGTCCCCCGATCATTTGGGACACGAAATCGTGCAAGCGGCCGTTGATTCTTGCTTCTATCCGCTTTATGAAGTGGAACACGGAGTGACGACGATTACGTACAATCCTGAAGACAAGAATAAACGAGTGGCTGTTGGTGATTGGCTAAAGATGATGGGCAAAACCAAACACTTACTCAAAGCTGAGAATGCGGATCTTCTCAAAGAATTTGAACATGAAGTCGATCGTCGCTGGATGCGTTTAAAAGCACGTCACGAGAACGAATACCTATAGAATCTGGTGTTATTCATCATCGAAAAGATCGTTCAGGCATTTTTCGCCGGAACGATCTTTTTTTCGTATTTCGAGAAATGTTTCACAAAATGGCCATGCAATTTTGTTTTTGTTCGCATATAATATACCCATAAGGGTATATTGATCTGGAGGGAACGAAAATGACGAAAGCAAAATCGCAAAAAGTGTTGATCTTAGGTGGCGTAGCTCTCGGTGCTGGTGCTGCTGCTAAAGCTCGTCGTGTGGATGAACAGGCAGAAATCATCGTGATTGAGCGAGGACCCTATGTATCTTTTGCTAATTGTGGTCTTCCGTATTATGTCGGTGGTGTCATTAAAGATCGTGCCAAATTGTTGTTACACACACCAGAGACATTGCGACAACGTTTTAATATTGATGTACGAATCCTACAAGAAGCCGTATCCATTGATCGTGATCGAAAAATCGTTACGATTCGCGAAGTACAAACGGGAGAGACGTACGAAGAATCGTATGACAAGTTAGTCCTTGCGACAGGTGCTAAACCGATTGTACCGCCATTAAAAGGCATTGATTTGCCAGGGATTTTTGTCATGCGCGATGTTCCGGATGTGGATGCGATCACGCAATGGATCGAGACGAAACAAGTTAAACACGCTGTTGCAATCGGTGCTGGATTTATCGGTCTTGAGGTGGTCGAAAATCTCGTGGCGCGCGGAATTAATGTCACTGTCGTGGAAAAGGCGAATCAAATCATGCCGCCTTTTGATCAAGAAATGACGAAACTTGCGATGGATGAACTGACCGCTATGGGCGTTACGGTTATTCTGGGCGATGGTATCACTGGTTTTGAAGGGGAGACACAAGCGAATGGCGTCGTGCTTGAAAGTCAACAAGTCATCCATGCTGACTTGTTTATCATGGGGCTAGGCGTTCGTCCCGACCTGACGATTGCTAAGGCTTGTGGTTTGACGGTCGGTGAGACGGGCGCGCTTCACGTCAATCAATTTTTACAAACCAGCGATCCTGATATTTATAGCGGTGGTGACTTGGCGGATATCATACACACGGTACATGGCCGTCAACGTTGGATTCCGCTCGCTGCTGCGGCGAATAAGCAAGCACGCATTATCGGGATGAACCTTTTTGGCGCCAATCGTGAATTTCATGGTGCCCAAGGCACTTCGATCGTGAAAGTCGGAGAAATCGTCATGGCGATTACTGGGTTAAGTGAAAAAGCCGCGAAAGCAGATGGCCTGTCCTATTATGTGTCCTACAACATCGCTGGGCATCATGCAGGCTATTACCCAGGTGCCAAAGATATGGTGATCAAGTTGATAGTGGAGAAAGTGACAGGTCGTTTGCTAGGGGCAGAAATCGCAGGTAAAGAAGGCGTTGATAAACGAATCGATGTCTTGGCGACAGCTATTGCAGCATCGATGACGGTATCGGATCTCGCCGATCTCGATCTAGCCTATGCACCGCCATTCTCTTCAGCGAAAGATCCTGTCATACTCGCCGGGATGGCGGCTGAGAATATCTTGTATGGCGAAGTAACAGCGATTGCAACGGTTGATGAACTAGGAAAAGAAGGAAATTGGCGTATCTTGGATGTTCGGCGTCCCGACGAAACGGAGCATGGGATTTTGCCAGGTGCAACGATGATCCCACTTGATGATCTTCGCCATCGTATCGATGAATTGGATAAAAACACGACGTGGGTCGTCTATTGCCGAAGCGGACAGCGCAGTTATATCGCATCGCGCATTTTAAAAGGTCATGGCTTTGAAAAAGTGTTCAACCTTAGCGGTGGTTACTACGTTCAAAGCATGCGCGGCTAGTTGATACACTGAGAAAATAAAAGGAAGTCTGTCGGTTCGAAAGAGGAATCGACAGGCTTTTTTGTGCATTATGTTACAATGAGCATAGGCAAAAATAAGGGAGTGAGGATCTTGGCACGCATCATCTTACGAGATGGCAAAGTCGCCGATTTTCGTGAAGCGTCCGACTGCGATCTCGATCGGCAGATATTACGCGAATTATTTTCTCGTGTCTCCCCAGAGAGTTTATATTTTCGATTTTTCCATGCTGTACGTTATGTGAGTGAGTCATTTATCGATTCGTTGTTAAACAAAGCCTCTGATATCTTCACACTCCTTTGTGTTGCTGGAGAGACCCTGCTTGGTGTCGGTACGTATACGAGGCAAGGCGATCATACGGCAGAAGTTGCTTTTATGGTCGATGATCGTTTGCATGGTAAAGGGATCGGTACCTTGCTTTTGGAACATCTCGCTGAGCATGCTTGGGCGAATGGAATTACTCAATTTGTGGCTTATATTCTCGAAGATAACTATAAAATGATACAAGTTTTTACAACAAGTGGGTATGAAGTGAAAAGTAAGCATGATTCAGGGATGATTCAGCTTGCTCTTCCTTTGGTCAAAACGGAACGGATTCGCGCGTTGCAAGAAATGCGTGAGAAAATGGCGAGTGCGGCTTCGCTGGAACCGTTTTTTAAACCTGAGACCGTGGCTGTGGTCGGTGCATCAAGGGATATGGAAGGGCTCGGACACCAATTATTTCGTCATGTTCTTGATGGCGATTTTGCGCGAGTCGTTTATCCGATCAACCGTAACGCACGTTCAATCGGTGGTGTTCGTGCGTATCCTCGCTTGACGGAAGCACCAGAAGCGGTTGACTTAGCTGTACTCGTGGTTCCTGCTGATCAGACGATGGCGGTCATTGATGATTGTATTGAAGCGAATGTCCGTGCTGTGATGATCACATCATCAGGCTTTTCTGACCAATCTAAGGAAGGTCAAGAGTTAGAAAGAGAGATCGTCACAAAACTTCGCGCGCATGGTATTCGTCTTATCGGCCCGAATAGCCTTGGGATTCTCAATGCGACGGACGCGATTCGTCTGAATGCGAGTTTTGTTCCTGAATTTCCTGCGCGAGGGCAACTTTCAATTGCGAGCCAATCAGGCGCTCTAGGTATGGCGATCCTTGGCTATGCGACGCGGATCGGTGTGGGTATTGCACATTTTGTCAGTATGGGCAATAAAGCGGATGTATCAGGCAATGATCTCTTGCAGTATTGGGAAGATGATACGGATACTGAGATGATCGTGCTCTATCTTGAATCTTTCGGTAATCCTCGTAAGTTTTCCAGAATCGCCAGACGAATTACGCGAGTTAAACCGATTCTTGTCGTCAAAGGTGGACGTACTGTAGGTGGTGCTTCGGTCTCGCAAGCGCGTGGCCGCATCTTTGGTCATCAGGATATGTTTATCGAAGCGCTTTTTGATCAGGCAGGGATCATCCGGTTGGATTCCTTGCCTGAATTGTTCGACGTGGCCGCTTTCTTAGCTCATCAACCTCTCCCTCAAGGCCGACGGGTTGCCATTTTAACCAATACGGCAGGTGGTGCCGTGATGGCCGTTGATGCGTTAGCGCAACAAGGTCTCGAACTCGTTCATGCACCTGTCGATCTTGGGTTTGAGCAGTTGGCGCAAGGCTATCGAACGGTGTTGCCACAGTTATTGCGTGATCCTGCTGTGGACGCGGTCATGGTGATCTACGTATCAATCGGTTCGACGGATGCTGTGGATGTGATGAATGCTGTCGCACAAGCGATCCATGAAGCGGATACGACCTTGACGGTAAAAGACGGTTCTGGGCGCAAGCCAGTCGTTGCCAACTTTTTAACGACTGCCGATCAAGGGGTACGCATCCTTGATGCGACATCACGCAAAGTTCCGGTCTATCCTTTTCCAGAACAAGCTTGTAAGGCATTAAAAAAAGCGATTGTCTATGCGGAATATTTGACAACGCAACGTGGTCACGAGCCTGATCTTGAAAGCGTTGAAGGGGAAAAAGCGAGAGAATTCATACGCTCGTCGCAATCGCTTGAAGATGGTTTGTTGGATCATCAAGTTGCTTATGCAGTGCTCGCAGCGGTTGGCATTGATCTGCTCTCGATTCCGCTTTTACCCTTTACGATTCGTATCGAAATGGATCGCTCATTTGGCATGATGTTTGGCATTACAGCAGGGGCGATGCGCTCGATCACTTCAGCGCAACTGATACGACTTTTGCCATTGACCGATCTCGATGTAGCTGAGATTCTGCAATTTATTGAAAAGAACGGAATGGTTCTTGAGGAGAATGATAAAGAAAGGATTAGTCATCTGTTTTTTGCTTTGTCTCGGTTAATTGACGAAGTTCCCGATATCTCTGGTCTTGTAATCGATGATAAAGGGGAAATTCAACTTTATAAAGCAGTAGATAACTAGGAGGACGAAGGAGAGAAGGTTCATGGTTGCACTCGCAGCAATTCTAGCGTTTTTGGCAGTAGCCCTCGGAGCATTCGGTGCTCATGGGTTGCGAAAATATAAGACGCCAGAACAACTGACGGTTTTTCAAACTGGGGTACATTATCAGATGGTGCATGCGCTCGCGATGCTGGTGATCGGATCATTATTGCAATATGTCGGGGTGAAAAGCGTCGATTTTTCGATAGCGTTGTGGTTGTTTTTCATCGGGATCCTACTTTTCTCAGGTAGCCTTTATGCGATTACTTTTACTGCTATTCGTAAATTTGGTGCGATTACGCCATTAGGTGGCTTGTGTTTTTTAGCTGGATGGTTTTTTGTCATGCTGTATGCCATCCGCTAAGTAGGGTGAGACGATGAGCGAACCTGTGTATCTTTCGATGCATTTACTCAATCATGAGGCGACTTTACTTGATCGGCTGCTCGATCAAGAAGCGATCTTACAAAGAGCTGCCAAAGAAAAAATCACGGTTTTGCATTTTTGGCAGCATCCTCGAGGAATTCTATGTGGTACACGCGAACGAACGCTGCCGAATTTTTCGCAAGCTGTGCAAGCGATGATCGCTAGAGGGTATGAAGTAATCGTTCGACCTTTTGGCGGTCTTGCTGTACCTTGTGATGAAGGTATCATCAACATAACTTATATGACACCTGAGCCTATTACGATCGAGCAAGGCTTTGCCTTTCTCGCCGAAAGGTTAATCGAGACTTGTCAGGCATATGGCTCCTTGCAAGTCGGTGAAGTGATTGATTCGTATTGTCCTGGACGTTATGATGTAACGCTAAATGGTTTAAAAGTAGCAGGCATAGCACAACGCAAAATTTTGCAAGCCACAGCAGTGAGTGCCTATTTTAATCTTTATGGAAATTGTCGTCTTCGCGAAACGTTAATTCGTGATTTTTATCAGCAAGCGCTATCGACAGAACCGTATCCACCATGGGTACCCACCGTTAGCGCAGGACATGCTACTTCTTTATTTCCATGTAAGGAAAACGACGAATCGCAATGGCTCGATTTTTTTACTCGATTTTTAGCTACCTTTGAACGACTCGGGTATGATTTTGACTTGCTTCCCCCTTTAACACCCAAAGAACGACAAGATAGTCAAGTGCGTATGGCACATCGAATGTGTGCGAATTGTGAAGGATAAGTTCACGAAATCGTGATAATTACAGGCATTAACTACCTTGACCAATGGGTTCGGTAACATGGTATAGTGACTAAGAATAAAAAGTCTAGTCGTTTTGAGTCATTTTTATAGAGACAAAGTACTACTTTTTTGATAATGTGCAAGGAGGAGAATATGCATGGGCTATCGATGGTCATTAGCTTCTGCCATCTTACTTTTTCTCTTAACCATCTTAGGTGCCCTTGTCGTGGGCTTAAATGCCGGTTTCGTCTGTCCGAATTGGCCGCTTTGTGATGGTAGCCTTATCCCACCCTTAAAAGGACTCGTACTCATCGAGTATATTCACCGCCTTGTCGCGTTTCTCGCTACGATCTTTATCGTGTATAACGCCTGGCGATCATGGCGTAAACGGCGTGGCGATCGATTGGTACGCAATTTAGCGCTTGCTTCCGTCCTCTTGCTTCTGTTACAAAGCGCACTTGGTGCGATGATTGTTGTCATGAAACTACCGGGCTGGTTTACGACGGTTGACGTGACCAACAGTATGTTGATCTTGATTGTTTTAAGTGCCATGGTAGCAGTTGGTGTACGTGAAGTCAGAGAGAAAAAGGGATTGTCGCATTCTCTGGCAAACCAACAAGGAAATGGTTATCGACGTTTGGCGTTAGCAAGCGCTTGGACGACGATTGCGATCGTACTACAGACAGTTATCGGCGGGTATTTTCGCCATTCAGGCGACAGTCAAGCGTTGTTTGGACAGCATTCCTATTTATTGAGTCATTTTGAACATGGAATTCCAAGCCTCAATCAGTCAGTGATCATGCTGATCGTTCATGTCGGTTTCACGCTCGTTATCATGGCAGGTATCGTGTATCTCGCTTTCTTGGTTGCGACGATGGGCGTCCATCGTACACCGGTCGCACTCCTAATCCTGCTTACGTTGTATCAGATCGCGCTTGGCATCGTTTCTTTACAAACGAAATTATCGTTGACATCGGATACGATGCATTTCGCGGGTGCTGCAGCGATGGTTGTCGTGGCAGGCTATCTTTGGATGATCGCTTCGCTAGAACAGAAACCTCGAAGCGTGCTTAGTTTTTCTTAACAATAAAGAGGAGGGTTCGCCTTGGCAAAGCCTGTACTTGATGCAAATGGAACACTGAATGTACCTCAACCAATTTGGCGAGATTATCTTAATGTTACAAAGCCTGGAATAACTATGTCTAACGCGATGACAACCTTTACGGGTTTATGGTTGGCAGGACACGGTCATCCACCGATTATACCTACCCTAGCCGCTATCGTTGGAGGTAGTCTTGTGGTGATGGGCGGTTGTGCGATGAATAATTTCGTAGACCGTGATATCGATCAGTTGATGTTACGTACGCAATCTCGACCGCTTCCCAATGGCCGAATTCAACCAAAACGCGTCTTGTGGTTTGGCGTTTTACTTAGCTTTCTCGGCATTCTTGTATTAACTCTTTTCGCAAATACCTTATCCGCTATGATGGCGACGATCGGTTTGATTTTCTATGTGGCGATCTATACGGGAATGACCAAGCGGACGACGACACTGAGCACGATCATCGGTAGCGTCTCTGGTGCTATGCCGCCTTTGATTGGGTGGACGGCAGTGACGCATTCGTTATCGTTTACAGGATGGTTGTTGTTTGCGATTATGTTTGTTTGGCAATCCCCACATTTCCTTGCCCTAGGCATGCGTCGTGTTAAAGAGTATGCAGCTGCTGGTATTCCGCTTTTACCGGTTGTTAAAGGATTTGCCTTGACGAAACAACAGATTATGGCTTGGACGGCAGCACTTGTTCCAGTCTCTTTGATGCTTTATGTCGTCCATGCTGTCGGCATCGTCTATCTGGTAACGGCAGCGGTACTTGGCGTTATCTATCTTTACAAAGCAATTCAGGGTCTTAAGACAAAAGATGATCATGCTTGGGCAACGGATATGTTTCGTTACTCGCTGATCTACCTAACGGTACTTTCGATCGTCATGGTGATTAATCCATTGTAAGTCGATAACTAAAAAGCACTCGGTTGAGCGATTAAGCTTAACCGAGTGCTTTTTTTTGATCGGTCAATTGCCGAGAAGTTGATAATACGCAGTAAGCGTAAGTAAACCTCGGTCAAAATTGTCGATCGAGAAATGTTCATTTGGCGCATGGAAATTTTCATCGGGTAGACTAAATCCCATCAAGACAACGGGAAGTTGAAGAACTTTCGCGAAATCAGCGACGATCGGAATGGATCCGCCCATGCGCATGAAATAAGGTTTGACCCCATAGCCAAGCTCATACGCTGTTGCCGCATTTTTGATTTCAGGCGCGTCGATCGGTGTGACAAAAGGTTCACCACGATCCATGAATTTCACATGCACCTTAACACCTTTTGGTGTGTGGGCAAGCAAATGATCTTTGACGAGTTGCAAGATTTTTTCGGGATTTTGGTAGTTAACAAGTCGGCAAGTGATTTTGGCATGCGCTTTTGCCGGAATCACAGTCTTGGATCCTTCGCCTTGAAAGCCACCGTACATGCCGTTGATTTCAAGCGTAGGGCGTGCACCGACTCGTTCAAGTGTCGAGTAGCCAGGTTCGCCAACTAGGGCAGAAAGACCGAGACTTTGTCGATAGGTTTCATCATCATGGGGAAGTACGCGAAAAGCTTCGCGTTCTTCTGGTGTCAAGTCGGGTACATCATCATAAAAGCCTTTGACGAGGACACTTCCTTCTTGGTCATGCAAGGTGCTAAGCAGTTCGACGAGCGCGTGTAAAGCATTGGGTACGGCACCACCAAAAAGACCAGAATGCAGATCGGTGTTCGCTGCTTCAAGATCGATAGAGAGGCCACACAGACCGCGAATCCCATAGCAGATGGCAGGTTGCATAGGTCCAAACATCGTCGTATCGGAGATGACCATCACGTCAGCGCTAAAACGATCTTTTTCTTTCTCAAGCAAGGCAGGTAGATGGGCACTCCCCACCTCTTCTTCGCCTTCGATACAAAATTTTACGTTGATTGGTAGTTCACCAAGTTCAGATTTAAGCGCTTCAATCGCTTTGATCTGCATAAAAACCTGGCCTTTATCATCCGAAGAACCACGCGCATAGATCTTGTTATCGCGAATTACTGGCTCAAACGGCTCGCTGTCCCAAAGTGCTAACGGATCGACTGGCTGTACATCATAATGGCCGTAGATCAGTACGGTCGGTTTGTCTTTGGCATGAAGGTGATCGGCATAGACGAGTGGATGACCACCCGTTTCCAGTAAGGTGACATTTTCCATGCCGATCGCTTCTAATGCTCGCACGACAAATTCGGCGGCGGCACGAACATCGTTTCGGTGTTCACTCAAAGCGCTGATGCTAGGGAATCGTAAAAAAGAGAAAAGTTCCTCTAAATGCGCTTGTTTTTTTTCTTTGAAGTAGGAAGTGAAATCGATCATGATTATTCTCCGATTGCTTCCACGCGTACTTTTGCCATCTTGTCACCTTGTTTAATGCTGTCGATAAACTCTTCACCTTGTACAAGTTGTCCGAAGACAGTATGGACACCATCGAGATGAGAAGTGCTTTTGCGATCATGGACGATAAAGAATTGAGAACCGCCCGTATCTTTACCGGCATGTGCCATGGAAAGAGCACCGCGTTGATGTTGATGTGGATTACCAGCTGTTTCACATTTGATCATGTAGCCAGGACCGCCTGTACCGGTACCTTTTGGGCAACCACCTTGGGCGACAAAACCAGGGATAACACGATGAAATGTCAAGCCATCATAAAAGCCAGAATTAGCGAGTTTTTCGAAGTTAGCTACAGTACCTGGTGCGTGTTCGTCAAACATGTCAAACTCCATAACGCCGCCTTTTTCGAGTTCAATCGTCGCTTTTTTCATCAATATCGACATCCTTTCGCGCTTTTGCGCTGATTTTTACAGAAAATTATCTGCCCTAAGGGATCCGTTTTAGTATAATACATTTTAGAAAGTAACGCCTTTTGTCTTGGTGAAAGGAAGTCACAAAATGTTTAAACGAACAGAGACAAAGCCAGTTCGCGTGGGTAACGTAACGATTGGTGGAAGTGATCGCGTCGTCATTCAAAGCATGACGATGACGAAAACGGCCGATGTGAAAGCGACGGTTGAGCAGATTTTACGGTTAGAAGAGTCAGGATGTGAAATCGTACGCGTCACGGTGAACAACAAGGAAGCTGCCGAAGCGATCAAAGCGATTAAGCGGCAGATTCACATACCCCTCGTCTCCGATATTCATTTTGATTATCGATTAGCGTTAATGGCGATTGAAAATGGTATTGATAAGGTGCGAATCAATCCAGGCAATATCGGCAAACGTGAACGCGTCGAGGAAGTCGTACGAGCTTGTAAAGAACGGGGCATTCCGATTCGCATCGGTGTTAATGCTGGTTCACTAGAAAAACATATCCTTGAAAAGTACGGGTATCCTACGGCGCAAGGCATGTTAGAAAGTGCACTTTTTCATATCGGAATCTTAGAAGAACTCGATTTCCATGACATTATCGTTTCGATGAAAGCCTCCAATGTACCTCTAGCGATCGAAGCGTATCAATTGGCTGCTGCTTCTTTTTCGTATCCGTTGCATCTTGGTATCACCGAATCAGGTACGCTCTTTAGTGGAACGATTAAGAGTTCTGCTGGCTTGGGTGCTTTGCTGGCGATGGGCATCGGCGATACGATGCGCATCTCCTTATCGGCCGATCCGGTGGAAGAGATTAAGGTGGCTCGAGAACTTTTAAAAGCGTTTGGCATCATTTCAAACGCTGTCACGTTGGTGTCTTGTCCTACGTGTGGTCGCATCGATATCGATTTAATTTCGATCGCCAATGAAATTGAGGATTATGTGCAAAATATCAAAGCGCCGATCAAAGTATCCGTGCTCGGCTGTGCTGTGAATGGACCTGGCGAAGCGCGTGAGGCGGATATCGGGATCGCTGGCGCAAGAGGTGAGGGATTACTGTTTCGTAAAGGCGAAATCGTACGAAAAGTACCGGAACATCAACTTGTTACTGCGCTAAAAGAAGAAATCGATCAGATGGCCAAACGCTTTTTTGAAACAGGTAAGATCGATGGCTAAGAAATTTTAAAGAATCAAAAATACACGCTGGACTTTTCTGTCAAGGTGTGTGATAATTAGTCGAGCGATCACAGTGATCGGTGCGCTGACCTGATAAAGTAGGATTATCGCATGAAGTGATGGTACTCTACCGTCAAGTACTGGCTTGTATATGCAAGAAGTGTTATGACGCGGCGCTGTGGGACGCAAGTGAAAGTAACCGTCAGAAGACGGTTGTAGGAGGTACATTATGCAAGAAGGTATTGTGAAGTGGTTTAACGCTGAGAAAGGATTCGGTTTCATCGAAGTGCCAGGTGGCGACGACGTATTCGTTCACTACAGCGCAATCGTAGGCGATGGCTACAAATCCCTCGATGAAGGCC
The DNA here is from genome assembly GCA_013044175.1 of Bacilli bacterium. GTDB lineage: Bacteria > Bacillota > Bacilli > Alicyclobacillales > SLC66 > JABEUY01. The sequence goes on from JABEUY010000050.1 coordinate 23,210, forward strand.
AACGCGTCAGCTTTGAAGTTGTTCGTGGCAATCGTGGATTACAAGCTGCTAACGTTGTGAAACTCTAATTCGATATCGAGATGGCTCCAACCCTAGGGTTGGAGCTTTTTGTTTTTTCCGTTACAATATCAATCGTGAAGATCAGGTTGCGTTCGAAAGAGAATATTCAAATCATTGATTCGACTCGCGTAGTCGTTCACTTCTTCTAACAGACGTACACTATCATCCCATTCTTCAACTTGATGAAGTTTTTCTTGTCGATCACGAATTTCATCTTCAAACCGACTGATGATCGCTGGAATTCCGCCACGTAATGTTTCCCATTGCGAAAGAATCTGATCGCGTTCAGTAAGGCTATATTCGTGCCATTCACGCAACAGTTGGGGGGTATGCATGCCTAAACGTTCATCGTAAACAAAGTAATCATTCAATCGAGTATTCCTCCTTATTGCCGTACCGCCATCATTGTACTATAAGCTATCGATCTCATGTAAAGGGGAAATTTTGTTTGGTCGTTTATATCTTCGTCGTGCTCAATGTGATTTTGTTAGTCACAGGTCAAGTATTATTTAAACTCGGTCTTGACCGCATCGGTGCGTTAACGTTACACAACGTGATGTCCGTGTTTTTATCGCCGCTTATCTGGACTGGCCTCATTATTTATGTTGTGGCTACGCTTTTATGGTTTGCTGCACTCTCTCGAGCACAACTAAACGTAATTTATCCTTTGCAAAGTCTTTCCTATCTGCTTGGGTTGATCATGTCGATCGTTATCTTGCATGAGACGGTTTCGCCAATTCGATGGGTTGGCACGTTGGTCATTTTATTTGGCGTCGTTTTGGTTTCGTGGCGAGGCTAAACCGATCCATAGGATAAAGGCAACTGCGATTAAAGGATCAATGCGCAACAGATAACGATCCATACTTGAAGCATGAAGCGCTTCAAAAGCCGAAAATACGGTAAGATACGCGACAAAAAGATAGCTGATTTGGGCGACGACAAGAAGTGTGAGAAAGCCAGTTGACCGACGTCGCCAAAAAATCTGCCCGAGCAAAAGCACGGCAAACGCGATCATGATCGGGTAGATACTCACATTGCTGATCGTATTCCAGATCGCAAAAAGCATCGTAGTCAGAAAGTGCGGCGCTAATCGCGAAGTGATTTCTCTTACGGTAATGCGTGTCGTCCAACCATGGGTATGGAAAACTTGCAAAAAAGCTTGCCAAACTAGGATCGGTGGTAATGTATACGCCACAAAGCTGCCGATCGTTTTTTTCGTTAAAAGCGATTTCCAAACTTTTGTTTTTGTAAAGAACAGTGCTAGCACAAGGGTAAAAAATGCGATATAGATGCCATCGACACGCAGAAAACAGGATAGCCCCAGGAGCATGCCAGCGATCATCAGATCAGCTAACGTGGATTGTTCGAGATAAGCAACGAGGTAAAAAACACCGAGTACATACGTGTCTACATAAGCCATTTCACCAAAAGCTAAAAAGTTATACCACAAAAAAATTTGACTGCCAAAAACGGTAATCGTCAAGGCGAGCATCGAAAGCAAAGAGGATATGCCAAGGCGACGCAATAGGGAATAAAGAGAGATAAGCATAAATAACGTTAGCCATGCCGAAACGATTTTAGCTGTCGTGACTGAAATACTGCCGATCCATTGATAACTGATTGCGATGAGATAGGGAAAGCCAAGGGGATATGTGTTATAGGCATCTTTTAACATCGCGGTTGTCGAGCCGTGATGGATCGTAATGATTTTGGCAGCATAGAGCCAGAAAGAATATTCATCCCAACCAAAAATCGGTTGCGTTAAGCCATAGATCACATCGCCGATAAAAATGAAGAGACACAAGATAAGAATCCACCATAAGATACGTGGTAGTTTGGCATGATGGCGTGATGGTCGCACAAAGAGCGTATAGACTTGATTTTTTGAAAACCAAAAGACGAGAATGCTTCCTAAAAACAGAAAAATCATCAGGATGCTTGCGCTTACTGAACCAAAAAGTGCGATGTGTGTCAAACTCCGTAGCAAGAAAAAAAGAAAAGGCAAGAGTGTCGCACCAAGAACAAAGGAAGTGCCTACTCGCTCAAGCGGATAAAGATGGGCAAATCGCCGTAATGGCACCCAGCCAGTTGCGATAAGAATAACGATAAGCGGAATCCACATAAATATACTTAAGACCATGACATCACCTTGATCAGCGTGTCAGCGAACGGTTTATTCTGATTGACCGCTTGATGATCGACGCGAAATAGATAGTTAAAAGCGTGGGAATACGGTAAAAGCGAAAGCATTTTAGGATCTCGAATGGCGATTACATAATCCACATGATCTTTAGCAAAGAGGTGAAGCAAGCTTTTCGCTGTGGAAAAACGTGGCGTATTCCATACATACCCTCCTGCATTCGGATGTTGCCATGACCAATAATCGATAAAGTGCAAGGGATAGAGTGCATATCGCGTTCGATAATAGTTATCGCCACCGTCAATGCCATTAAGATACATGACGGTGATCTTTGAAGAGAGGGGTAAATACTGTCGCAAAATCGTTGCATTCGTCGCGTCGGTATGATCAGCAGGAACACTTTGTGCGAGTGATGCTGCAATCAAGGTGGGGACGGTGAAAAAAGAAAATAGGGCACGAAACCCGACCCATACGACGGCGACCATCGTCAAGGCGATCATCATTCCTTTTTTCATCGGGAAATAACTCCTTTAACCAAGTAGTAAACGATTTTATTATGATAACAAAAAAAAGGTGGACTGCCCATTGTCGGTGGGTATGGCGGCAATACCAAGTGGAAACAATACGGACGAAAGGTGGTGAACGTATGCAAGCCTTGACGAATAAAGAATTGAATTATGTATCGGATCTATTAGGTGCAGAAGATCTGCTGATAAGAAATTGTCAACAGGCCATTCAAGAAGTACAACAAGATGATTTTCGCACGTATCTCCGTCATGTGATTACGCAACATCAACGACGCCATGAAGATTTACTGCAAGTACTTCAACAACACGTTGCTATGGCACAGTAACGAAAGGATGCGTGGAGGTTGATGATGAATACAACCAAGTTACAAGAGAAAGAATGGCTACAAAACGTACTCGTGCAACAAAAACAGCTAGCGAGTATCTATGCGATTAGTGCCGTTGAAGCTGCTTGTCAAACCTGGAAGGAGCAATGTCTTCGCTTCTTTCAAGAGACCGTCTTGGAACAGGGGGATAACTTTTCGCTGTTAAGGCGAGTGGGACAATACACCGTTCCAGAAAATGCTACGCGTCGGGCGATCGATCAGACGATTCAACAGCATCAGCGCTCGCATGATCAAGAACCGAACAGGGAAGAAGTCTATTATGGTGTGTACGCGCAGATCCGTTAACTTCGTTAGAAAGACAACCCGTGAGAAAACCGAGATGGTTTTGCCACGGGTTGTCTTTTTTTATGAAGCGATTTAGGTAAAAATCGCTTTTAATGCAGCAGGAATCGGTACAGCTTTACGTAGATTGGGATCGATCGTTGCGAGTGTAACGACAGCATCAGCGATTAATGCATCATCCACTTCGCGATAGATCGTTTGACCGACTGAGAAACTGCGATTATGCGCTTCGATCGGACGCGTGATGACCGTAAGGAGATCGTTATAAAGCGCCTCTTTACGATAATTAAGGTTGACATTGACCATGACGGTGATCACACCGAGTTCGAGAAGCTGTTCGTAACCGAATCCGGCTTTCTCATAGAAATCTTCGCGAGCCCACTCGAGGTACTCGAGATATTTGGTGTTATTCACATGGCGATTGACATCGATATGCGTCGATCGGACGAGCAATTGAATTTTTGATTCCATGGGCATCAGTCCAAGATCGCAGCGATATCATTCAAATCTTCATCGGTAAGAAAGACGTCGCTTGCCTTGACGTTTTGCTCGACTTGTTGTGGACGGCTTGCTCCGATGATCGCTGAAGAAACGTTTTGCATCCGTAGTACCCAGGCTAAAGCTAACTCAGCCAAACTGAGCTCATTGCGTTTGGCGATTCCTTCAAGCGCTTCGATTTTGTCGAAATTCTCGTCGGTAAAAAAGCGTTGCATCATTCCGGCCGTGGCTTCATGGGCTGCACGGGAACCTTCAGGTACTTGCTGACCACGCTTATATTTGCCGGTAAGCATACCTTGGGCAAGTGGTGACCAAACGATTTGACCAATACCTTCTCGTTCGCATAGCGGGACGATGTCTTTTTCGATATAGCGATTTAACATGCTGTATTGAGGCTGATTGGACACGATGCGATCGAGCATCAATCGGTCAGCCGTATGTAGCGCATCATCGATTTGAACGGCAGACCATTCACTCACACCAGCATAAAGTACTTTTCCTTGCGTGATCAGATCGTCGATCGCACGTAACGTTTCGTCAAGTGGCGTTTCAGGGTCATAACGATGACATTGCCAAAGATCGACATAATCGACGTTTAACCGTTTTAAGCTCGCGTTGCATTGTTCGATAATGTGTTTGCGTGATAGTCCACGATCGTTTGGTCCATCATCCATCGGCCAAAAGGCTTTTGTCGCAAGAACATAAGAGTCGCGAGCAAAAGGACGCAAGGCTTTGCCGAGTACTTCTTCAGCTGCTCCACGATGATACACATTGGCAGTATCAAAGAAATTGATGCCAAGTTCGTAGGCTTTATGGACGCAATCGATCGCAGTTTGTTCGCCGACCGAACCACCATACGTCAACCAAGAGCCAAGGCTGATCTCACTGACTTTAACACCCGATTTGCCTAAACGACGATACTTCATGCTCTAACCCCCTTACTTTTTATCACCAATAAGTATATCACACCTTATTTTCATACGAAGTGCCCATTTCGATGGCGCGATCCCTTGCTGCGATGACGCCTGCGCGGATCGCCTCTTTAAAGCCGTGTGCATCGAGGGCGGCGATCCCGGCCATGGTCGTCCCACCCGGTGAAGTGACGTTTTTGCGTAAAACACCAGGTTCAATAGCGAGATTTTCTAGCATTTTTGCTGAGCCATAAAGTGTTTGTAAGGTGAGTTGTGTGGCGAGTTCCTCGGAAAAACCGACACCTACACCAGCTTCAATCATCGCTTCAACCATATAATAGAAGTATGCTGGTCCACTTCCGGACAGTGCTGTGACCGCATTAAGCAACGATTCATCGACCAGATATGAAGTACCGACGGCGTTAAGCAATTGTTTCACGAGATCGATATCATCATGAGTGCAAGCTGCACTCGCACTAAAGGCGGTAGCTGATGTCAATACAGCGCTTGATGTGTTCGGCATAGCGCGAACAAAGCGAATACTCGCTAGTGTATCCGCTTGTTCTCCTGCAATCCCTTCAAGCAAAAAGGAGAGCGGGCAACCCGCGACGACAGAAAGAAAAAGAGGCCACGATGATCGTGCTTTTGCAGCATCATGGAGTGCATCTTCGATATCTTTAGGTTTAACGCAAAAAAATACGACATCGGTACCGTGGAGTGCTTTGCTAAGATCGTCAAAAGCATGGATACCGTATTTGTCCGCAAATAGGATCGGTCGATCTTGGAAACGATCATAGACGCGAATCGAGTTTGCAGCGATCACGCCCGATTCGATCAGACCTCGAACGAGTGCATCGGCGATCGCGCCTGCACCGATGAATGTTACTTGTTGATCGAGTTGTTTAGCCATGGTGATGAACCCCTTTCATGCGGACGTGCGTATAGGCACCGATCGATGCTGGCGCGAGTACATGTGCGTTCGCTACGATTTCGTTCGCTGCAAAGGCATCGACCATCGCTTTAGCGACATGGTTCGAGGATGGACCACCTTCAACGATCGATAAGAGCGTCGGACCAGCGCCACTGAGCACAGTGCCGATCGCACCAGCCCCTAAGGCGGCTGCAACGACTTCGTCATAGGCAGGAATCAAGGATTTGCGAGCGTCTTGGTGGAGTCGATCACGTAGGGATTTACGAAGTAGTGCAACATTGCCTGTGGTCAGCGCAGCCGTAAGAAAACCTGCATGAGCCATGTTAAAAATCGCATCTTCACGTTTTACGAGCGGAGGTAACACGGAGCGAGCCGTTTCAGTAAGCAAAGGGAATGATGGCGTCACAGCAACAAATGTAAAATTATCACGAAGTGGCAAATTGACATGGGTGACGCCGTCTTCATGCAGATAAGCTAAAACGGCACCGCCGAGAAAAGCGGGTGCGACATTATCAGGATGACCTTCGTCTTCCACAGCAAAGCGCAGGATTTGCGCTCTGGTAAAAGGGGAATCTAATAAGACGTTAGCTGCGAGTAATCCTCCCACTAAAGCGGCAGCGCTAGATCCTAATCCTGCAGCGATCGGAATGCGATTCACCATCTTAATATGAACGCCGGGAAAAGGCCGCTGACAACGGTCAAAAAGCAAGCGAAAACATTGAACGACGAGATTGGTTTCATCTCTAGGCAAAAAGTCTTCACCGAATCCCTCAATGTCAATTTGGATATCATCGGCTAATTCGATATGAAGTTCATTCCACAAATCTAAGGCAATGCCCATACAGTCAAAGCCAGGACCCATATTGGCACTCGTTGCAGGGATATAGACACTGATAATCATCATGAAGCTCCTTTTGCTTAAGCTCGTTCAACAGGCATGACAAGATGAACGGCAATGACACTTTCTAACTGTTCGAGAGCCTTTCGTAGTCGGTCGATGTTCGTCGGAACGACTTCATGGGTAATAATGATGATTTCCGCACTACCATCACAGATACGCTTTTGCATGACCGTTTCCATATTGATGTCATGTTCGCCGAACAAACCTGCAATTTTGGCAAAAACACCGGTGCGATCTTGTACGGAAAAGCGTAAGTAAAAAGGTTGTGCTGCCGCTTTATCCGGCACGACAGGTTTTTCACTGAGGTAAGAGGAATCTTGAAGTCCTGTTACACGATGGGTCAGATTGCGAAACACATCGATCGCATCACCTAGGACGGCGCTTGCGGTCGGTAAAGAACCTGCCCCTCGACCAAAGAACATAAGATCACCCGATGCATCACCTCGCACATACAAAGCGTTGTACGCATCCGATACGTGGGCAAGTGGATGATCCTTAGGAATGAGGGTTGGTGCTACGCAAAGGCTGAGTGTATCATCCGTTTCTGTCCCTGTCGCAAGCAATTTGATGACATAGCCGAGTTCGTTCGCATAACGAACGTCGTCAGCCTTAACTTCGCGAATGCCTGTGACGCGCACATCACTTAATTTAACTTTCGTGTGAAAAGCGATCGTCGATAAGATCGTCAACTTTCGTGCAGCATCGAGCCCGTCGACATCGCTTGAAGGATCAGCTTCTGCATAGCCGAGTTGTTGTGCTTCGTCCAGAACTTCGGTAAAGTCAGCACCCGTTGCTGTCATTTTTGACAAAATAAAATTGGTCGTACCGTTGATGATGCCTTTAATTTCCGTGATGACATTGGCCGTTAGCGATTCTTTCAGCGGACGAATCAAAGGAATAGCACCGCCGACTGCCGCTTCATAGTAGACGTCGACATTTGCCTCTTTTGCCGCTTCAATAATCTCAGATCCGTGTAATGCAATCAGATCTTTATTGGCGGTGATCACATGCTTTTTTTGCGCGATTGCTTGAAGAATGAGACTTCGCGCGGGTTCAATGCCACCGATCGTCTCGATGATAATGGTGATATCAGGATCGTTCAGGATATCTTCTGCATCTGTGGTCAACGTCTCACCGTCGAGCAAAACTTCTCTTTCTTTATGAAGATCGCGGATCAACACTTTTTTAATCGAAGCTTGAACACCAGTTAGTTCCGCGATTTTTTGTTTTCTCTTGTGTAAAAGTTCGATGACCCCGCCACCGACAGTGCCACAACCTAAAAGCCCGATCTGTATATGCATAGCATTCATCCTTTTCTAACCTTGACCGACGATTGCGACATGGTCGACGCCATCAAGTAAATGTAAAACTTCAATTACCGAATCGATGTCAAGATCGATCAAGCGTGTATCCATGGAGATGATCACGTTGGCGATACCTTGCAATGGTAAAGATTGATTGATGGTTAAGATGTTGCCGTTTAAACTGGCTAATTTATTGAGAACATTCGATAAAACGCCAGATTCATCGCGAAGGGTGAGCGATAGGGTGACAATCTTACCTTGAACCGTTGCGTGAAAGGGCACGATCGCATCTTTATACTTGTAATAAGCACTTCTTGAGATGCCGACACTCGTCGTCGCCTCGATGACACTTACCGTTGGATTGCGCTTTAGCCTATCTGACACTTTAGCAACCCGACGCATAATCTCCGGTAATTGCGAGTAGCGGATCAGATAATAGGGGTCGTCATTCATCCTTACCACTCCGTTGTTTTTATAGAAAAAACACATGTCCTTTATACATGGACATTATAGCGGTAGCAACAAGAAATTGCAAGGTTTCACTCGAATTTACGGTGTTGTCTTGACCCATCATTCCTAACAAAGATATAATGATGAAAATTCGCAAAATAGAGCGTCAGGAGGATGCCTAGGGTTCCGCCAGGGTAAGGGTCTGGTCCAAGCGGCATCGCACGAAGAGAGTGTACACCTTGGGGACAAAAACCCTATGGCAGGTTCTGGCAGCGTCGGCGACGCATGTCTCTGTCGTGGGTTTTTTGACGTTCATATTTTTAGGTGGGAGTGAACATATGGCAATGGATGTTTCGAGACAGATTTATCTTAACGGTCAACTCGTACCGAGTGAACAGGCCGTCGTCTCCGTGTTCGACCACGGTTATTTGTATGGGGATGGCGTCTTTGAAGGCATCCGCATCTATGACGGCGTTATTTTTCGTCTCGATGAACATCTCGAGCGACTTTATGATTCCGCCAAATCAATTCTGATGACGATCCCGATCGCTTATGAAGAGATGGCGCAGGCAGTCATGGATACAGTGCGTGCCAATGGATTGCAAAATGGTTATATTCGTCTGGTTATATCGCGGGGACCTGGTGACCTCGGTCTTGATCCTCGCAATTGTCCGAAACCGACGATTGTGATTATCGCTGATACGATTAAGCTTTTTCCTGAAGAATTTTATCAAAATGGTTTGAAAATTGTGACGGTTCCGACGCGGCGCAATTCACCAGCTGCGCTCAACCCGCAGATTAAGTCTCTTAATTATCTCAATAGTGTCTTAGTTAAAATAGAAGCGGCGCAAGCGGGAGCACTCGAAGCGCTGACGGTCAACGCAGATGGCTATGTCTGCGAAGGATCGGGCGATAATGTATTTATCGTTAAAAAGGGCAAAGTTTATACGCCACCAGTCTATCTCGGAGCTCTTGATGGTATCACGCGACGAGAAATTTTTGCGATCTGCGAACATCTCGGGATTACTTTAGTTGAAACGCCGTTTACACGCCATGATGTCTACATTGCGGATGAATGTTTCCTCACGGGTACGGCAGCTGAATTGATACCTGTCGTCGGCGTGGACGGACGCACTGTCGGTGAAGGCAAGCCAGGACCGATTACGAAGCAATTGCATCAGGCATTTCATCAAGCTGCGCGCACGCATGGTCGCCGTATCTAGCCAATATAGTAGCAACGCAAAAAGTGTTGATGCTATACTAAAGAGAAATAGAGTTAAGAGAGAGAGTTTTACACATAGCGGATGGGGAGGAGAAAGACAATGTGTGCAATGGGTTCTTATGCGAAAAGCGAAGATTCTTCCGATGAACAGCAGTTGGAGCAACAACAGAAGGTTC
>JABEUY010000051.1 GCA_013044175.1 Bacilli bacterium
AATCAAGGTACGATAACGGTTGATATCATTTTCACGGAGATACTTTAACAAGTGTGCACGTTGATACACCATCTTAAACAAACCGCGTCGTGAATGATGGTCTTTCTTGTGTGTACGAAAATGCTCGTTAAGGTAATTAATCCGTTCCGTAAGGAGTGCAACTTGCACTTCCGGAGATCCGGTATCATTTTCGTGAACGGCAAATTCTTCAATGATTTGTTGTTTGCGCTCTGGCGACATGGCCATAGGTAATTCCTCCCTTAATTCTGTCACATCGCTTACGGCACAGATTCCGATGGAGATTCGAAAATCCGAGCTGCAGCTTAGCCTAGCGATTGCAAGGCATGAGTCGACATGCTAACTAGTATACACAACATTGTGTGTCAAGTAAAGGCAAGCAAGCGAGATTTGGCGATCACTTCATCGCGTGCAAGTTGATCAGTCAAAGCTTGTACCGATTCAAATCGCACCTCATCACGTAAGTGATCGAGCAAAAGCAGGCATATGGACTGCCCATACAAATCAAATGATTGATCAAAAAAATGCACTTCTAACGATAGCTCCCGCTGATCACTCACGGTTGGCCGAAATCCAATGTTCATCATCCCAAAAATCCGTTTCCCTAACAAATGACTTTCGACGAGATAAACACCAATTTTCGGTACAACGTAAGGCTCGTCCAAGCTGAGATTGGCTGTAGGATAGCCGATCGTTCTCCCGAGTGCTTTGCCATGAACAACGGTCCCACAAAGTTGATAGGGACGACGCAAAAGTGAAGCTGCTCCCATCACGTCGCCTTTTGCCAGCGACTGACGTATACGCGTACTGCTTACACGATCCGATCCTTCTGTGATCGAGTTAACAACATTGACATCGATACCATAGGTTGCTGCGATCCTTTGTAAATCATGCACATCATACGCTTTGTTTTTTCCTAAATGAAAATCATCGCCAACCACGAGATGCGATACATGTAGGGCGACGAGATAATCTCGGACGAAGTCTTCCGCAGTCTGCTTGCGAAATGCTTCATCAAAATGCGCGACAAAAGTTTGAGAGATACCATACCGTCTCGCGATTCGATCTCGCTCATGCGCAGGTGTCAACCATGAACGGTAGTTTTCATCACCCGTTAAAGCAAAGCGAGGATGAGGATCGAAGCAAAAAAGACAAGGTTTGGTCGAAGTTACCTTCGCCAAATCAACCGTCAGTGAAAGAACTGCCTGATGGCCTGCGTGAAGACCGTCAAATTTACCGATCGCCATCGTTTTTGAATCGGGTGACATCGACACGTGATCGCGATCGCGAAGATCGATATAACTTTCCATCACAGGAACGATCACTCCTTTTTCGCAGCAAAAACCTTTACAGGTAAAAGCGTATAGGCGGTATGGTCATCATGAGAAGCCAGTTTATAAATCGCACCGAGCTGTCCGTTTTTGTCATGAATACGTATAAGTGAATCTAACGCAATCTGATCAAGCGGAAATACGCCTTGCAGTTGATTTCCACAACATAATTTACGCCAATTTACGTCATCGACTTCTAACCAAGGCATGGAAGCAACCGCGCGATAAGGCTCAAGCAAAAGGGACATTCCGGATTGTTCCATCTGCGCTAAGGTGTACGCATCCTCGATCACAAAAGTACCTGATCGCGTGCGAATCAAGGAAGCCATATGCGCTGGCACACCTAATCGACTCCCCAAATCATGACAAAGCGTTCGAATATACGTACCTTTTGAACACGTAACAGCAAATCGAGCCGTGACTTCATGGGCTTGGATGCTCATCGCTTCGACTTCGAGCGCATAAATCGTAATGCTACGTGGTGCAAGTTCAACCATCTCACCACGTCGCGCCAACTCATACGCTCGTTTGCCATCGACATGAATGGCCGAAAAGGCAGGCGGTACCTGCATCGAGGTACCAACAAACGAAAGAAGCGCTTCTTCGATTTGCTCCTCGCGTAGCGTTGAGGTATCACCTGTCGCGATCGTTTGTCCCGTCGCATCTTGGGTATCCGTAGCCCACCCAAAACGCACCGTTGCAAGATAGTGCTTGCGTTCTTCCGAAATATATTCGGCAAGTCGGGTAGCTCGTCCTAGAAAGATGGGTAATACCCCTGTCACTTGCGGATCGAGAATTCCACTGTGCCCAGCTTTCTTATAACCAAAAAACCGTCGCACACGCGTTACTGCTTGTTGCGAAGTCATACCACTCGGCTTATTTAAGATAAAAATCGCCGATTCGGGTAACGAATTCATAAAGAAAATGCCTTTCGCACAGATGCTCTCACAACGTTTAGCATCGCATCGACGGCTTCGTCGACAGGAAGTGCAATCGAGCATCCGGATGCACGCACATGGCCGCCACCACCAAAGTGTAACGCGATTTCAGCAACATCCACACGCTCACGTGATCGTAAAGAAACTTTCATCACGCCGGTGCTCGTCTGCCGAAATAAGATCCCTACTTCTACGCCTGAAAGAGATCTTGTATAAGGAAGCAGAACCTCCGTATCTCCCTCTTGAGCACCCGAGCGAAGCAACGTATCATAATCGACAACAAGGTACGCGATCAATCCACTATCGTCAACGGTCAAAGTCGCCAACCCTAATCGAACCAATTCCGCTTGTTGCCTCGTCATCGATTCTAAGACACGGTCTGCAACCAGAAAAGGTTCGATATCACGCTTTAGCAAATCGGCAGCGGCTGTATGCACTTCAGGCGTCGTGTTGTTATATCGAAAGCCACCCGTATCAAAAACAATACCGGTATACAAACAATAGGCAAGCGGCTTACCCATCGGTATACCTAATGCGTGAAACAGGCGATACAGCACAAGGCAAGTTGCCGACGCTTCTTTTTCGACGATATTCACATGACCAAATCCGTTATTCGTCTCATGATGATCAATGTTGATCAGCGTATAATCATCGGCAAATAAATTCCACGTTTGACCTAAGCGTTTCGCATCGGCGCAATCGACAGCGATGATCGTTGTATAGCGTTGCGTTACCTCGGCCGTTTGAACGAATTTGTCGACGCCAGGCAAGAAATCATAGCGACTCGGTATCGGATCATCATTGACGAGAACGAAGTTTTTACTCACACCTTCAAGAAAGTGAGCAACCGCAAGCGCGGCCCCAATGCAATCGCCGTCTGGACTGATATGACATACGATCAAGATCGGTTCTTGTGTCGCTTGAACCGTTTCATAAAAACGTTTCGCATTGGGGTTACTCATGCTCATCCACTCCGTCATTCGTCATCTTATCGTTGTGTGCGATTTCCTGCAACACATGGCCGATACGTTCTGAATAGTCGATCGATTCATCGAGTTTAAAATGCAATTCTGGACTTGTACGCATCCGAATACGTCGACCGACTTCAGTTCGAATAAAACCTTTGGCCCTCTGTAAAGAAAGTAAGGATTCTTGACGTTTCTCATGATCGCCAAGGACAGAGATATAGACTTTCGCATGACTGAGATCATTCGTGACCTCAACACCCGTGACCGTAACAAAACCGATACGAGGATCTTTTAGTTGCGTTTGGAGAATATCGCTGATTTCTTTTTGCATTTGCAAAGATAAGCGTTCGGTGCGAAGTTTCAAGTGATCACCTACTCCGTTTTGATCGCTTCCATCTTAAAGGCTTCAATAATGTCGCCTTCTTTGAGGTCATTAAAGCGTTCGACCGTAATACCACACTCATAGCCCGAAGCGACTTCTTTGGCATCATCTTTGAAGCGTTTTAAGGAATCGAGTTTACCTTCAAAAACGATCACACCAGCGCGGATGACGCGAATTTCCGCATCACGCACGATTTTGCCTTCTTGAACAAGACACCCAGCGATCGTCCCGACTTTGGATACTTTGAAGAGTTGACGCACTTCCGCGCGACCGAGCACCACTTCTTTAAATTCAGGATCGAGCATGCCTTTTAAGGCAGATTCAATCTCTTCAATCACATTATAAATGACGCGATATAAGCGAAGATCGATTTTTTCCGATTCAGCCATTTTCGCAGCATTTGGTTCTGGACGCACGTTAAATCCGATCACAATAGCCTTCGAAGCCGAGGCAAGCAAGATATCCGATTCGGTAATCGCGCCGACACCACTATGAATCACGCGAACGCGAACGCCACTGATATCGATTTTGTTCAGCGCGCCTAAAACCGCTTCAGCCGAACCGTGTACGTCAGCTTTTAAAATGATATTAAGATCTTTAATTTCGCCTTCTTGAATCCTTTTGTACAGATCATCTAACGTGACACGCGATGTAGCACCAAGTTCTTCCGCGCGTTGTCGCATCGCGCGACGTTCAGCGACTTGACGAGCTTGTCTTTCATCATCATAGACGACAAAAGGATCACCTGCACTTGGCACGTCGCCTAATCCGACGATTTCAACAGGAGCAGAAGGCGAAGCTTCTTTGACTCGACGTCCACGATCATTCACCATCGCACGGACACGACCAAATGTGTTACCGGCGACAACCACATCGCCGACATGAAGCATACCATTTTGGACGAGGACAGTAGCGACAGGACCTCGACCACGATCGAGTTCCGCTTCGATAACCGTACCGCGCGAACGCGCCGTTACGCTTGCCTTCAAATCAGCAACTTCGGCGACGAGCAAGATCATTTCGAGCAATTCTTCAATACCTTTACGCTGCTTTGCAGAGATCGGCACGAAAATGGTGTCACCGCCCCATTCTTCCGCGACGAGACCATGTTCCGTTAATTCTTGTTTGACACGATCCGGATTAGCGCCTGGCTTATCCATTTTATTTACCGCGACGATAATCGGAACGTTTGCCGCTTTAGCATGCGCAATCGCCTCAATCGTCTGTGGCATAACACCATCATCGGCCGCGACGACAAGCACGGTGATGTCGGTGATTTGTGCACCACGGGCACGCATGGTCGTAAATGCGGCGTGACCCGGTGTATCGAGAAACGTGATTTTTTTCTTATGAACTTCAACTTGATAGGCTCCGATATGCTGCGTGATACCACCAGCTTCGGATGCAATGACGTTCGATTCACGAATCGCATCGAGCAATGTCGTCTTCCCGTGGTCGACGTGACCCATAATCGTCACGACTGGTGCGCGCGTCTCAAGCGTCGCTTCATCGACTTCTTCAACGAGCATTTCTTCCGCTTCTAGATCACGAGGTGCTTCAACTTGTACTTCTGTACTGTATTCTGCGCCGATTAAGACCATCGTATCGGTATCGATCTCTTGATTAATCGTGGCAGGCATACCCAAAAACAGCAACTTCTTAATCACATCGGACACTTCACGACGAATTAAACGAGCAAATTCACCAACAGTCATCGGTGCATCGACTGTAACTTGTTTTGGACCTTCTGGTGCCTTCACAAAATTACTTGGTGCTGTATGGCGTGACCGTGGCGGCTGAATCTTGCGATTGTTCTCCCGCTTTTCACGATCAAATCCCCGATTATTGTCACTGCGTTCATTGGTGCGTCGACGCGTGGAGTTGGCATTATTCGACGGTGTACTCGACGCTGGTGCAGGAGCACCAAATCGATTCGATGAGTTTGTGCCTGCCGGTGATGAAGAGGCGAAGCGTTGATCAGGGCGACGATCATTATTTGGCCTTGGACGACGATTTGCATCATTGGCAGAACGTTGATCATTATTGGGACGGTTATTCGAATCGGGACGTCGTTGTCCACCTTGGTAATTACCTTGTTGGGAAGACTGAGGACGCGGCGAAGAACCATCATGTGGACGACGATCCGTACCTGATTGACCATTGGAAGCATAACCACCACTGCGTGGAGCCTGCTGATCGCGATTTTGTCCGTTTGTTTGCCGAGGCGGATAAGGTCTTTGCTGATTTTGTTGACCCGTTCGGTTTTGTCCCTGACCTTGACTATGCCCTTGCCCTTGGTTTTGTGAAGAAGGGCGACGATTGCGCTGATCTTGTGTCGATCGCGCGCCGATAATTCCTGAATCACTCTTAGGTTGGTGCGTTCGTTCTTGCGACATTCCTACTGAAACCACTCCTTGGCTGACTGATTGAGACACTGTTTGAGGTAATTCTTCTTTGACCTTCACCACTTTTTCTTCTGTGGTCGCTTCTGGTTTAGGAACCGTTGGTGTGGCGATTTTCGTTTTTTCATCGTTGCCTTTTCGTTCCTGTTCCATGGTGCGCGCAGCAGCACGCGCTTTTACATCGGAAAAAAAGCCTTCAACAGCTGCGACCATCTCGGCTTCCATCACGCTCATATGATTATTAACAGGAATGTTTAGACGACCCAAAATCGTAATAATTTCTTTGCTCGACATATTCATCTTCTTCGCATACTCGTAGACGCGTAATTTCGTCAAATAGAGTCACCCCCAAATTGATCGTTCAACGACGCTCGGATCTTTATCGCCAAGTTCTTGGATGTGATCCCGACGACGTTGCGCGATGACTTACCGATCGCACGCCCCAAATCCGAAGCATGAAATGCCGTTATACAAGGCACTTCGTAAAAAGCGCATTTATTTTTGATTTTCTTTGCGCCATTTGCCCCTGTATCTTGCGCGAGGATAATCAGATCCACATTTCGCTCGCGGATCGCGCGCAGGCACGTATCTTCCCCAGAAATCACCTGCCCAGAACGTTGCAGCAAGCCGAGAAATTGTAAGACATCATTCATGGTTATCGCCTTGTTCCACTTCATCATGTAATTGTTCGTAGACTTGCACAGGCACATGCGTTTTAAGCCCTCGATCGAGCGATTTTCTTTTTTTGGCAAGTTCAAGACACGCCGTATTCGGGCATAGATACGTTCCGCGACCTGCCTTTTTGCCGGAATGGTCAACGACGATTTCCCCTGACGGCATCAAGACGATTCGTACAAGATTACGTTTTGGTTTTTGTTCTTGACAACCAACGCATTGTCGAAGAGGAATTTTACGTGGGGCCATACTTTGCCCCCTTAATCTTGAAACAGCATACTGGCATCGAGATCGGCAAACGCCGGTGTAGAACGACCCATTTGCGTTTCGCTTTTAATATCGATTTTCCATCCGGTGAGTTTTGCAGCTAACCGGGCATTTTGCCCTTCTTTGCCAATCGCTAACGAAAGTTGAGAATCGGGCACGATCACTCTAGCCATTTTTTCATTTTCCATAATCTCAACATCCACCACTTTTGCCGGCGCCAAGCTACTGGCAACATACAAAGCTGGATCGTTACTCCAATCGATAACATCGATTTTCTCGCCCTTAAGCTCTGCAGAAATCGTTTGGATACGCATACCCTTTGGCCCAACACAAGAACCAACGGCATCAACATCCGCATTTTTACTAAAAACGGCGACTTTCGAACGTGAACCTGCTTCTCTGGCGACAGATTTCACTTCCACCACACCGTCGTAGATCTCGGGGACTTCCATCTCAAGGAGTCGACGCAACAATCCTGCATGATTACGTGAAAGAATGATCGAAGGACCTTTCGAAGTCTTTTCGACTTTCGTAATATACGCTTTAATGCGATCGCCAAGTTGCAGTTGTTCGTGAGGAATGATATCCGTGATGGGAAGCAGTCCTTCCGTGCGGTCAAGGTCAACGTAGAAGTAGCGAGGATCTTGTCTTGCAATAATTCCGGAGATGATATCTTCTTCAAGATCAGCATAAGCCGAGTAGATGATACCGCGCTCAGCTTCTCGAATTCTTTGCGTAACAACTTGTTTTGCGGTCTGTGCGGCAATTCGTCCAAATTCGCGAGGCGTTACTTCTTGTTCAACCACATCGCCAAGCTGTAGTTTCGGATCGATTTCAACAGCAGCATCGATGCCGATCTCAAGACGGTGGTCAGTCGGCGCTTCGACAACCGATTTTCGGGCAAATACTTTAATTTGCCCCGTAGCTCGATGAAGCTCGACACGCACATTTTGCGCAGAGTTGAAATTGCGCTTATACGCCGAGATCAAAGCTGCTTCGATCGCTTCTAAAAGCACCGTACTGCTGATGCCTCGCTCCTTCTCCAGTTGATTTAACGCTTCTATAAAATCCGCATTCATAAAAAAACGAACGCCCCCTTATCTCAATATATGCGATTATGACCATGAAATCGCAAGGCGTGCGCCTGCAATTTTGTCGGCCGGCACCATGAATCGTTGGTCTTTATCCTCGACTTCCAGCATGACCTCACTGTAAGCTACTAATGTACCTTCTAAGGACTTATGACCCTGAAAAGGTTCATAAAAAGAAACAAAAACGCGCTTGCCGATCGACTTTTGAAAATCTTCTGGCCTTTTCAAAGGTCTTTCTGCACCGGCAGATGACACTTCGAGAAAATACGCGTAAGGAATCGGATCCAATTCATCGAGCTTGACCGAAAGTTCTTCACTGACGATCGAACAATCATCTAAATCTACATAGCCTTCGGATTTATCGATATAGATACGCAAAAACCAATTTGCGCCTTCTTTCTTCAATTCCACATCAACAAGCGATAAATGGTGTGCAGTTGCGATCGGTTCAACAAGCGATGCAACGATATCAGTCACTTTTTCTTTTGCCATACAGGCCCTCCTGAACGCACCCTCAAAGGGGTCAGAACAGTCATACAAACGAAAGAGTGGGGAATCCCCACTCCAGTAGCATACATAGGTATGTTACAACCAGCAAACGTGACCAGTATACCACCGTTAACCAAGAATTGCAAACCTTAAAACAAGGACAACTGGTTGGAAACTGGCAATCCTTCAAGACAGCCATAGCTATCAAGAAGTTCGATCACCGTTTTGGACAGGCGAGCCCGATCTTGCAGATCCTCCACAGAAAGAAATTCTGCCTCTTGCCTTGCCTCGACAATATTTCTTGCTGCCGATTCGCCAATGCCAGGTGCTGCAGCAAACGGTGGTAACAAGCCGTCTTCTTTCAGTAAAAAGCGAGAACTCTCCGAATTGTACAGATCGAGTCCATAAAACCGAAATCCTCTTCGCGTCATCTCTAAAGCGACTTCAAGGACAGTTTGCAAGGCTTTTTCCTTCGGTGTCACATTGAGTTGCTTCCCTTCAATGTCATCGATCCTCGCTGCGATCGCATCGGCTCCAAGTTTCATCAGAGCGAGATCAAAATCTTCAGCACGCACGGTGAAATAGGCAGCGTAATAGGCCAAAGGATGATGGACTTTAAAATACGCGATACGAACCGCATTTAAGACATACGCTGCAGCATGCGCTTTCGGAAACATATACTTGATGCGTCGACATGATTCCATGTACCAGTCTTTCACTTCAAAGGATTTCATATACGTTTCGTCGTCTTGCGACAAACCTTTACCTTTGCGAACAGATTCCATGATTTTAAAGGCACGCGAAGGTTCGAGACCGCGATAAATCAGATACACCATGATATCATCGCGACAACAAATCACCTCGCTAAGGGTAGCTGTGCCTTTGCGAATCAATTCTTGCGCGTTATTGAGCCAGACATCAGTGCCATGCGAAAGACCTGATATCCGAACGAGATCAGCGAAGGTGGAAGGTTTCGTATCTTCCAGCATCTGACGAACGAACTTCGTACCAAATTCGGGTACACCATACGTACCTGTTCTTGATTTGATTTGTTCCGGCGTGACAGAAAGCGATGCTGTTCCGCAAAATAGTGCGTAGACAGCAGGATCATCGACAGGAACCTGGCGCGCGTCGATCTGCGTGATATCTTGCAACATGCGTAACATCGTCGGATCATCGTGGCCAAGGATGTCGAGTTTCAATAAATTATCGTGAATGGAATGAAAATCGAAATGGGTGGTTCTCGTCTCCGAATTACGATCATCCGCAGGATGTTGAATCGGACAAAAATCATAGATCTCATGATCGCTCGGTACGATGATCAATCCACCAGGATGTTGCCCTGTCGTACGCTTGATACCCGTACATCCTGCGACAAGCCGTGCGATTTCGGCCGCGCGCAAGGTTCGCCCTTGCTCTTCGGCCCATTTTTTCACATAACCAAAGGCTGTTTTTTCGGCGATGGTCGAAATCGTTCCTGCGCGAAAAACGAACTCTGAACCGAATAACTCTTCGGTATATTTATGCGCTCTTGCTTGGTATTCCCCAGAAAAATTCAAATCGATATCGGGAACCTTATCACCTTTAAAACCCAAAAAAGTTTCAAAAGGAATATCCTGTCCATCTTTCACATAAGCAGTACCACAAGAAGGACACGTTTTGTCGGGAAGATCGAAGCCCGATCCGATCGAACCATCTAAGATAAATTCACTTTGCTGACATTGTGGGCAGCGATAATGTGGTGCTAAGGGATTGACTTCTGTGATATCCATCAGTGTCGCGACAAGAGAAGATCCTACGGAACCACGTGAACCGACAATATAACCATCAGACAGCGATTTGGTCACAAGTTTATGCGCAATCAGATAGTTGACCGAAAATCCATTGGTGATGATGCTATGCAATTCTTTATCGACACGTTCTTTGACCACGTCAGGCAATGGGTCCCCATAAAGCGCATAGACTTTTTCCATCGATAACCGTCTTACTTCATCATCTGCACCTTCCATAATCGGTGGATACACGCGATCAGGAACAGGACGAATCTCTTCAATCTGATCGGTGATACGCTTCGGATTATCGATGACGACTTCTTTGACTCGGTCACCGAGATATGCGAACTCATCGAGCATTTCTTGCGTCGTTTTATACGTAAGGGGTCGAGAACTTTCCGAACTCATATCTTTCTTGGTGCCCGTGGAAAGGATGATGTCACGAAAAACAGCATCACTCGCGTTAAGAATATGCACATCACCGGTAGCGACGACAGGAATCTTCGCCTCATCCGCTAAAGAAAGTAACGTTCGATGATAATGATGAATTTGCTCTACCGAACGAATTTCTTCGCTTTTGATCATACTTTCATAGTGATTCGGTGGTTGTATCTCGACATAATCATAAAAGGAAAGCAGATCGAGCATTTCTTCGTGCGATTTTCCCCGCAAAAGCGCCTGAAAGACTTCCCCATACTTACACCCTGTTCCGATCAATAACCCTTCACGGTGTTCGAGAATCAATTTTCGTGGCATGCGCGGTTCTCGGAAAAAATACGTAAGGTGCGACGCGGAGACGAGTTTATATAGATTTTTAAGACCGGTCATCGTTTTTACAAGCATCGTCGTATGATGCGAACGACCTTTCGTGTGATCCGAACTCAACATACCGAGTTTGGATAACGACGGTAAATCAGAATCGGCCATCAGCGGACTTGCTGTCTCGAGCAGCTTGTAAAGCACTTTTCCCGTCGCTTCAGCATCGGCCAACGCCCGATGGTGATTGATCAGTGTGATATCCCACTTTTGCGTCAACGTTTTAAGGCGATGATTACGATCACTCGGAAAGAGCGTTCGCGCAAGCGCCAGTGTATCGATGACCGGTTGATCAAACCGTGGCATGCCTAGTTTTTTCGTTTGAACATGTAAAAAAGACAGATCGAATTCCGCATTATGGGCAACGAGTATGGTTCCTTGACAAAAAGCCTGAAACTGCGGAAGTACTTCTTCAACAAAGGGTGCATTCGCGACCATTTCATTGGTAATCGAAGTGATCTCCGTGATTTTAGGAGAAATCGTTGAGCGTGGTTGTATTAATGTCGCAAAATGATCAATTTCTTTACCATTTTGCATTTTGACACCAGCAATTTCAATCAGTTCGTGCTCAGCAGCCGATAGTCCTGTCGTTTCCGTATCAAAAACAACATAGATCGTATCGCTATCCAGTCGTTGCGAATTCCCTTGATAAACGATCGTTTGCCCTGCATCGATCAGATTCGCTTCAATACCGTATAAAATTTTTACCCCGTGCTTTTTCCCAGCTGCTGCCGCTTCAGGATACGACTGAACAACACCATGATCCGTGATCGCAACCGCTTCATGACCGAACAACGCCGCCTGCTTGACGAGATCGGCAGCCGCAATGACACCGTCGAGTGCACTCATCTGCGTATGAGCATGAAGTTCGATGCGCTTTTGTTCAAAATGGTCCTCACGCTTCGATGCTTTATACGTAGCAAGATCACTGATCATAAGTACCATTTCTTTGAGAAAAGTATCGAATTGTACAGTGCCGCGAATTCGCGCATACATACCTTCTTCAAGGTCATCAAGATCTTGTTCTTTTTTAGCATTTCCGCGTAAAAAAATCTTACAGGTAATCGAATCATCCTCATCGGTCACATGAAATTGCAATAGAACGCGTCCGCTTTGTAAGGCGCGTTTTTCTAAACCGAAGATGCGGCCCGAAATCGTCACGGAACGCATTTCGTCAACGATCGTTTTGATCGAGACGGGATCGGTATCAATCGGGTTACCAAAACGCAAAACATCCTTTTTCTTTTCTTCAACAGAGTTAACGGATGGCGTCGATTTTTCCTCTTTAACATGCTCCATCGAGGCGATAATCGATTCATTTTCGATCGTCTCACGAAAATCGAGTACCGCTTCTTCTTCCCATTTCATGAGATCGATCGACACTTGTAATGCAATGCCGAAGATGCTGTGATAAAGTTCAGCATATTTTCGATCGATTTGTTTTTGTGAAGGAAAATCGATCGGCACCTGACAAGTAACCAGTACATGATTGGGTTCTTTCTGTGTCAACGTTGCATTTTTATAAATCGGTTTTAAGGTGGGTTCTATCGCTAACAAGACATCAAAGCATACCTGCATCGCTTTTTGCTCCTCATGAAGCGACATCTCGCGATAACCAAATTCGATCGTACACATCGAGAATTGTTGACGCAAACGAAAAAAAGTTTTTGCAAGGTCGATGATGCAATCATCATGGAGGGATTCCCACAGTACGTTGATTCGTTTGCTTTTTTCATCCACATACACTTTCTCAATACGTTCAAAAAAAGAGACCGAGGATAGCTCGGTCATCCAATTTTCAGTACGCTGTTCATCGGCCATAATTATACTCCCCACCTTACAACAACTGTGTCACATCAAGATACGCTCTGACCACCATCAGCGTAATGACGAGCAAAAAGCCAACCGCATTAACGATGTACTCTTTTTTGGGATCAATCGGTCGTCGTCGAATCCATTCGATCAAAAGCAGTAAAATTCGACTGCCATCAAGCGGTGGTATGGGAACGAGATTTAAAATCGCTAAGTTCAAGCTGAGAATCGCCGTAAGATTGATCAATTGCAAAATCCCTTGAGCTGCCTGTTGTCCGATTACCTGAACGATCTTGACAGGACCGGCACCATCTTTCACAAAGGTAGAACTATGCGTAAGCATCATGCCAAAAGCATTGGTGATCATCGAGGTATATTGTGCTGTTTGCACAACACTGTCTTCTAACGCTGTACCAATCGAGTGATCGAGTTTGGGTGTGACTCCAATAAATCCAGTACCATCAGCTCGTTTTCTCGGAACGAGAGTAATGGTCTTCATCGCTTGATGGCGATCGATTGTCAACACAAGCGGTACATTCGCATGACTCTGAATGATCGTCACGAGCGAATCCCAACTCTGAACCGGCTTATGATCGACTGCAACGAGTACATCCCCAGGTTGTAACCCTGCAACAGCAGCAGGCGTACCGGCTTCAATCGACGCGAGCGCTGGTGGACTCGAAAGCGTTCCTACAGAAAGCATAACGATAGCAAATAAAACGATGGCTAAGATAAAATTCATCAAAGGACCGGCAAAAGCGATTGCCATACGGACGGGAATCGATTTTTGGTTCATCTGACGATCGGGCGGTGCTAGTGCGATCGGATCTTTTCCCGTTGCAAGAAAGGCATCTTTCGAAAAAGCATAAGCGTGGATTTGATCCTCTGTCTTGATCGATACCGTGAAATCTCGCAACGTATCAATCGCATGCAATTTACCAATTAGCGAAGCATTTCTTACATCCTCAATCTCGCCGATCAACGTGACCTGTTGTTTTTCGTCGACGCGAATCGCGATCGGTTCGCCAAGCTTAAAGTAAGTATCTTGCGGAATCTCCCCTGCAAGCATGACATACCCACCGATGGGAAAAAGACGCAAAGAATATTCCGTTTCACCTTTTTTAAACGAAAAAAGTTTGGGGCCAAAGCCGATTGCAAAACGATAGACAAGGACACCAGCTCGTTTGGCAACGAGAAAGTGTCCCAATTCATGAATCATTACCATGACGACAAAAACGACGACCACAGCGATTGCCGTGCGAAAACCGCCGGCTAATAACGAAGCGATCAATGGTCTTTTCCCCTCTCAAACACGATCTCCATAGCAAGCGCTCGTGCAAAATGATCTGCAGCAAAAATATCATCGAGCGAAGTAATCGGATCGTTTTGGTATCGATCCAAGACATCCGATACGATATCGACTATCGAAAGAAAAGAAATTTCATCGCGTAAAAATGCTTGGGCAGCCACTTCATTCGCAGCGTTCATCACGGTGGGATAACCTCCACCAAGTCGACCGCACTCATACGCGATGCGAAGCGCAGGAAACCGTCCCCAATCCGGACTCTCAAAAGTAAGTGAACCTAACGTTTTAAGATCAAGTCGCTTATAAGGCGAAGTCGTAAGCGAACGTCCTTCTAATAATGCATATTGAATAGGAACGCGCATATCGGGTGCTCCCAATTGAGCCAGTAAGGCACCATCTTTAAACTCCACCAGGGAATGAATGATACTTTGTGGATGAACGACGACATCGATCTGATCAAAAGGCATAGCGAACAGATGATGGGCTTCAATCACTTCAAGACCCTTGTTCATTAAAGTCGCCGAATCCACGGTGATCTTTGGTCCCATTCGCCAAGTTGGATGGGCGAGAGCATCAGCAAGTGTCACATACTGTAAAGCCTCTTGATCCATCAAACGAAATGGACCACCCGAAGCGGTCAGAATCAATCGCTCGACCGACTGAGCCTCATAGCCCTGAAGACACTGGGCAATCGCAGAATGCTCCGAATCGACAGGGATAATACGTACCCCTACTTCTTTCGCCTTAGCCATCACGAGTTGACCAGCAGCCACTAATGTTTCTTTATTGGCGAGCGCAACAGAACAATGTGCTTCAATCGCCTTGATCGTCGGCGATATGCCCATAGATCCTACAAAAGCATTTACCACGAGAGCATCTTGAATAGCACCTGCAATCTCAGTATAAGCGTTAGCACCATATAGTATATCAACTTTCGGGTAATCACGAATGATTTCATCACGTTGCTGTTTATTGCTCACAACGACATGCTGCGGTTCAAATTCTTCAATCATCGCCTTTAATTCGGAAACACGACGAAACGTCGTTAAGGCGCCAACTTGAAACCGGTCACGATGTTGACGAAGTACATCCAGAGTCTGCGTACCAATGGATCCAGTAGCACCGAGAATCGATACCGTTTGCATGAATCAAACCCCACCCTTTCACGACGAAAAAAACATCCATAAAATCAAATGATACGCGATCGGCGCGGCGAGCAAAAGACTATCAAACCGATCAAGAACACCGCCATGGCCAGGTAAAATCCACCCAGAATCTTTCACAGCATAGTGTCTCTTTAAAGCAGATTCAATTAAATCACCCAGTTGCCCAGCCACAGAAACGACGAGTCCTAATAACGCATAGCGCCAAAGTCTTGATGGCGAAAAATGGACGAACAGTGATCCAGCGACCATCGTGACAATGACCGCGAGAATTAGACCACCAAACGCACCAGAAACCGTTTTTTTGGGACTGACTTCTGGCATCAATTTACGTCCACCAAAAGCTCGTCCAACAAAAAAAGCCCCAGTGTCAGTCGACCAGATGGCAAGTAAAATGATAAGCACAAAAAAAACACCACTTTGCAAATGGCGAACACTGAGCAACGATCGAAAAGCATAACTGGAATACAGGGCGCCAGCAAATAAAACACCCGCTGCAGCAAATGAAAATTCTTTACGACGAAATATCGTGAGGATAAGTAGAAGATAAAAAAGAATGTACCAGAAACGTTCAAAAGAGGGCCAGAGAACAATCAGAGCTGAGAATAAGACAGCGATGATCGTCTCAGCGCTGAACGTTTTCGCTTTCATCATAGAACCAATTTCCAACATACTAAAAGCTGCAATGGCTGCAAAAAGCACGGCAAGATAAACGCCGCCTAGCCAATTCATGGCAAGCACCAAAGCAGCTCCTAATATACCTGTAACGATCCGTTGACGAAGCACGTTAACACCTCATTTTAATCCACCAAACCGCCGCTCGCGTTTGGTGTAGGCCGTAATGGCTTCAAAAAAAAGTTCACGAGAGAAATCCGGCCACATCTCATCGACAAAATACAATTCCGCATAGGCGATTTGCCATAATAAAAAATTACTGACTCGCTGATCCCCCGAAGTTCGTATAAGCAGATCTGGGTCAGGTACGCCATTTTTACACAGACAAGAACTGATCAAAGCTTCCTCAATCTCAGTTAAGTCAACCTTACCATCTTTAACGTCTTGGGCGATCATTCGAATCACATCGACTAGTTCAGCACGACTGCCATAGTTCAAAGCAAATTGGACGATCAACCCGTCATTATTCGCCGTTTTACGCAATGCGCTTCCGATCGTTTTTTGACTATACGAAGGCAATTTTGAAATATCGCCCAAAAATGAGATGCGAACATTGCGTTCTACCAGTTCATTGATATCCGCTTGAAAAAATTCATCGAGCAAATACCAAAGATATTGAATTTCCGTGCGCGGTCGTTTCCAATTTTCCGTCGAAAACGCATAGAGCGTTAGAGCCTGTATCCCGAAATCATCCGCAGCACGAATCGTTTCTCGCATCGCCACCATACCAGCATGGTGGCCGGCGGCACGCGGTAACCCTTTAGCACGTGCCCACCGCCCATTACCATCCATGATGATCGCTATATGCTTAGGTAAACGATCAGAATCGAGTTCGACGGTTGCAAAATTGGTCTCGGATTGCGGCGTTCCCCGAAAAATCGCTTTCCAATCAGGAACCATCCTGATGCCCCCACCCTGTTATACTTCGAGCAATTCTTTTTCCTTGAGTGCTAACATACGATCGATTTCAGCCACCGCATGATCGGTAACCTCTTGGATTTTTTCCTGCAATCGGCGACTTTCATCTTCCGGTAACAAGGACTGTTTTTCTGCTTTTTTCACTTCATCATTCCCATCCCTGCGTACATTGCGCACAGCGACGCGACTTTCTTCAGCAAGTTTACGAATATACTTCGTCAATTCTTGACGCCGTTCAGCCGTCAATTGCGGAACTTGAAGCCGAATAACCACACCATCATTGCTAGGCGATAAACCAAGATCGCTTTTCAAAATCGCTCTTTCAATCTCCGCCATCGTACCTTTATCCCAAGGTTGAATGATGAGCTGACGAGGCTCTGGTGCTGTTACGCTAGCCATCTGTGTAATGGGTGTCATGGTACCATAATAATCGACCAATACTTTATCAAGCAGAGCTGGATTCGCACGACCCGCGCGAACCGCCGCTAATTCTCGTTTCAACGTGGAGAGCGATTTTTCCATTCTCTCTTGCGCTGATTTCACATACTCACTCATGCGTCATTTCTCCTTACGATCGTACCGATCGTTTCACCGCGGACGGCACGCAAGATGTTTTCTCGTTCTGAAATCGAAAAAACGAGAATCGGAATATCATTATCCATACACAAAGAAGTTGCAGTAGCATCCATAACGCCAAGACTTCGAGATAGGACGTCCATAAAGTTGAGTGTATCGTATTTCACAGCGGTTGGATCTTTAAGCGGATCGGCAGAATAAACGCCATCCACCCCATTTTTGGCCATCAAAATAACATCTGCTTCAATCTCAGCAGCTCGCAGTGCAGCAGCCGTATCGGTAGAGAAAAACGGATTACCTGTGCCACCAGCAAAGATGACGACTCTTCCTTTATCAAGATGTCGAATCGCACGGCGACGGATATAGGGTTCTGCCACTTGCCGCATCTCGATCGACGTCTGCACACGCGTTACAACACCAACTTGCTCTAACGAATCTTGCAAAGCAAGAGCGTTAAGTACAGTTGCTAGCATCCCCATATAATCGGCATGCGCACGATCCATGCCTTGATTACTCGCCGAAACGCCACGCCAGATATTACCACCACCGACGACGATTGCGACTTGCACACCTTCTGCCACAACGTGACTGATTTGATGAGCGACGGATTCGATCACCTCTGGGGAAATACCGAACCCCCCATCACCTGCTAGTGCTTCCCCACTCAATTTTAAAACGACGCGATGATATTTCGGAGTCCCCATAGCCATATCTCCCAGGTATTAACCTTTTACCTGAGCCATAACTTCAGCGACAAAATCATCTTGACGCTTTTCAAGACCTTCACCCATTTCATAGCGCACAAAGCGACGGATCGCAATATTTTCACCGATTTTCGCCACTTTGGAAGCAACCATTTGCGAAATCGTCACGGATGGATCTTTGACAAACGCTTGATCGACGAGGCAAAGCTCACGAAGGTATTTGTCAACACGACCACCGACGATTTTGTCGACGACAGCTTCTGGTTTACCTTCATTTAAGGTTTGTTGGCGGAAGATTTCTGTCTCACGTTCGACGACTTCTTGAGGAATTTCTTCGCGACGAAGATATTCCGGCTTCATTGCGGCGATATGCATCGCGATATCTTTACAAAGCGACTTGAATTCATCCGTTTTCGCAACAAAATCCGTTTCACAGTTGACTTCCACCAGAACGCCGATTCGACCTCCAGCATGGATATACGACTCGACAACACCTTCTGCTGCTACACGACCGGATTTCTTTGCGGCTGAAGCAAGGCCTTGCTCACGGAGAAACTCGATAGCCTTTTCAAGATCACCATCGTGTTTTTCGAGTGCTTTTTTGCAATCCAACATACCTGCACCCGTTTTTTCACGCAATTCTTTAACCGCTGCTGCATTAATTGTCGACATAGATACCCTCCATAAATACTATTTTAAGACGTATACCTAAAAGAAAGGTGAAGGCGCGGACTCACGCCCGGACTCCACCCATCCGCCTCACCTAAAAGCATCACTCACTTATTCTTCGACGGCGTCTTCACCTTGAGCGCCTTCGATGACCGCGTCAGCCATTTTTCCAGCCAGTAATTTTACGGCACGAATCGCATCATCATTGCCAGGAATGACATAGTCAATTTCATCCGGATCGCAGTTCGTATCGACGATACCAAAGATCGGAATGCCCAATTTACGAGCTTCAGCGACAGCGATGCGTTCTTTTCGTGGATCGATGACAAATAAGGCACCGGGGAGTTTCTTCATGTCTTTAATGCCGCCGAGAAACTTCTCAAGACGTTCTTGCTCTTTATGAAGCAAGATAACTTCTTTTTTCGGCAACACGTCAAACGTACCATCAAGTTCCATTTTTTCAAGTTCGCGCAAACGATCAATGCGCTTTTGAATCGTCGAAAAATTGGTTAACGTACCACCCAACCAACGTTGATTGACAAAGTAACCACCGCAACGAATCGCTTCTTCACGAACAGAATCTTGCGCTTGTTTTTTGGTACCGACAAACAATACGGTTTTACCTTCTGCAGCGATATCTCGCACAAATTGGTAAGCCTCTTCGACTTTCTTAACCGTTTTTTGCAAGTCGATGATATAAATCCCGTTGCGTTCCGTAAAGATATAACGTTCCATCTTCGGATTCCAACGACGAGTCTGATGACCAAAATGTACACCAGCCTCTAAAAGTTGCTTCATTGAAATTACGGCCATAGTTGGCACCTCCCACAAGTTTTCCCTCCGCTACATTCAACAACCATCCCCCTGCCTATTTTAAGGCAGACTTAGACAGCCTCCTGTAACGTGTGAATTTGTACCAAAGGATTATACCATTCGTGCTGTTCTTTCTCAAGTAATGCTCCTTACCAAATCATGATCTTCGCTGGCGAATCAGTTGACTCACTAAGTCAATCTCCCCGCGCCCTAG
>JABEUY010000052.1 GCA_013044175.1 Bacilli bacterium
ACCATTTGGATATTCTTCTCTTTGATGAGAGCTAATATTTCATCGACTTTCATTTCCCCATCTCCTACACTCATTCTCTGCAACTGAGTAGTAGTATACGACAAAGAATGTCATCGCGTCAACGGTCTTATGTGAGGTTATTTGACGTAATTTAATCAAATCGCAAGGTTCTACGTCGAACTGACACACTTAATGCAATTCCTATGCTAATAAAATTAACAATGAGAGATGATCCACCGTAACTTACAAACGGTAACGTAATGCCTGTAGCTGGCGTAATCAAAAGATTCATCCCGATATTTTCAAATACTTGAAAAGAAAACATGCCAACGATACCCATGATGACATAGCCTCCAAAATCGTCAAGACACGTTTGTGCGATGCGCAATAAGCGATAAAACATGATAAGAAATAACAACACGACCACGCTTGATCCTACAAACCCTAATTGTTCAGCAATGGCAGAAAAGATAAAATCGGTCCAATCAAACGGAACCCAACCACTACTCGTCTGCGTACCTTTAAAAAGGCCTTTTCCAAAAACCCCACCTGAACCCACCGCGATCTGCGCTTCCAGTACCTGATAAGCATACCCTGGCGAATTACTATTAAAGGACGGTTCTAAAAATGCGATAATCCGATCTGTCTGGTATTGACTCATCACATGATGCTTCAACAAAAATTTAGCGGTTTGTGGCGCATAAACGCTCATCGAAAGACCAACGACCAACACGACAGCAAAAGACACGGTAAGCAAGATTCGCAAGTGTTTTCTTTTGATGTATACAAACATCATCGTATACATGATCGCCAGCATGACTAAAGATTGTCCGAGTGCTGGTTCTTTATAGATCAGCAAAAAGGGAACGATAAATATCAATAGAATCGGTAAGAGACCGCGAAATGAATAGTCGGGAAATTCACGTTCATTCATTTTGGCCATATAACCAGCCGCCCAGAGGATTGAAACAATCTTGGCTAGCTCAGAAGGTTGAAAACTAAAAAACGGAAACGGAATCCAACTGTGCGCACCATTGACGCGATGAAAAGCAAAAACAGCAAGTAAAAGTAAAATAGCAATCCCGTAAAACCAATGACGAAATTTCATCAAACTTTGATAATCGATAAAAAGAAGGAGAAACATCACGACATAGCTGACAATCTCATACGCAATCTGTCGAAAGAGGATGTGAGAAGGTATGCCCAAAATCGCATTCCCTGTCGCCGGATTTGCTTTTCCATAAGTGGCCGTATAAATTGCGATCGTACTGATGATCGACAACAACACCATCACCACGATTAACCAATAGTCCAAATCTCGAAGATTGCGTTTACTCATCGATTCCACGTTGAAACCTCTACCTTCTACATAATCTACTATCTCGATCATCTCATGATGTGTGATGAACTGCAATCCTCTTTGCATGGAAAAAAAACAGAAATCGAAAGTTTCTAGCAGGAAGTTCACCACATAAAAGCGAATTGAAAGAGTCGGAGGCGTCCTCATGCGTAGACATAAACCTGATTTTATTTTATTAATCATCATTCTCATCCTTGTCGCTTTTGGCCTCGTCATGGTCTATAGCGCAAGTATGGTTTGGGCGATACAAGTTGGTGGTAGTTCCCCTTCTTACTTCTTTGAGCATCAATTAATTGCAGCGGTTTTAGGACTGATCCTCATGATCATCCTGATGAATGTACCTTATACCGTGATGATCAAATACGCGCGTGTCGTTTCAGTAATCACGTTAGGCGCCTTATTTCTCGTCTTAATACCTGGGATTGGCCAAAAAGCGCAGGGCGTTCGCCGATGGTTAGGGCCTGCATTTCTTCATATACAGCCTAGTGAAATCTCTTTAGTGGGGATCTTAATTTATCTGGCATATATTTTTCACAAAAACCACAAAAAAATCCATTCCTTGAAGCGTGGCGTACTTCCTCCTTTGATTATCATCAGTGTGCAGTTTCTGTGCGTTATTCTCGAACCTGACATGGGAACTGCGATGTTACTCGCTATGTCAGGTATTACTGTCATGTTTGCAGCTGGTGTAAGGTTACGGCATCTTTTTCTTATTTTTATCGTTGCAATTCCTGTTTTAATCCTGTTCATTCAAAAAGCATCCTATCGAAGTACTCGCTTTCTCGTATTTTTACATCCTTGGGATCCTGCTTACACCAATAAAGGTGGCTATCAACTTCAACAATCCCTAATTGCCATTTTCCATGGGGGGCTTTTGGGAAGCGGCTTAGGGCGAGGCATCGAGCCATTTCTCTATTTACCCATCCCCTACGCCGACTTTATTTTTTCCGTCATCGTCGAGGAACTGGGTTTACTCGGTGCTACTGCCTTGCTCGCTTTATTTTCGATCTTAGTCTGGCGTGGAATACAGATCGGCATGCGCCTTGAAAATCGCTTCGCGATACTCCTTGCTTATGGTATATCCGCAATGATCGGATACGGCGTACTGATCAATATTGGCGCCGTAACCGGATTGCTTCCCGTAACAGGAATCCCACTGCCCTTTATCAGTTATGGAGGAACTGCACTCGTCGTGAAACTTGGTGCAATTGGACTCTTGCTCTCACTTTCTCGATATACCACAATCAAGACAGTAACACCTTCGAAAGAAGCGTTGACCGATCCGAAAATCATCCGTCCCTTTAAGGATGCATCCGGTTCTATACGAAATGAAAGAAGGTCTGCCCATGGCGATCGAACTACACGCCATCGATGATACACTTTGCTACTTTGATCTACATGAAATGGGCACATCGTTACACACGTGCGCCTATCTTTATCACGGGGATCAAAATGTTCTCATTGAAACGGGTGCAACAACATCGCACGCGATTCTTCTTGAGGCTTTGCAGACAGCACAAGTCACCCCAGAACAACTCGATCTTGTGATTCTTACGCATGTCCATCTCGACCATGCAGGCGGCGCAGGAAAACTAGCTAGCGTAGCAAAAAACGCAAGATTTCACTGTCATCCTCGAGCTTCACGCCATCTTATTGATCCATCAAGGCTTCGTCAAGGCGCATACGCCGTATATGGCGAAGCGATGAATACGATGTATGGCGAACTGATACCGATCGAAGCTGATCGTGTAATGGCTCATGAAGACGAATCTTGGCTAGTACTGCCTGATCTTAAATTACAATTTCTTCATACCCTTGGACATGCTAAACATCATATCTGTGTCTATGATCCTGATCGAAAAGTACTATTTAGTGGTGATTCTGTTGGTATTCGCTACTTAAATGAAGTGACTCACTTCGGGAAAGATCTGATTTTTCCGTCAGCAAGCCCACCTGATTTCGATCCCATCCAAACGATCAAAACTTTAGAACGTCTTCAAAAAATGCCGATTCAGACCATTCTCCATACGCATTTTGGTCCTTCACAAGCATCGGAAGCTTTTGAAAGTACACGCAAAGAAACAGAGTTGTTGGTTTCGATGGCCGAATTTGTCTACGATGAAACGATGACCGAAGCAACCATGCAGCAAGCACTTTGCGATCATCTCGCACATCGTGTTAACGAGTTGACTGGACAGGTAAACCCCGACTGTTCAAAATTCGGCATTGATCTTATGCTAAACAGCCAGGGTTTACTGCACTACATGCAAAATCTTCACACAACCAGATAAGAGGATGAGACTAAAGCTGCAATCGGCGCTAGTCCTTGTGCATCTTCTTCGGTAAATCTCGCTGTGATCGCACTATCAAGATCGAGTACACCAACCACCTGTTCACCAACCAGAATCGGAATTACCAGTTCAGAGCGAGAAGCCGGATCGCATGCAATATGACCAGGAAACGCAAAGACGTCCTTGACGATTTGCGTTTCTTTGCGTTCAACCGCTGTACCGCATACACCTTTACCAAGCGCGATCCTCACACAGGCAGGTTTTCCTTGAAATGGCCCAAGTACGAGTTCGCCTTGCATCATGCGATAAAAGCCCACCCAATTAATTTGCTCAAGATGATCAAACAATAATGCACTGAGATTAGCCATGACAGCAATCGTATCCGTTTCGCCATCGACAAGCGCAGTTGCCATCTGTTGCAATAGCTGATAAAACTCCTGTCCAGACGCTTCGATTTTCGCTGCTTCATACGTTGACATACTCTTATCCCCTTTTATCGTGATAACGTCCGATTTAACAAAAATTGATGTGCTCTCATCGCCAACTGATCATCCAAAGAACACCAGGAAAATGACTCACCATATCGATACCGTAAAGCCTTTTGCAAAAGATCATCAGCAAGATGTGGATTTTTGGGTAGTAAAGGACCATGAATATACGTTGCAACCACACCTTTATATTGCAAGCCTTCAAGTTGATCGTCGCCATTATTGCCATAACCTCGTAACACGCGCCCTAGTGAAGGATAGCTATGTATCGTACGACCCCCATGATTTTCAAAGCCGACGATCGTTTCACCACGATCATGTCCTGCTTCATCCAACCAAGAGATAGCAATATCTCCGATCAATCTTTTGTTTCCGGCTTTCGTTATAAAATCGAGCAGACCAAGTCCAGAAATTTTCTCATGATTAGGAAGTTCATAGTAATGACCTAGTAATTGATACCCACCGCACACAGCCAAAACGGGCAATCCAGCCTCTATCGCAGTCAGCAGATCAGCACGATACCGCATTAGCTCTTTGGCCACAACGGCTTGTTCACGATCTGATCCGCCACCGAGTACAAGGATATCAGAATTTTCCAGATCAAGTGAGTCTCCCAATTTGACACGTTGTACGCTAACTTCACAATCTCGTGCCTGTGCTCGTTTGGCCAAAACAGCGATATTACCTTGATCCGCATAGAGATTCAATAGTTCAGGGAAAAGATGAACGATGCGTAACAGTTTACTCATCCAAATCATTTCCCCTTTTCTCCGATTCACGTTCAAACCATTCTGCAAGACGATGAAGTGCAGTGTACGTCGACAACACATACGTTTTTTGTCCTAAAGTAAACAGCACCGCAGGCAATGTGGTGAGGTCTTCGACAATGACCATCGCCTCTTCCCTGACGCCGGCATAATACAATCGTAAAGCCATATCGAGGGCTCTTTCACCCGCACAATAATATCGACGTATGTTCGAACGGGTAACAAACGATTCAAAATCTACATCCCATAACCACGATACATCACGGCCATCTGCATCCTGATCATTAATCGTCAAACATATCGCGTACGTCTGTACATCCTCAACTACGGCGCGCAATACGCCATTGGCTCCCGTCGGATTTTTAATGAGCGCCAGCGTAATTTCACTTTGTTGTTTTCCGACAAACGTCTGCATACGACCTGTCGGCGAAACAAATCGACGTAACCCTTCTTGAATACGCCGTGGTGAAGCGCCAACAATACGTGCAGCGCTATACGCACAAAGTAGATTATACGCGTTGTACATGCCAGTAAGATCGACGTGAAGCGTCGAAGGCTCGCCTGGCAATCCCGACAATTCTCCGACAACCAGCGATGCATCTTGTCGCGGTGATCCGATAAATTCTGCATCTGGGTGGGTAAAATCACAATGAAGGCAGCGATAATAACCGATTTGTGAATAGATAAAACCATCATAGTGCAATTCATGACCGCAAACTAAGCAAAATGAACCATCACGAACTTCACTAGAATCCACCATCGTCATTGACGCAATAGCTTCTTTATCCATCGAAAAAGCATATGTTAAGGAGCGATTACGACCGAGAAACGCCGTAAGCGGATCGTCAGCGTTAATCAGTAATTGAGAAGCTTCATGCAAAGCAATCCCTTTTTGAATCATGGAAAGTGCATGATCGATTTCGCCATAGCGATCCAGTTGATCACGAAAGATATTCGTAACAACCATCAGTGTAGGTCTTACTCTTTCCATGATTAAAGGAAATGTTGCTTCGTCAATTTCAAAAACAGCTTTGCGCACACGTAACACGCCGCGCCAATTCGCGTGTCGACTTAACGCTGCCATCAATCCTTGGACGAGATTCGCACCACCTTGGTTGGTAATCCAAGGTTGATCCTGATCATGAAGCATGCTATACAGCAGGGCTGTCGTCGTCGTTTTACCATTCGTACCCGTCACGACGATCAACTGCTCAAGTTGATTAAGCCATTCGGACAAGAGTGTTTTACGCCACCGCCACATGAGAAGACCAGGTAAACTCGTTCCTTTTTTGCGTGCTAACCGCAAAAGCAGATACGTGACTCTCCCTAATAAAAACACAACATAAGAAGCTATTGATAGCGAATTTCGGTGTTTCGTCGTTCATTCCCCTTCCAAAGCATACAAAAAATCGACAGGATAAAAAACTGCAATCTTCGCGTTAGCTGTGTATAGTAGAGAAAGCTAAAAAGACTGAGGAGGTCTCCTACCATGTTACATCGCTTTTCCAGAACTGAACTTGTCATTGGTATAGAAGGCTTAGCAAAATTGCGTGATAAAACGGTCGCGATCATCGGCGTCGGCGGCGTTGGGTCCTTTGCTGTTGAAGCGCTCGCAAGAAGCGGCATTGGTCGATTGATTTTAATTGATAAAGATGTCGTCGACATTACCAACATCAATCGTCAACTTCCCGCTCTTACTTCAACCGTGGGTCAGTCTAAAGTTGAGGTGATGCGGGCGCGTATCGCTGACATCAATCCCGATGCGACCGTGATCACCAAACAAATATTTTTCCAGAAAGATACAAGCGAAGAGCTCTTTGCTCTTGCACCCGATTATATCGTCGATGCGATGGATACGATCAGCGCTAAAATCGATTTGATTGAAACTTGTGTCTTACGCTCTGTGCCTGTCGTCGCCTCCATGGGCGCTGCCAATAAGCTCGATCCGACACAATTTCGCGTCATGGATATCAAAGACACGACCGTCGACCCAATTGCCCGTGTCGTCCGTCGTGAACTAAGAAAACGCGGAATCACACGCGGTGTCAAAGTCGTCTGTTCGCTTGAAACGCCCATGACGCCAAATGAAGAAGTACGACAACAGATCGTCACGCCATCAGAAAGCGATGAAAGACCGCGTAAAGCGACCAATCCACCAGCGAGTATCGCTTTTGTACCTCCAGTAGCCGGTATGATTCTCGCCAGCGTCGCCGTACGCGATTTACTTAATCTATAAAGTCAATGCCTGCTGCTTCAAGAACCGATTGAAATTCATCAGGCAGTGGTGCGACGAATGATTTTCCATCAGCGAGTGTCAAACGATACGCGTGAAGAAGGTGATACGTTAGACCAAAGACAGGCTGTCCACCATATTTGCTATCACCGATAAGCGGATGTCCGATGCTTTTTAAATGCGCTCGTATCTGATGGGTTCGACCACTTTCGATATCGACTTCCAACAAGGTCATTTGTCGACCATGAGCAAGGACGTGGTAGGTCGTACGTGCAGACATCGCTTTGGTATTTTCATCGCGTCTAGCGACAAACGTCTTATTGACGCCTTGCTCGCGCAAGAGAGGCGCGTCGATCATGCCATCTTTCATCACCATGCCATGAACGATCGTCAGATAGGTTTTTTGTAAGCGATGTTCACGAATCTCTTGGGATAATCGCCGTAGTGTATCGCCATCTTTCCCGATCAGAACGAGACCTGACGTATTACGATCAAGTCGATTGACCGTCGCAGGCATAAAGGCACGATTCTCAGGGATCTCTCCTTGATGATAGAGATAGGCTAACGCTCGATTGATTAACGTATCCTTGTGTTCTGTACGATCAGGATGCGTCAGCAAATCTGTCGGTTTATTGACGACGAGCAAATGCTCATCCTCAAAGATAACGTCAAGCACTTTTTTCATCCCGGTAAACTTCGGTTTTGGTTTGCTTAACGTCGCAAATTCTTCATCGGGCATATAGATCATCAGTTCATCGCCAGGTTGCAAAACCGAATCCATCTTACCTTTTTTCCCATTAATTTTGACGCGTCCGACACGAATCATTTTATAGATACCGCTTAGCGGCATTTGCGAAAGACGTTGGCGGAGGTATCGATGTAATTTTTTTCCACTATCAGCAGGTTCGATTTTAACTTGGATCATGATATCGGCAATACCTCGGAGACACAGAATTGATGTTCATGCAAATGCGTACGCATCGCTTGGTGAACATCATCAATCGTAAGACTTTGTAAGATTGTCAGTTGGTCAAAAAGATCAAATCCACGTACTCGTTCTAACGTGTAGACATTGGCGATAGCTTGTGGTGAATCAAGCAGTTGTAAAAATTGACCTATCGCTTTCTTTTTGGTCAATAAAAAATCTTCATGATCAATACCAACAGCTAAGGCTTTAGGCAAAGCTTCCTTAGCGTGCTGTACCAATTGATCCGGATCGGTCGTATTACCTCCGAAAATCGAATAACCACACCAAGCATTCGATATGTAATTCATACCGAAGGAGTGATCGATCAATCCTTTAGCCAGCCAAGCTTGATACAAGGCTGAACCTTTGCCCAAAACACAATCCATCCAGATTCCCATCGCCTGTTCATGCTTTTGTCGATCTATCGACGTTAGATCCGATGTATCTTCGCGATACCCAAAAAGCACACGCGGTTGTGCGATAGCTAACTTCGCCGACACTTTCGTTGCATGAACCTGTGCAGGCAACGGCGGCATCGTGCGTTCGATCGTCGCTTGCCTACGATAATTTTTCGCGGTTTGATTCGCTTCGATCTGTGCCATAATTCCATGCGGAACGACATCACCAACAACAAAAAGAATCATATTACTTGGATGATAAAATGTATCATAACAAGCATACAAATTCTCCTTCGTAATCTCAGCAATCGATTCAACTGTCCCTGCGATATTGATCCCTGCGGGGTGCTTGCCGAACATCGCTTCAAGAAGACCATAATACACGCGCGTATTAGGATTATCATCATACATACGAATCTCTTGCGCGATAATCCCCTTTTCTTTATTCACATTATCGTCGGTAAAATAAGGATGCTGCACGAAATTCAAAAGGGTCTCAAGATTTTCGTTGACATGATCGGTGCATGAAAAAAGATACGTCGTAGCATCAAAAGTCGTGAAAGCATTAGCTTGTGCGCCATAGCGTGCAAACGATGTGAATACATCACCCTCTTCTTCCTCGAACATCTTGTGTTCCAGAAAATGCGCAATACCATCCGGTACTTCGATTGGCGTATCGGTACCAGGAACGACGAATGAACGATCAATCGACCCATATCGTGTCGTAAAACAGGCATACGTCTGACGAAAATCTTTTTTCGGCATGATATAGACCATCAAACCATTGTCGAGTTGCTTCTTGAAAAGTGT
The DNA here is from genome assembly GCA_013044175.1 of Bacilli bacterium. Classification (GTDB taxonomy): domain Bacteria; phylum Bacillota; class Bacilli; order Alicyclobacillales; family SLC66; genus JABEUY01. The sequence goes on from JABEUY010000052.1 coordinate 9,315, forward strand.
CTCGTTAATTTGTTCGTAAAAAAGCTCTTGCATCGGTCAATCCCCCTTCCCTTGTAACAAATAGATCGTATCTTGGGCAAACGATTGGGCTACTCTTTGCACATCGGCCTTCGTAACATGACGAACGCCTTCTATCAGATCGTCAGTCGAACGCTCGCGACCTGTCAGTCGATAATAGTGATGAAAGCCTGCCTGCGTTAACGGTTGATCATCGGCGAGACGATACCGATGGATTAAAGCATCTTGCGTGAAAAGCAGTTCATCATCCGTTATTTTGCCTTGCTGCAAATCATCGATCTGCGCTTCGATAATACTTCTCGCCTTAGGATATACTTGTTCATCGATTCCTGCGTGGATGAGAAGCGTGCCATTCAATCCGTCATAACGGCTAAATGCCGAGTAAGCGAGACTTTCTTTTTCCCGGACATTGACAAAAAGCTTACTGTGTGGGAAACCGCCAAGAATGCCATTAGCCACTTGTATTGCCTCATAATCATCATCTTCATAATGTACACCGCTAAAATACCCCAGATTCAATTTTGCCTGATTAACCTCAAATCGTTCGTTAACATAAAGCGACCGAGCTTGTCTTGCTTGAGGATGGGATAATGGATGTTGCTCAACGTTGTTCTTTCGCCATGCGTAGTTTGCCAAAATGCTTGTAAGCATCGTAACGGTCGCCTGTTCGTCAATCGGACCCACAAGATAAAAGTGAAGCGCATTCTCTTGCATTAACGCGTGATGATGCGCAAAGAGTGCGTCTGCAGTCAAACGATCTACATCTTCTAAAAATCCTTGCTTAGACAAACCATAGGGTTGTCCTTCGAACATGATCTCTTGACAGCGCTTTGCCGCATAGGCACCTTTATCATTGATGCTATTTTCAATGCGTTGCTTATGTAACGTTAATTCCGTTTGTACATACTGCTTGGCAAATCCCCGATCCTCTTGATAAGGATCCATCATCACTTCCATGAAAAGCGTTAGAGCCTTTTCAAGGACATCATGACCATTTGGCAAGTATGATGCACCGGGTACTCGCATCACCCATTCCAGCGTCTGTAAATTTCCGTTTTTTGTTACATAGGCTGACATATTCGTTCCATACAGCGAATCGAACGCACGCGTAAGTTGCATCGTATCAGGATAAGATTTCGTCGCTCTAAGCAACAACTGCGGTAACAGTGCTGTCTTCGTAACCGTCTCTTTCGCTAAAGGAATTTCTACTTGCGCCAAAACAGAGACCATTTTAAATTTGTGATTGCGCAAAAGATGAATAAAACAATTACCTTCTTGCACCGTCAACCAAGTTTGCTTCATCGCCTTGCCTCCACATCATCACTATCCATAAGGTGTCTCTAGTATACGACAATCTTTGCCGACATAAAACAAAGAAAGAGAGCCGCAACGGCTCCCTCTCATTCTTATCCATTTCTCTTGACTTGACTTCGTACTGCAGCCTGCGCGACTTCAAAATCCAATCGGTTGATGACTTGCGAAGATCGAATCCATTGTTGAACATCGCGGCGCATAGCAGGTGATACGTACTTCGGCATCCCGTGTGTATGGACGAGATCCTTGCGAGACATCTGGTGACGACTTTTGCAATGATAGTTCGTCAGGGCTTCCATCAATTCACCACAGATCGGACATTGAAACACGGACACACATCCCTTTCAAGTGGCACATGTCACATGCAATTCCTAATGATCCTGTTCTCGCCGTAAGTGTAACGCTCTACCCTCGAAGTTGCAAGTAAAAATGTTCCTTTCGGTAGAAATTACCTTGCAGCGAACATCGCACCAATCTTAGCAAGGTAACGCACTTGGCTGGCTTCTTTTGCCATATACGCTACTTTACCGTACATCTTATACGACTTGAGCACTTGACCGACTGCATCTTTACGCCCAAGTGAAGCGAGTGATCCCATAATGTTCGGGGTGAAAGGAACTTTTACACCTCCCTTAATGTCTTGAAAGAGGTATTTACCTGCCGCAGAACCCATTTGCCAAGCAAGTTGAGCAGTTGGCGGCAAAGGACGACCATTTTCCCCTAACACGAAGGAACAGTCACCTAAAATATACACTTCTTTATGGGTCGGTGATTGTAAAAATTCATTAACTTTTGCACGACCACGTGGTTCAGTCTCAAATCCGGCATCGATGACCAGTTGATTACCGCGCACGCCACCGGTCCAAACGACCGTTTTCGTTTCAATCGTTTCACCCGTCTTAAGGTGAACGACGCCAGGCGATACTTCGACGATCGGAACACCCGTCATAAAACGAACGCCACGTCCTTGAAGCGATTTGCGTGCAGCATCGACTAACGCTGTATCGAATCCTGGTAAGATTCCCGGAGCTGCCTCAACGTTGTAAAGTTCAACGTGTTTTTCATCGACACCCGCTTCTTTCGCGAGTTCAGGAAGCTTATCCGCTAGTTCGCCGACGAGTTCAATACCGCTAAATCCAGCACCGCCGATCACAAAGCGCAATAGCGCAGGATCTTGTTCATACGGATAGCGCGCAAAACAAGATTCAATATGCGATCGAATTAATCGTGCCTGATTGACCGATTTCAAGATAAATGCATGCTCTTTAAGTCCTGTGATTCCAAAGTATTCTGCTTCACTACCCAGTGCAACCACGAGATAATCATAACGTAGAACCGATTCATCACTGAGCACCACTTGCTTTTGCTCTGGTTGAATCGATTGTACAGTCGCTTTGCGAAAATCGATCGCTTTCCCTTGAATTAATGAGTCAATGGCGATTCGAATGGATCGGTCGCTACGTGCACCTGCTGCCGTTTCATGTAATTGCGTGATCAATTGATGATAGGTGTGTTTATTGATGAGCGTGATCTTAGCTTCTTCGGGAGATAATTTCTTTCGGGCTTCTAGAGCACAAAGTAAACCTGCATAACCTGCGCCTAAAATCACAATCTCCTTTATCATAGTACATTTTCCCCTTTACCTCGTAATTATGTTCCTCTTTTCACTCAATCATAACAGGTTAAAATCATGTGTCAATATTGTGTCAAGGGTCTAATCGCCAAGAATCGACGAAATTCCCTTACCAGACCATATTGAAATCATCGATCAGGGTATTATATGATAGTCGGGTAAGGAATTTTGTTGAAGAGGAGTGATTCTAGCATGGCTTTTGTTATCACATCGCCTTGCATCGATGAAAAAGCGGCTGACTGCGTAGAAACTTGCCCAGTTGACGCGATTCATGAAGGTCCAGATCAATTTTATATCGACCCCAACACCTGTATCGAATGCGGTGCCTGCGAAGCAGTGTGCCCCGTATCCGCTATCTTCCAGGAAGACTTCGTTCCTGAAGAAGAAAAGTCGTTCATTCAAAAGAACGCCGATTTCTTCAAGTAATCGTACTTATATAAAGACCGCATGATG
>JABEUY010000053.1 GCA_013044175.1 Bacilli bacterium
CAAATTCTGTGGGTGAATCTCGTTACGGATGGACTACCTGCCATTGCGCTCGGTATTGATGGTAAGGAAGATGATTTGATGAAAAAACCGCCACGTCACGCGAATGAAAGCTTATTTGCAGGTGGTCTGCATCGAAAAATCATGGTGCGAGGCATGATGATCGGTCTCATTACACTTGCCGTATTTTATGGTAGTTTATATTTCCATGAGCCTTTGATCAAAGCACAAACAATGGCATTTAGTACCTTGGTGATCGCGCAACTCATCCATGTGTTTGAATGCCGATCACTTTCACATGGTTTGTTTTCCCGACCTTTTTTTGAGAATAAGTGGCTTGTCGCTGCTGTTCTTAGTTCATTAAGTATGCTTTTGTTCGTGATCTATATACCGTTTTTGCGCAGTATTTTTCATACGACTACACTTTCTTGGATCGACTGGCTCGTGCTTATTCTCATGGCGACCATACCGAGTTTGTCAGGCAAGAAACATAAAGATCAGCGAAAGCAGTCAAGACCTTTGCCAAGTCCATTCCTTCAACGTTAAACGAAGAGATCTTGGGTCTTGCTTGTCGGTCTTTCATACTTAAGGTAAAATGGAGGCTGTGTGAAGTTTGAAGGGACGGATTGACACTGTTAACGAGCATGACCGGTTATGGTCGGGCAGAAAACAAATTGGCAAAGGGCGTTGTCGTCGTGGAGATGAAATCGGTCAACCATCGCTACGGCGAAGTTGCCATGCGTTTTGCACGACCGTTTATGTCGCTAGAAGAAGAGATACGGCATTTTGTCATCGAGAAGATTTCACGTGGTCGCGTCGAGATTTTCTTACATTTGTCTGAATCACTCCTTCATCGATCGCGACGTGTCTATGTGGATGAGGGAGTTCTCGAGGTTGCGCTTGGTCTTTTAAAGCGCGTGTCCAAAGAAGCAAGCGTTGACTTTGATCCGCCAAGCACGGGTGATTTGCTCGCCATCTCGGGCTTGTTCGTCACGGATGAAGCATTTTCCTTACAAGATGATTTGGTTGAAGTGATTCTTTTGACAGCGAGGCAAAGTCTCGAAGCCTTGGTCGCAATGCGGCGTAAAGAAGGCGAGCGATTGCACAGCTATCTTTGGGAACGTCTTTTATCGATGCGTCATTTGACGCAACAATTGATGGGACGCACCAAAATTTCAATGGAACAATACCGTCACCAACTGACGAAGCGTGTCAAACAGACCATAGCCGTGACGTCGGAAGAAGAGAATCGCATTGCTTTTGAAGTGGCACTCGTTGCAGAACGCATCGCTGTCGATGAAGAGTTAATGCGTTTGACGAGTCATATCCAGCAATTTGATGCGCTTCTTCAAGCGAATGAAGAACCAGTAGGCCGTAAAATGGATTTTCTTTTGCAAGAGATGCATCGTGAAATTAACACGACAGGTGCGAAATGTACCGATTCGGTGATGACGGAACTGGTTCTACAAGCTAAGCATGTCCTTGAACAAATGCGTGAACAGGTACAAAATATCGAATGATCGTAAAAGGGGATTGATCCTATGATTCTTTATCCATCCATTGATAAACTTGCTGAATTAGTCGACAGTAAATATACGCTTGTCATCGCTGCGTCAAAACGCGCTCGCGATCTGCAAGAGGGTGCGCATGCTCATGCGATCGCGCGGTCAGGTAAATTTGTGAGCGTAGCGCTTCGTGAGTTGGAAACTGGCTATATAACGTACGTGCGTACGAAAGAAAGCGTTAAATAATTCTTTTTCGTCCGTCATGCTGACTTTAAATACGGCGGTGAGTAATGTGTCCGATAAAACGATCGTTTTAGGCGTAACTGGTGGAATCGCTGCGTTTAAAGCAGCAGCCTTAGCCAGCCTACTCGTCAAAAAAGGCATGACCGTCAAGACGGTCATGACCAAAGCGGCGACTGAATTCATCACGCCTTTGACTTTTCAGGCACTCACCAAACAGCCGGTCTATACGGATGTTTTTGCTGAACATGATCCGACGCATATCTCTCATATCGATCTTGCTGATCATGCTGATGCGATCGTGATCGCACCGGCGACGGCCGATTTCATCGCGAAAGTCGCCCATGGTATGGGTGATGATATGTTGACGACGATCTTGTTGGCTGCGCGTTGTCCTGTGATCATCGCACCTTCGATGAATGTCCATATGTATGCCAATCCACTCGTTCAAAAAAACATCGCAACGTTACGCGAAATCGGTTATGAGATCGCTGAGCCTGGTGAGGGTCTGCTCGCATGCGGTTATGAAGGAAAAGGGCGATTGATGGAGCCTGCTGATCTCGTGTTTTATGTGGAGAGAGCGCTCATGCCAAAGCCCTTACGTGGAAAAAATGTGTTGGTCACAGCGGGAGGAACGAAAGAGCGAATCGATCCGGTACGTTATCTAACCAATGATTCAACTGGCACGATGGGTGTTGATTTGGCGCGTGTCGCTTGGTTGATGGGGGCGCAGGTCACGTTGGTTGCTGCTAATATCAGTGTGCCTGTCGGTCCTGGGATCGACGTTATTCCTGCGCTTTCTGCCGTTGCTATGTATGAGCAAGTTCATACTCGTTTGCCTGAGGCGGATATCGTGATTATGGCAGCTGCCGTTGCTGATTATCGTCCACGAGAAGTGGCTGACCTTAAAATCAAGAAAACGGGAGCTGATTTGTCGATCGATCTCGTACAAAATCCGGATATCTTGGCTTCTTTGCAAGGAAAGTATAAGCAAGGAGCATTTTCGATCGGTTTTGCTGCAGAGACGCACGACATTGAGCACTATGCCCTTGAGAAATTGCATCGAAAAGGTGTAGATTTGCTGGTCGTCAATAACGTACTCGAATCCGGGGCGGGTTTTGGCTATGGGACCAACCGCGTCGATCTGTATGATCGTGAAGGTTTTGTGGAGTCACTGCCACTGGCTTCAAAGTTCGATGTTGCTAGGATGATCATCGAGCGGACGATTGCCAGAATCGGTGTGCTTTAAGCGGGAGGAGTAGGACAGGCATTATGCTGGCTAAAGTTGCTGTCACGATTCGGGCGAGAAGTTCGGATAAATTGTATGATTACCGCGCTGATGGTGACGTGATCGTTCCAGGAGAACGTGTTCTCGTTCCTTTTGGGAAGCGACACGTTGAAGGGTATGTGATCGCCGTTGAGGAAGAACCGTTACAGCATAATGTTAACTTTGATGTTAAGACGATTCTTCGATCTCTTGATGCACCATCTGCCCCGACCTTGACACCCGATCTCGTCGCCTTGACTCGGTTTTTGCGAGAACGTTATCTATGCACTTGGGGGGCAGCTCTGCAAACAGTTCTCCCTCCGGCAGTAAGGACGAAAGAAGTGAAGCGACTCAAGTTAGTCAATGAGACTGATCATGAGCCGCTTTTGCGTCGTGAAGATGGACAGCGTATCCTCGCTTATTTCTCACGTCATCGACAACCTACTTATGAAAGTTTACAAAAGAATCTCGCGATGTCTTCGCAACAAATCAAACACCTGATCGAACTTGGGATCTTGGAAGAAAGTCAGACGGTAGAAGCAAGAGTCTCACGTAAAATAGTAAAAATGGTTGAGTTGGTTAAGGTACCTCCATCTGATCAACGGCTTGGGGTGAAGCAACAGGCAGTTCTTGCTTATCTCGCGAGACTAAATGACGCGATTTCCCTAACGCAATTATGTATAGAGACGGGTGCAACCGCTTCTGTTTGTAAGACATTGGAACAACGCGGCCTGCTTATGATCAAGGAACGCTTTGACGCTGAGCAAGCGTTAATTCTGGATAAAGAAAGGCCAAAAGCGTTAACGCAAGAACAGCAAATTGCTTATGCGACGATTGAAAGCGCAATCGAAAAGCAACAACATCAGGTCTTTTTGTTACAAGGTGTGACAGGAAGTGGGAAGACAGAAGTCTATCTGCAAGCGATTGAGAAGACACAAAGCATGGGAAAGACGGCGATTATGCTCGTCCCGGAAATCGCATTGACCGCGCAGATGACCGCTCGCTTTCGCGCACGCTTTGGCGAACAACTCGCCGTGTTGCACAGTCGCTTATCAGAAGGTGAAAAAAATAAAGCTTGGCATAATCTACGAGCTGGTCGCGCTTCGGTCGTGATCGGTGCAAGAAGTGCGATTTTTGCGCCTTTACCGAATGTCGGTCTGATCATCATCGACGAAGAGCATGAAGCATCGTACAAACAAGAATCTGATCCTCGTTACGTCACGCGAGAAGTCGCAGTTAAACGCGCATCGTTAACGCAAAGTGTATTGCTCTTAGGAAGTGCTACGCCTTCTTTGGAGACGATGTATCGCGCTGAAAAGGGGACTTATCAACACTTGACGCTCAAGCAGCGTTATTCGTATCAATCACTGCCTGATGTACAGATCGTTGATATGCGAGAACACATGCGTCGAGGATCACATAGTCTCTTTAGTCCTCCTTTACAAAAGGCAATTCAAGAAGTACTCGATCGAAAAGAACAGGCGATTTTATTTTTAAACAAGCGTGGTTACGCCACGTTTTTGCTCTGTCGAGATTGTGGTGAAGTCGTCTCGTGCCCTTCATGTGACATTTCGTTAACGTTGCATAAAGGTCACGAGCAAGTGTTGCGTTGTCATTATTGTGGTTACCAACAACCAGTTATCAAGCAATGCCCTGTATGTCATGGTGAGCAACTACGTCCGTTTGGCGCTGGGACGCAAAAAGTTGAGCAGGAACTCCTCGCTATGTATGATCATCTTCGGATCATTCGTATGGATGTGGATACGACATCGACGAAAGGGTCACATGAACGACTACTTTGCGCTTTTGAACGAGGCGAAGCGGATATTTTGCTCGGCACGCAAATGATCGCAAAAGGTCTTGACTTTTCTCGTGTTTCTTTTGTCGGTGTGATCGCAGCGGATATCTCGCTCTATATCCCGGATTACCGTGCGGCAGAACGAACTTTTGAATTGCTAGTTCAAGTTGCTGGTCGTGCTGGTCGTCATGCCCTTTCAGGTTCGATGATCGTACAGACGTTTAATCCGGAGCATTATGCGATTGTCCTTGCGGCGCAGCAGGATTATGAGGCGTTTTATCAGACGGAAATGCAAATCAGACAAAAGATGGTTTATCCTCCCTTTACCGAAGTCTCCGTATTTGCGATCACGCATGAACGCGAAGAAATCGCACGCCAGTTTTCCAATGAGGTTCATGACATTGTCGCTTCGATGGTCAAACAGCTTCGGGATATTCGATTATTTCCATCTACCCCAGCTTCGATCGCCCGCTTGCGCAACCGGTATCGCTATCAAGTGGTTGTGAAATATCGCTCGTTTTATCGTGTGCAAAAAATCCTTGCGTTCGCGTACGAACAAGCCTATGCTAAGGCACCGAAAGACGTTACGCTCACGCTCGATGTCAATGCGCATAGTTTGTTATGAAAAGTGAGGCAAAAGGGATGAATCAGCCGCGTGTGATTTTTATGGGAACGCCAGATTTTGCGGTTACCATGTTAAAAACGTTACTGACGATGGACGTAATGGTTGTGGGTGTCGTAACACAACCTGATCGACTGGTCGGCAGGAAAAAAATCTTGACACCACCACCGGTTAAAGAACTGGCACAAACTGCAGGCATTCCGGTATTTCAACCGGTAAAAATTAAGCAAGCAGCGTCATTGGCGACGATCGCAAACTGGCAAGGTGATCTGATCGTCACGGCAGCTTATGGACAGATTCTGCCGGAAAGTTTGCTCGCTTCTATGCCTCTTGGCGCTTATAATGTCCATGCTTCCTTACTTCCTCGTTATCGTGGTGGCGCCCCGATTCAACGAGCGATCATGCATGAAGAGACCGAAACAGGCGTTACGATCATGACGATGGTCAAAGCGATGGATGCCGGCCCCATGTGGTCAAGTTGTCGCGTCTCGATCGCCAAAACGATGACCTACGGTGAATTGCACGATCAACTCGCCAAAGCAGGAGCTGTCTTGCTTAAGGAGACATTGCCCAATATTCTCGCCGGAACGATTTCACCGATTGAGCAAGATCATGAACAAGTCACGTATGCACCGATTATCACGAAACACGATGAACGCATCGATTTTTCGCAAACCGCATCGCAAGTTTGTGCTCGTTTGCGAGCTTTGTATCCTGCGCCAGGAGCATTTACTACGTTATCAGGAAAAAGATTAAAGATTTGGCTTGGTGAAGTGTTCGAAGAAGGTGGCGAACATGGTGAGGTTGGTCAAATCATCGCTTTGCCAAGCGAAGGGCCTGTTATAACCTGCCAAGTAGGTACTCTTCTTGCCACTTCATTACAATGGGAAGGTAAAACTGTGCAATCAGGCGAAACGTTTGCAAACACTCATCGCCATCTTCTTAATGCCAAAATGGATCGAATTGATCAGGAGGTAAACGATTGAAAGTAGCTGTTGCTCGAAAAGTTGCGTTTCAAGTTTTGTTATCAATTGAAAAACAAAAGGCGTATGCGCATATCGCTTTAGCGAAAGCATTACGCGAATCGACGTCTTCACCGGAAGATGCAGCTTTGACGACCGAGATTGTACAAGGGGTATTATTATGGCAACGTCTTCTCGATCATTGGCTCGAAAATCTCGCCAAGCGTCCGATTGCGAAAATCGATAAAATCGTACGCTTGATCCTCTTGATCGGTATCTATCAACTGCGCTTTCTATCTCGTGTCCCTTCTTATGCGATTTTACATGACGCCGTTGAGATGACCAAAGAGCAAGCACCGCATGCATCCGGTTTTGTCAATGCGATATTGCGTCAAGCAACGCGTGAACCAACGTATTTGAAACCGCTGTTGCGTCTTGAAGAGAATGAAGGATTACCCCTTTCTGAAATTGCTTTGCGGCTCTCATTTCCCGATTGGTTAGTTGAAACATTGCAGCGATCTTTTAATGAAAAAGATACGATTGCTATTTTATTTGGCCTTAATCAAAAAGGGAAACGAACGATTCGTCGCAACCGATTAAAAATCACACGTGACGCTTTACACCAAGAATTCGAAGAACTTGGGTATGAAGTTGAACCTGCTCAAATCTGTGAGGATGCCCTTTATGTCTCGACGAAATCACCGCTTCTTGCCCTTCCTTCTTTTCGAGAAGGAAAATTCACCGTGCAAGGTGAAAGCTCGATGCTGATCGCTCCGCTTTTGCTTGCAAAACCAGCTATGCGAATCCTTGATGCTTGTGCTGCGCCAGGCGGAAAAGCAACGCATCTTGCGGAATTAACGAATGATCAAGCTCACATTGATGCAATTGAAGTGCATGCATCGCGAGCAAGTCTTATCACGCAACAAGTGAAAAGGTTGTCGTTAACGTCGGTGTCTGTGATCGTGGCTGATGTGCTTAGCGTTCATGAGCATTACGATCGTATCTTGCTTGATGCACCATGCTCTGGACTCGGATCGATTGGGAGAAAACCGGATGTCAAGTGGTCGATGACACCTCAAAAAATCAAACAATTACACGTGGTGCAGCGCCAACTTCTCGACCATACGGCTTCGCTATTAAACCCTGACGGGATACTTTTATATACGACTTGTACGCTTAATCGCACAGAAAATGAAGATCAGGTTCATGATTTTCTCGCTATGCATTCGGAATTTGAACCTTTCTCTTTTACAGAGCAAGAAAGCCAATCCCTTCATGGCATTGTCGAGCATCCTTACATGGGGTATATTTATCCACAAGATTTTGGTGGCGACGGGTTTTTTGTCGCGCGATTAAGGAGGCATAGCTGAAGTGAAACCATCGATTTATGGGTATCGTCTTTCGGAATGGCAAGATTATCTCGCTTCGATCGGCCAACCCAAATTTCGCGCAGTACAGATCTATCATTGGCTTTTTCAAAACCGCGCAGACTCGCTACAAGCTATGTCTGATCTGCCTATGTTGATGCGTCAATCGCTTGATGCTTCGATGCAGTTTACGTCATTACAAGAAGTCACGCGGCAAGTTTCCAAGGATGGAACGATCAAATTTCTCTTTCGTCTTCCAGACCAAGCGACGATTGAGACGGTAATCATGCGCCACGATTATGGCAATAGTGTTTGTGTATCAACGCAAGTTGGTTGCAAAATGGGTTGTAAATTCTGTGCCTCCACACTAGGTGGGCTCGTGCGTAATGTGACAGCGGGTGAAATGGTCGAGCAAGTGATGATGTGTCAGCGTTTACTCGATCGAGAAGGAGAACGCGTATCGAGCGTCGTGTTAATGGGTTCGGGTGAACCTTTAGAAAATTATGAGGAAGCCATGCGTTTTATCGATATTATCACCGATCAAGAGGGTCTTAAGATCGGTCAACGTCATATCACAGTCTCGACGGTTGGTCTCGTTCCAGCGATTTATCGCTTGGCTGATGAGATGAGAGGCATTACTTTGGCGGTGTCTCTTCATGCTGCCGATGATGAAACACGATCGAAAATGATGCCAGTCAATCGCGCTTATGATATTCTATCTTTGTTAGAAGCTTGTAAGTATTATTTTGATAAGACCGGTCGTCGTATTACGTTTGAGTACGCACTGATTAATGGTCACAATGATAAAGTAGAAGATGCTCGGAAATTAGCAGCATTGTTGCGAACGATCCCTTGCCATGTCAATTTGATTCCTGTCAATTACGTGCCTGAGCGCAATTTGACACGAACACCGCAAGACCAGATTCGCGAATTTGCTGACGAATTAGAGCGTCAACATATCAATGCAACGGTGCGTCGCGAGAAAGGTAGCGATATTGCGGCTGCGTGTGGTCAATTGCGGGCGCAACACGGTGCGGAGTAAAGGTAGGGAGAGGATGGCATGCAGTTTGCCGCGAAGTCGGATGTCGGACTGGTTCGAAAGGTCAATCAAGATGGTTTTTGGATGGTCAAAAAGGAAACAGGAGTCGTCTTGGCTGCGGTAGCCGATGGCATGGGTGGCCATGTCGCAGGAGAGGTAGCGAGTTCGCTAGCATTAACTTCAATGTCAGAATATTTATCGCAAAAAGGAATAGCGCTTACGGAACAAACGTTGATCGAGGCGATACACTTTGCGAATGGTAAAGTGTATCGAGAATCGCAAGAGAAACCTGATCTTCGAGGAATGGGCACGACGATAGTAGCCTGTATCGCGATGGCCGATCAGATCGTCATCGGTCATGTTGGAGATAGCAGAGCTTATCTTTTTTCACAAAAAGATGGTCTTACGTTATTGACGCAAGACCACTCGTTGGTGAATGAATTGGTTAAAAGAGGGCAAATCCTTCCATTCGAAGCGGCGAAACATCCTCAACGTCATATGTTGACGATGGCGCTTGGCACCACCGAGCAAATCGAACCGGAATGTCGTACCTATTCCTGGGGTTCAGACGATCAACTGCTTTTATGCTCTGACGGATTAACGGGTTGTGTTGAAGAAGATGCAATCGCGCAAGTATTGCGTCAGTCGATGCCACTCCAAGAAAAAGCTGATGCTTTGATCACTCGTGCTCTCGAAAGCGGAGGAACGGATAATATTACGGTCTTGACCGTTTCTTTAGAAGACGAAATTGTGCGGGGGAATCGTGAATGATGGGTAATATTTTAGGCGGACGATATCAGATTTTGGAGAAGATTGGTAGCGGTGGTATGGCCATCGTTTATCGAGGGCTTGACGTATTGCTTCATCGTCCTGTATCCATCAAGATGTTACGTCCTGAACTCGTCAATGATGCGGAGTTTATGCGACGCTTTAAGCGAGAAGCACAAGCTGCTGCAAGCTTATCACATCCTAACGTCGTCAATATCTATGATGTTGGGCAAGATGGTGAAGCGCAGTATATCGTGATGGAGTATGTAGACGGTAAGACGCTTAAGCAAATCATCGAAGAAAAAGGACCTCTTTCGGTCGATGAAGCTGTGGACTATGCCAATCAAATTTGTGACGCACTGATGCATGCACACGAACATCATATCGTGCATCGTGATGTGAAACCGCATAATATCTTGATCAGTAAAACGGGACGCGTAAAAGTAACGGATTTTGGGATAGCCAAAGCGGTATCCACCAACACGATCACCCATCATAATTCCTCGGTGCTCGGTTCCGTTCACTATTTTTCGCCCGAGCAGGCACGCGGTTCGACGGCGGATGCGAAATCTGACGTGTATTCGCTTGGTGTAGTACTCTATGAAATGGTCACAGGACGCGTTCCCTTTACAGGTGATTCGCCGATTAGTATTGCACTGAAGCATCTTCAAGAACTTCCTGTGTCACCGCATGTGATCGCACCGAATATTCCGCAGAGTTTTGAAACGATCATCATGCATGCGATGGAAAAAGATCCGCAAAAACGATATGCTTCCGTGCGTGCTTTGCAAGAGGATTTGAAACGTGCGTTTCATCTTCCTGAATCATCGACGGGAAGCGTACCTTCCTCATCGTATGGCGATGCGAATCCGACCATTCAAATACCGGTCATTCGCGGTGGAGTTATGCCATCGAGTACGGATAAGACACAAAGTGCGATGCGAATCACACCACTTGATATGACGTTAGGGGCGCAAGGCCAAGGTGCGACAACATTAACCCCTACGACAGGAACAGGTCAAGAGGAAGAATGGGAAGATGAGAAAAAACGACCGATTTGGGTTCGTATCGTGATTATTTTAGCTTGGGCGATCGGTCTTATCGGTCTTGTCATCGTTGCAGCGATTGTTGCGACGTATCTCTTAACGACGTTTGGACGACCTAAGCAGATTCAAGTACCTAGTCTCGTCGGTATGCCTTATGATCAGGCGAGTCAGAAATTGGTTTCTCTTGGTGTTCCTTCTGCGAACATTCATGAGACGTTTGATGCGACCTCCACTTCGCCCGTACAGATCGGCCAAGTTGAAGAGCAAAGTCAAGGTCCGGGTTCTATGCTACCCAATCAATCGATATTTTTACGTGTAAAAACGGGCAGTGCACAAGCCGTGATGCCGAATCTAGTCAATCAACCGCAAACGACAGCAACAGGACAATTGATCGATATGGGAATCCCAAGCGGTAATATAACCGTGGTTCAACAGCCGAGCGGTTCCGTACCTGTCAATGCTGTCATCTCGACGACACCAGCGGCAGGAACCTCGATTGCGACGAACACCGAACCGATTACGCTTGTGATTAGTTCAGGAGCTCAGTCGGCAGCAGTTCCGAACGTTGTTGGACAGTCAGCGTCTAAAGCGCAAGCCATCCTTACGGCTGACGGGTTTGCAATAGGGCATATCACAACGCAATCTTCGTTCACCGTGGCTAAAAACGATGTGATCGCACAAACGCCGCAATCAGGTCAACAAGCCAATTCGGGTTCATCGGTGAGTCTTGTCATCAGTACAGGTGTACCTGCAGGCACAGTCGTTACTAAAAATCCAGTATCGATTACGTTACCAGCAGCGACGTTACTTCCTGCGACGTTGGTCATCACGGTGACCGATGCTAAAGGTACGCTGACGATTAACACTGTTCAATCCAATCCGACGGCTAATTATGTGATTCCGGTGACAACGACGCCTACGCAATCGGGTCAGATTCAGGTTTCGATCAACGGCCAAGTTGTGTCGACCCTAACTGTTCCTGCAGGTTCACAAACGCCGACGAATTTTACTGTTGGCGGAACTAATTCGGGGACGGGCACGACCACAGGGACAGGCACGACCACAGGGACAGGCACGACCACAGGGACGGGCACGACCACAGGGACAGGCACGAACACAGGGACAGGCACGAACACAGGGACAGGCACGACCACAGGGACAGGCACGACCACAGGGACGGGCACGACCACAGGGACGTTAGGCGGATGAGTAAGACGCATGATTAAAGGGCGAATCATCAAAGCAATTGCAGGTTTTTACTATGTGCACAGCGAGGATCTGCTTTTGACGTGTAAGGCACGTGGGGTTTTTAAGAAAAAGGGAATCTCGCCACTTGTTGGTGACATCGTATCCGTTTCACGGCAAGGTATGCAAGAAGGTATCATTGAAGCGATCGACCCGAGAAAAAACGAGATCATCCGACCAAAAATCGCCAATATTGATCAAGTGGCTCTCGTTTTTTCTCTGGCTTCGCCACAGACTTCACTCTTTCAGATCGATAAGATGTTGGCGATGACGAAGTGGAATCAACTACCTGCCATCATGCTTTTGACGAAAATCGATTTGATGACGGCGCAGACGTATTATCACCATTTACTTTCTGTGTACCAACCGCTAGGTTACAAGGTTCTAGGGATCGATAGTTTGCACGACCAGGGAATCAAGGATGTAAAAAAAGAATTGATGGATCACCAAACCGTTTTGTCCGGAGAGTCTGGGGTAGGAAAATCGACGCTGCTAAAAAAACTACTTCCAAATTCTGGAGCTATAGCAGGGTCGGTCAGCGAAGCGACACAACGTGGCAAACATACGACCACTTTTGTTCAACTCTATCCTTTTGAAGGTGGCTATCTTGCCGATACCCCTGGCTTTTCGCAATTTGATCTTTATCTCGAAGACCTGACAACCATGCAAAAATTGTTTGTTGAGATCTATGATGTCGGACAATCTTGCCTTTATCGAGGATGCCTGCATGAGATGGAAGATGGTTGTCAAGTTCGTCAAGCGGTAGAACAAAAAGCCATCGCGTCGACGCGGTATGAAAATTACTTACAGTTACTTCAAGAAAATAAAGAATGGAAAGCAAGGCGATATTGATGGCTGTGCAAATAGCCCCTTCGATCCTCTCCGCGGATTTCGCAAAACTCGGTGAAGCGATTCATAGCCTTGAACAGGCTGGCGCAGACGTGATCCATATCGATGTGATGGACGGTCATTTTGTTCCAAATCTTACCTTTGGACCTCCCGTGATCTCGACGTTAAGAAAATATACGAGATTGCCTTTTGATGTCCATTTGATGATCGAAAATCCAGAACGCTCTCTTCAAGCCTATCGTGATGCTGGAGCTGATTGGATTACAGTCCATGCTGAGGCTTGTACGCACCTTCAAAGAACATTGGCACAAATTCGTGACATGGGAGCCTTGGTTGGCGTTGCGCTTAACCCTGCGACATCAGAACATGTTCTTGATTACGTCTACGAAGACCTCGATCTTATCCTCGTGATGACGGTCAATCCCGGTTTTGGTGGTCAGAGTTTTTTGCCGAGTTCTGTAAAAAAAATCCAAAGAATTCGTGAGCAACTGGTGGAGCGAGGCTTACGACACGTTAAGATTGAAGTTGATGGAGGCATCGTTCCTGAGACGGCAGAACGTTGTGTGAACGCAGGTGCGAGCATTCTAGTAGCAGGTTCTTATGTTTTTCGAGCGAATTCGCTAGGTGGAGCGATTTCAAGCCTTCGTATTCATTAGTCACATTTCTTAGTTGCAAGGAATACACTTTTCACAAGGAATGATGATCAGCATCGAGTACGCTAAGGGGGGAGTACGATGCGTTTTTATACCATTCGTTTGCCAAAGTTTCTCGGTGGATTTGTTAAGATGATGCTCGGTATTGGGCATCGACGATAAATAAAGTGGCAAAAATAAAAAAGCACCCATGCGGTGCTTTTTCTACGAAAAACGATAAGTGTTAAAGATCGTTAGATGGCTCGTTTTACCTTACCGCCTTTTAAGCAGCGTGTACATACGCGGATGCGTTTGACAGAACCATTCATATTCACACGAACGGATTGGAGATTAGGAAGCCAACGGCGCTTATTTAAGATGTGGGAGTGGCTCACAGCGTTACCGACTTGAGGACCTTTACCGCACACTTCACAACGTTTTGCCAAGACATAGCACCCCCTTTAATCAGACATTAACTTTGATATAATAGCACAATGAATGAGGGAGTACAATCACTGCGGTTTCTTCTTTTCTATCGAGGTGTGGTGTAGTACACTGAGTGCAATCATACAGATTGTTCTTATTTGGGAGGAATACCATGGCTAACGTTATTACGAATGCGCTAGGGAAAATTTATATTGCAGATGAAGTCGTTGCGACTGCGGCAGGTCTTGCTGCTCTTGATTGTTACGGTTTAGCCGATATGGCACCAAGAAAGGGCATGCGTGATAGCATCTCCGAGTTATTAGGAAGAGAAAATCCAGGTCGAGGCGTTGAAGTCAAAACGGTAGAAGATACGCTTGAAGTTGATTTGTATGTAATCGTCAGTTATGGAACACGAATTCCGGAAGTGGCCGATAATTTACGTGAAAAAGTGAAGTACACCTTGCGTGAATCATTTGGTATTTTAGCCGATCGGATCAATATTCACGTGCAAGGAGTCAAAGTCGTCGAAGAGAAGTAAGGAGGCACGCAGTGGTGCGGCAAGAATCACCGATGAATCAGATGATGTTTAAAGAGATGCTTCACCACGGTTTTAGTCTATTAACGGAACATAAAGAAACGATTAATGCACTGAATGTATTTCCTGTTCCCGATGGGGATACAGGCACGAATATGTTTCTTTCATTGCAATCAGGCATCCACGAAATTGAGAAATTGCACGGAAATGCCACCGTATCTGAAATTGCTGAAGCGCTTTCGCGTGGCTTACTGCTTGGCGCAAGAGGTAATTCCGGTGTCATCTTATCGCAACTTTTTCGGGGCTTTGCTTCGGTGCTCGGTAAAGAACATCAAGTTTTGACACCAGAAGCTTTTGCCGTCGCGTTACAAGTAGGCGTCAAAACGGCTTATCAAGCCGTAGCAAGGCCGGTTGAAGGGACGATTTTGACGGTTGCGAAAGAAGCGGCCAATGGTGCGATGAAAGCATTAAAAAATCAAAATGCGACGATACGTGATGTACTTTTTGCTGCGATTGAGACGGGTCAACTCGCCTTGGAAAAAACACCTATGCAATTGCCGGTACTAAAGCAAGCGGGTGTCGTTGATTCAGGCGGTCAAGGCCTGATTGTGATCTATCGAGGTTTTTTGCAGATCTTTCAAGAGGTTACTGTTCCGATTATTTCCAACGGTTCGGGGATGTTGCGTGATTCGATTGCGCAAGGTAATCAAAGTCATCATGGTCTGGATGAGTTTGGGTATTGTACGGAATTTCGGCTTATGCTTGCCGATGACGATGATTCAATTGATGAAATTCAATCCAAAATGAGTAATACGTTAAGTAATCTCGGTGACTCTTTGCTTGTCGTAGCTGGTGATCGCATGATCAAGGTTCATGTCCACACAAGACATCCTGGTAAAGCGCTTGAAGTTGCCATACTGCATGGTGAACTAACCGATATCAAAATCGATAACATGACGTTACAACATCAAGCATTATCGGAAAAAAGCATGGAATCGCCAAGTCCTAGGCACCCATGCGGTCTACTCATCGTCGCAACCGGCGATGGTATTCTTTCGACATTTCGCGAGTTAGAGGTCGACAGCATCATTGATGGCGGTTCGTCGATGAATCCTTCGACACAAGAGATCGTCGCAGCGATTGAACAAGTGCATGCTGATGACATTTTTTTGTTGCCCAATCATAAAAATGTGATGATGGCGGCGCAACAGGCAGCCTCAATGGCGCATAGCAATGTTCATGTGATTCCGACGACTTCGATTGCGGCAGGACTTGGGGCTACTCTTGCCTTTATGAAAGACAAAAGTAAAGATGAGAATGAAACTGCAATGCGGTTAGCGATGGAAAAAATCAAATCGGGCGGCATCACGATGGCGGTGCGATCGACGCAAATGGATCAGCATGACATCGCGCAAGGTGATTACCTTGGCGTTCAAGATGGCGAAGTATTGCTGGTTGAACGATCCCGAGAAACCGCTTTGTTGCGCTTCCTTTCACTTTTATGTGAACAAGATACTGAGATTTGCACTGTTTTCTTTGCGCAACATGACTTACTCGATGAGCTTCATGCCGTTTTTGCTACTTTGCAATCGCAATATCCTGATGTCGAATTTGAACTGCAATACGGCGGTCAGCCAATCTATGATTATGTCATTGCCGCCGAGTAGTGGGGTGGTTACCTTTTGACGAACGTGGATGGCGACACGCCCTTTGAAGAACTTCCTGTTACGCTTTTGCCTGGCATTGGTCCTTCACGTAGTAAGTTGCTGGCGCAACTCGGTATCGTTACAATCCTAGATGTATTGCTGTATTTTCCTTTTCGATATGAAACACCTTACGATGAGGCAGCAGCACTTCTCGATGGACAGAAAGTCACTGTGTATGCAGAAGTTATCGGTGCGCCATCTGTTCGTTTCACGCAGGCGAAAAGCATGGTTACGATCCCTGTTCGTGTAGCGGATCGACGCCTGAAGGCGATTTTTTTTAATCAGCCCTATATCCGTCATCAAGCGACAAAGCAGCGGATCATGATGATTACAGGGCGGTTTCAGGCTCGATATGGCACGATTCAAGTTGTCTCTTACGAATTTCCTCATGAGAAGAAGCTTGGAGAACTTGCGCCGGTTTATCGCGTAACACAGAACCTTTCAACCGTGAATCTTAGAAAAATGGTCGATCAAGCTCTGTCCATGTATCGAGAACGCATCGTTGATTGGATGCCTGTTTCCTTGCTGGAAAAATATAAGCTGGTCAGTAAAGTACGTGCGATTGAAATGATGCATCACCCGCGTGATGAACACGATGTGCATCAAGCGAAGCGAAGATTGATCTTTGAAGAATTTTTACTTTTTCAATTAAAATTACAAGCAAGACGTCTGACCCAACAGGATCACGAAAAATCCCGCTTGCGTGTTGATGAAGTAAACGTCTTGGCGCAAGAATGGATCCAAACGTTGCCATTTGCCTTGACGATGGATCAGCAAAAAGCGATCGACGATATCGTCGATGATGTATGTCGTACAGCCCCGATGTATCGCCTGCTTCAAGGCGATGTCGGTTCGGGCAAGACGGCAGTTATTTTTGCCATGGTGGCAGCGCTTGCGAAACTCGGCTTGCAAAGCGTGATCATGGCACCAACCAGTATTCTAGCCTCTCAGCACTTTGAAGAAGCGAAAAAACGATTAACTCCTTTTGGCGTTTCAGTTCAACTGCTTCTAGGGGGCGCGAAGAATAAAAAATGGATCGAAGAAAGCGTAGCGAAAGGCGATGCGGATGTCGTTATCGGTACGCATGCCCTTTTGTCAGAAAATCTTATTTTTTCAACCTTGCGGTTTGTTGTGATCGATGAACAACATCGATTTGGCGTTTCGGCACGAAGGGCGTTACGAAGTAAAGGTTCGCATGGTGTTGATGTCTTGCATGTCACAGCGACCCCGATTCCTCGTTCTTTAGCCTTGACGTTGTATGGTGACATTGAAGTGACGGAAATCAAAACAAAACCGATCGGACGTCAACCGATCACGACATGTTCGCTCACTTTTAAGGATGAAGAAAAGGTTATCCAAGCGATTCGTGGTGAGTTGGTAAAAGGCAGGCAAGCGTATATCGTTGCGCCTCGTATTGAAAGCGATGAGTGGGATGCCGAGGCGATTAGTGTCACGCGCTTACAGGCGCAACTACAAGAATCCTTTGACTTTTGGCAAGTAGGATTATTACACGGACAAATGAAGGAAGTCGATCGTCAAGAGGCGATGAAGTCTTTTGTCGAAGGGAAAACACAAGTTCTCGTCGCGACGTCGATCATTGAAGTGGGTGTCAATGTCCCTAATGCTACCGTGATGGCCATCTACGAAGCCGATCGATTTGGTCTTGCTACGCTTCATCAGTTGCGAGGAAGAGTGGGGCGTTCTTCGTATCCGTCGTTTTGTTATCTCTTAGCGGATCCTAAAAGTGAAATGGCTATAGAACGCCTGACTGCTATGGTGCAATCACAAGATGGTTTTGAACTGGCGAGTAAGGACTTACAACTTCGTGGACCTGGGGAAGCTTTTGGTGATCGCCAAAGCGGTTTACCCGTATTTCATGTTGGCGATCCCATTCGTGATTTGCGTATCATGGAAGTCGCCCGAGAAGTCGCTGTAAAATTATTGAAGACTGGCGATCTTTTTTTCTTGCCAGCGTACCAAGCGCTTTATGCACACATACGCGATGCAATCGAGACGCTTGCTGATTCGTAAATGAGAAAGAGAGATGGCTATGCGTGCAGTTTTACGAGTGCTGTTAGCCCTGCTACCTAAACGAAAGTTGACACGACTAGCGGGGTGGCTTTGTGATCAGTCTTTCAGTCGCTATGCAATTCCCGTTTACATCATGCTGTATCATATCGATCGCGAGGAAATTGATCTTCCCATTGTGATGTATCCTACGCTAAACGCCTTTTTTGCACGAAAGGTAAAAAGGGATGTTCTTAGCACCGCACTAGATGCTCAAATGATTTGTAGTCCTTGTGATGGTATTGTGCTACAAGTTGGAACCATCGATGACCAAATCCGTTTGCCCGTGAAAAAGATGACGATCAGCGTGGCGGAATTGCTTGGTGTCGCCATGGCCAATGCATATCTTGACGGTTTTTATGCGATTATTTATCTAAGTCCGCGTGATTATCATCGCTTTCACGCGCCGTTTGCTTGTGAAATCGACGCTGTACGCACAATCGCAGGTGGCTATGATCCTGTCAATCGCCTTGGCCGTATGGCGAATGAGGCACTTTATGCGCGTAATACGCGTATCGTCTTTGAAGGACATCAAGCGGGTAAAAGATTTGCCCTCATCGCAGTGGGTTCTTTAATGGTGGGTAGTGTAAAAATCGCTTCGTCCTTACAAGGTGCTTTGCCTCAAGTTGTGCAGTGTGGTGAGGAGATGGGGTATTTTCAGTTTGGGAGCACCGTGATTTTGTTGCTTGATCGATTTTTTGACCCTATTGCCCTTGATCAAGAACAAAGAGTATATTGTCGGGAAGTTTTTGGGCAAAAGGTGAGGTGATCCCCCACCTTTTGCTTTATTTCTAGTAAATCCCTGTGCCGACGCCAGCTCCGACACCTGCACCTACGCCAGTACCATAACCGATCCCAGGTACGAGTAGGAAAAAGAGAACGAAGATAATCAGAAAGACAACTGCCCAACGTGTATAACCGCCAAATGTGCCCATGAAATTTCCTCCTTACAAAGATTTTTTAGTAAACTGGGACGGTGGTGCAATGTGTGGTATACACAGGGATAAGCAAGAAGAACAAAACGAAGATGATCAGAAAGACGACAGCCCAACGTGTATAACCGCCAAATACGCCTTCCATAAAAATGCTCCTTTCTTCGTTGAAATGGATGTTACCCTTTACAAAATGCACGAGAGATATCGATGGTAAAGGACGCATACCTAAGCAAACAAAAACCTCCTCGCCCGGGTACGCGAGGAGGTTTGCCGCTTGCACGGGTACCGTTGCAATGTCGGCTACTGGGAGAGGAGAAACCAAAAGAGAGAAGCACGCTCTCTTTTTTGGTTGCCTTAGCAACTTTCGTTGCTATGTGTAGGATAGACGAGTTTGGGACTCTTTATACCACGAAGGCAGACAAGCCATAGCAGGTTGCCGTTATCGCTCGATTCGCGTAACCTTAAAGGTATTATCCAAAAGAGGTGTAAACGATGACACTTCGTGTGATCGCAGGTTCACATAAAGGAAGATTATTAAAAACGCCAGATGGCCAAAAAACACGCCCGACGACAGACCGTGTCAAAGAGTCGGTTTTTTCCATGCTAGGGCCAACTTTTGAGCAAATAGCTTGCCTCGATCTTTTTGCAGGGTCGGGTTCACTTGGCATTGAGGCACTCAGTCGCGGTGTAGAACGTGCAGCTTTTGTCGATAGCCAAAGTGGTGACATCCTACGAACAAATGTAGAAACCTTAGGTTTATCAAATCGATCTCAAG
This sequence comes from Bacilli bacterium, assembly GCA_013044175.1. Classification (GTDB taxonomy): domain Bacteria; phylum Bacillota; class Bacilli; order Alicyclobacillales; family SLC66; genus JABEUY01. The sequence goes on from JABEUY010000053.1 coordinate 19,782, forward strand.
TACTTCGTATGCCGTATGCTAAAGCGATCGCTTATCTAAAAGATAAAAAAGAAAGCTTCGATTTGGTTTTCGCCGATCCCCCTTATCAAGCGGGAATTCTCGAAGATAGTTTGCGTCGCTTACTCGATGCCGATCTTTTAGCAAAAGACGCTACGATCGTCGCTGAGATGCATGCGCAGACGGCGACATTTTTGTTACCGGGATTTCGTGTCGCCAAAGAAGTGATTTATGGTATTGTTAAAATTGTCATCTATAAAACACAATCGGATCGGTTAGGTGAGTAAAGGGTGAAAATTGCCGTATATCCCGGTTCTTTCGATCCTGTGACCAAAGGTCATCTTTATGTCATGGAACGTAGCGCCAAAATGTTTGATCATGTGATCGTCGCTGTGTTAGTCAATGTAAAAAAAACGCCTTTTTTTTCTGTTGAAGAGCGCATGCAATTTATTCGGCAAAGTGTAGCGCATCTCGAAAATGTAAGTGTTGATTTTTTCTCAGGGTTACTTGTTCATTATCTTCAAGAAAAAAAAGCGCAATTTATCATTCGTGGTCTGCGCTTTGTCAGTGACTTAGAAACGGAATTACAAATGGCTTCGATGAATAAAGATTTGTTACCAGAAGCCGAGACGATTTTTATTCCGACCCATCATGAATACTCGTATATCAGTTCGAGTATCGTCAAAGAAGTGGCTCGACTTGGTGGAGATATCCAACGTTTCGTTCCCGAACAAGTGTTTCATGCGTTTACGGCCAGATATCAAGGTGATCATGGATGGCAAAAGTAAAGCAAGGAGGAACGAAGGTATGACGCAAAGACCGAAGATCGGCCTCGCGCTAGGTAGTGGTGGCGCACGAGGCTTTGCGCATATCGGCGTACTTCAAACGCTACTTCACCATGGTATTCCGATCGACGTGATTGCAGGTTCGAGCATGGGAGCACTTCTTGGTTCCGTGTATGCAACAGGTGCCCCTCTTACCATGATGGAGCGATTAGCTTGTCATATGCCAACAACGTCGTGGATAGATTTCACAGTCCCCCATCGAGGTTTTGTCGCCGGAGAACGCATTCATCAACTGATCAAAATGTTAACGAAAGACTACACGTTTGCGCAGACGAGCCTTCCACTTGCCATCGTAGCGACGGATGTTGAACGTGGTGAACGTGTGGTTTTCACGCAAGGGAAATTGCATGATGCGGTTCGCGCGAGTATCTCGATTCCTGGCATTTTTGTTCCATACGAGTACCAAGGTCGCCTACTTGTCGACGGTGGCGTGATCGATCGCGTGCCGATTATGGCGGCTAGAGAACTCGGCAGTGATATTGTTATCGCCGTAGATGTTGGATATTTTGAGAAGCTTCCCCCCGTCAAAAACATCATCGATATTATTATTCAAGCAACGGACATCATGCAACGTGAGATGTTTACGCATTCGATTTTACATGCGGATTTTGTCGTGCGACCAGAGCTCGATTTGATGAGTGCTACTTCCTTTGCCGGTACAGGCGTCGAGAAGGCGATCGAGGCGGGACGAAGTAAGATGGAAGCACTCATGCCATCGTTGCTTGAGTTTTTGCAAAAAAAGGGGGTGTCGATCGGTGGATCAGATGCCTTCACGCCGTAAGCGAATGTCTCGTTCTGTACTATGGTGGATTGTGTTGTTATTGGTGTGTGCAATGTTAATCGTACTTGAATACATACCTTTGCCGTATTACGTTTATGCGCCGGGTACGGTGGTTCCGTTATCGCCGATCGTCACGGTAAAAGGTGGTCATAAGACGGAAAAAGGCGAGTTTATGCTGACAACCGTCTATGTGATCGATGCGAAAAACATCTATGATTTGCTTTATGCATTGACCTTGCCTGATCATCAAATTCTTCCCCAAAGCGAAGTATCAGCTAACTATTCGTACCAAGAATACCTCGCGCTTGAAGATCAGATGATGATATCTTCGCATGATGATGCTGAGATCGCTGCACTTTCTGCCTTGCACTTACCGTATCATGTGGTATTTACAGGCTATCAAGTCTTTAGTGTCGATAAAAATTCTAAAGCTAGGCATTTGTTGCAACCGGGTGATACGCTTTTGTCGATCGACGGATATTCGCTGACTTCTGTGGTTGCACTCGGAGATTTTTTACAAAAAGCTCATGTTGGTCAACGTGTCACCGTCAAAGTGTTGCGAGGTACGAAGCCTATTACCCTTTCCTTTTCATTGATTTCCCTGGCGACCAAGCCTCCGCAAGCGGGTATCGGCGTCAATGTAGTCGGAACGATCAAGGTGATCACCCCGTATAAGACGACTGTTGATACGGGTTCCATCAATGGACCATCAGCCGGTCTAATGCTCTCGCTAGAGATGGTCAATCAGCTAGAAAAGAAAGTGGATTTAACGCGCGGATATCGAATTGCTGGAACGGGTACGATTTCACCAGACGGCATTGTGGGGCAGATCGGTGGCATTACGCATAAGGTCTATGCAGCTAACTTGGCACACGTCAATTATTTCTTCGTGCCAAAAGATATGGTCAAAGGCGATACGAATGAGGCGCATGCGATGCTCGCATTACGACAATTGCATACTGCCATGAAAATCGTTCCGGTGCATACGTTAGCGCAAGCTATCGCTTTTTTAAAGAAGCTTTCCCCAAGATAGGTTTGACAGGAAGTATGGGAGTCGGTATACTATCTTTTGTTGTGATCGGAGTGTTGTGGCTGTGAGAATTTCATGGATGGAAGCGGCAAAGCAGGGGACTTATTCATTTGCTACGTGGATCGATCCACCGTTTGAGCGAATGGATCCGCTGGATCATACGCGTTTTCACCCGATACATTTCGTCGGTACGGTACAAGTTGACCGCGCTGTGGGTGAAGTACAGGCGACGATAACGAGTGAAGTGACGTATGCATGTTCGCGGTGCCTGGACGTTTTTACACGAGATGTCGAGCTTTGTGTGACCTTCATGATGTCGAAATTGCCGCTTACGCGGGAACAAGAAGAGAATGATTATCTCTATGTGCCGGAAGATGGAATCGATCTTGCGCCTTATGTGCAGCAAGAGTTGATTCTCGCTCTGGAATTTCAGCCTTTATGCAGTCAGGATTGTCGGGGTCTCTGCCCCGTTTGTGGGAAGAATCGCAACCACGAATCGTGTGATTGTGATACGACGCCGATCGATCCACGCTTGGCTTCTTTAGCAGAATTTTTTTCTGATTCTGATGATAAGCCTTCATAACAAGTATATTATTAATGCCGGGAGGTGTGTAAAGGATGGCAGTACCTCAGCACCGTGCATCGAAAACGAGAAAAAGATTGCGTCGTACGCACTTTAAATTGTCTGTTCCAGGTATGGTAGAGTGTCCACAATGTCACGAGATGAAGCTTTCTCATCGCGTATGCCTACATTGCGGTACGTATAAACGACGTCAAGTTGTAGAACAAGCGTAAGGCAAAAGAGGGTCTTGGCGTTATTGCGTCCAATGACACTCTTTTTTTATGATATACGTCGCGTATTGACCGAAAACATTCGATGATTTATCGGTCGATCACCAAACCTTTGGAGGTGTATATGGTGAAGATCGCGGTTGATGCGATGGGTGGCGATCATGCCCCAACAGTACCTGTTAAAGCCACACTTGTCTCTGCCAACGAGCATCAAGATACTGAATTTATCCTTGTCGGTGATGAGCGAACGATTCAATCGCACATCGATGTCATGCCATCCAATGTCAAGATTCTTCATGCGCCTGATGTGATCGATCAAAAGGCGGAGCCGGTTAAAGCAGTTCGCCGACAAAAGGAATCCTCTCTTGTCGTATGCGCGAACATGCTAAAAGAGCAACAGGTCGATGGTGTGATTTCAGCAGGCAATACGGGAGCTTTTATGGTATCTGGATTACTTATTGTTGGTAGAATTGAAACGATTGATCGGCCTGCACTTGCAGTGATCTTGCCATCGTTTAAAGGTGGTGGTGTACTTCTGGTCGATTCCGGTGCCAATACGGATTGCTCAGCGCACCATCTAGAACAGTTTGCGCGTATGGGTTCTGCGTATATGCAATTGACCGAAGGGCGTGTCAATCCGCGAATTGGTCTTGTGAATATCGGTTCAGAAGCGCAAAAAGGCGATGAACTTTCAAAGACAGCGTATACGCTCTTAACTTCGACAATCGAGCACTTTGTCGGCAATGTTGAAGGGCGTGAACTTGTCCATGACGTTTGTGATGTCGCTGTCTGTGATGGCTTTGTTGGCAATGTGCTCGTGAAATTTTATGAGGGATTGGGTATGGGACTCGAACAGAGTTTACGCGATATGGTGAAAACTACTTGGCGCACCAAATTGGCAGGCTATCTGCTACGCTCAAGCTTTCGTCAGTTATTTCATCGTTTTGACTATGCGGAATATGGTGGTGCCCCGCTTCTTGGCGTCAAAGGAGCCATGGTCAAAGCGCACGGGTCATCGAACGTTCGTGCTTATCAGGTGGCAATACAACAAGTCTATAAAATGATCACATCTGGCGTCGTTCATGCGCTTGAAGAGTCATTGCAAGTGTAAAGAAAGAGGGCACGAAATATGTCGATTGCTGTCGTATTTCC
>JABEUY010000054.1 GCA_013044175.1 Bacilli bacterium
ACAAAGACGGTTACGTACTAAAGTAACCGTCTTTGTTGTTCATCATGCCATTCATGATAAAGTTGGCGAAATTCTAACCTTATTTTCAGCAAAATTCAAGTTCATTGTAATATAATTGTCATAGTAAAGGTTTCATTGCTGATAAAAAAGAGGGTTAATCGATGTCAAAAAATGTGTCACCAAAAGCAAAGACTGTGCCTAAGAAAAAACCAAAAAAGAAAAGAAGGTTTCTCTAGTTAAAAATCCTGTGGATTTTCTTTTTCACATTTCTTTTATTCACGGGTGGTTTTACGGCAGCTCTCTGGTACTATATGCCCCGCATCGATCTGTCCAAGCTTGATGTCGTAAGTCTACCGACAAAAGTATATGATCGATATGGTCATCTTGCTTTCATCATCCCTGCAACAGGTATTACGAATGTACCTTTATCCGAAATTCCTAAAACGCTTCAACAAGCCTTGATCGCGACAGAAGATGCTGGGTTTTATCAAAATCATGGCTTTAGTCTACGTGGCTATGCTCGTGCTGCTCTTCACGATCTCTTTCATCTCAATACAGGCCAAGGAGCCAGTACGATTACGCAACAACTAGCCAAAATCGTTTATCTCAAGGATAATCACTCCATCAAATATAAACTTGAAGAGCTTTTATTTGCCTTGCAAATATCAAATAAATTTACTAAAAATCAGATTTTAGATATGTATTTTAACCATGTTTTCTTTGGTAATAACGCGACGGGCATAGCACAAGCAGCCTACAATTATTTTGATTTAAAACCTTCAACAATGGAGCGAATGACATTACCACAAGCGGCCTTGCTAGCAGGACTCCCCCAAGCACCTTCTTACTATGATCCTATCGTGAATCCACAAATTGCTATCGCAAGAAGAAATGAAGTCCTGCAACGCATGGAAACACAAAAATACATCACGTATTCGCAGATGGTGACAGCACAAGCAGCACCTCTCGAATTGCATGCACCACCCGCATCGACATCAAGTGGTGTACCTGTCGCGTACGATTATTATCGGGACTACATCGATCAAGAACTCAGTCAACTCCCAATCAGTGCTTCTCAACTTACGCAAGGCGGATTACAGATATACACTTCGTTAAATCCTAAATTGCAAGATGCTACGTATCAAGGCGTGAATAATCCTAGCAATTACCCAACGCCGCTATCCACCGCAACAGAAAAAATCGAAGGAGCCGCTGTCTTTGTCAATCCTCATACGGGCGGCATCCAAGCGCTTGTCGGCGGTACACAAAATCAATATACTTTTCGCGGTTTCGATTATGCCACTTCCACACAGCGATCACCAGGCTCTGCCATGAAACCTTTGATCGCGTACGGGCCTGCCATAGCGACAGGTAATTGGAATGCTGGATCAGCGTTAAACGATGGCATTCATAATCAGCTTTCGTTTGGCACGTACACCGTCAGTGATTGGGAAAATCATCCTACTTTTAGAGGCTATGTCTCGTTACGGTGGGCGCTTGCAGAATCATGGAATGCCCCTGCTGTATGGTTATTGCAACAGATTGGGATCCAACAAGGTATCAATTTTGCTCAAAATGCCGGGATTGATCTTTCAAACCCTGCAAATCAAAATCTGACGATCGCTCTAGGCAATATCGTACCTGGCATTTCGCCACTACAACTCGCCGATGCATACGCAGCTTTTGATAACAATGGCACGCGAATCCCAGCCCATGCTATCGATCGAATAGTCGCATCGGACGGAACCGTGCTTTACCAATTTCAAGCAACTCCGATAACGGTGATGTCACCTTCAACCGCTTCACAGATGGTTGCTCTATTACGCAATAACGTCACCAATGGTATTGTTGCCGGAGCTTCAGTCCCTGGTCATGAAGTCGCTGGAAAGACAGGGTCGGTTGCTTATACCAATACCTCGCATACCGATAGTGATCTTTGGGTTGCTGCGTTTACACCCAATATTGTCGGCGCAGTTTGGGAAGGCTATCCCGTCACGACGCTTGCTAATAGTCTTCCGCAATGGTCGAGCAGTTACCCGCCAAAGATGTTTGCTAATATCATTAGTAATGGGCTCCCACCAACTGGGGCAACGTTCAATGTATCTCCAGCTACTGGATCGGATTTCCCAGCACAAATTCCTTAAGATACATGCAGATTATAATTTTTTGTTTTCTCTCTCTTGTTGTAATAAGGTCTTTTTTAATTCGAGTCCACCACGATACCCTGTTAATTCACCATTTTTACCGATGACGCGATGACAAGGTATGAGATACGGGATGGGATTTGCTGCGATCGCATTGGCAACCGCTCTTACCGCTTTGGGACGGCCAATGCGATCTGCGATATCTTGATAACTCACTGTCATTCCGTAAGGAATTTTTAACAACTCCTCCCAGACAGTTCGTTGAAAAACCGTTCCCTGCAAGGAGTACTTGATGGAACTTGCAGCATCGAAATCCCCATACCAATAATCGTTCAGGGCTCGACGATAGCCCTTGAGTTCATTTAAACTTCCGATCAATTGGCAGTTAGCAAACTGACGATTGATCCATGAAACCGCATTTTGAAAAGTCTCTTGAGGCAAGGTGATCATGACCAAACCTTCATCATTGGCAAAAAGATAATGACATGTCTCGTCTTGTACAAGACTCGCCCAATAGATCATCGCCATACCGCACACCTCTATCATCGCTACATAGTATCAAATCATCGCTACGTGCATCCCCAGATACGCTAATAGCAAGCCAATCACAAGACTACTTAACATATACATGAACATCATACCTGTCTTTTTTATCTGGACTAATGTCATGCTTTCTACCATATAGGTTGAAAAAGTCGTGAAAGCGCCAAGGAATCCTGTACCTACTGTACTTGCGATCCATGTATGCAGTAAAGAAGGTTGTTTTGTACTCATTACGACAAGGCCAAGAAAAAATGCGCCTACGATATTAATGACAAAAGTAGCTAGCGGAAAGGCACGCGACCATCTTGCCTGAATCGTTCGTGTTACATAATATCTCGCCATGGCTCCCAATGCGCCACCAAGTACAATACCAAACCATTGCATTACGATTTCACCACATTTCTTTTGGAGACAGGTATGCGGTTCGCGATGAAATGTCCCAGGAATGCAAAGAGGATACCAACGGTCAAACTGATGATAAGGTAGCTAAGTGCTGCAAAAAAAGCACCATGCTGCAGCAACGTAACGGTCTCCACGCAAAACGTTGAAAATGTTGTATAAGCGCCAAGTAATCCCGTACCCATTCCGACACGTAACCATTGTGGAAAACGGATGATTCTCGCCGTATACGCGTATAAAAAAGCTAATAAGAAGCTACCTGTACAATTGATGATCCAAGTTCCTAACGGGAATGATGGCACAGTTGGTATGATCAGTTCGAACCATTCGCGTAAACTCGCGCCAAGCATGCCTCCGATCGCAACAGCCAGATACAGTCTTTTCATTGAGCCCACCCCTTCTCGATTTCACACTGTACTATTATAAATACCACACCAATCGTCCTATCACGTTGATGACTTTGTCAGTAAATTTTGCTTGAGGCGAGCAATTTCTTCGTTAGAAAGAGAATCCAGATTCCCATATCGCTCTTTTTGATAAGCATCCAACAATTCCAAAATTGCTTTATGCTTTATGCTATCCGCTTGATCGATCGTAGCGAGTAAGCGCATTTTGATTCGTTCCGCTGTCTCGTCATAGGCTATACCCCCTTTTTTCATTAAATAAAATTGACTTACCTGGACAAAGACTCGACGTATCGGTGTTAACATTTGATCCTTCATGACTTGTTTTTGACGTTGATGTAACTTTAAACGTTCAATGCGAATTCCCTGATCCCCTTGTAGAGTCTGCGTAGTGCTATTTTTATAAGTCATCTTACGATAGATAAAGATAAGAACGATAGCGATAATCAAGCCGATCATTAGCACGAATAAGTATGGAGAAACCGTATGACTAGGTAACAATATTGTACCTTGATGTGCTGTTGATTTTCCAAATGTATGCAATGAAGTCGGATGGAACTTCAGCTTTACTATTCTTGCTACGAGTAAAAACAGGAGAATTACGACCGCACTGTAGAATATTCTTTTTCGCATTTCAGGATCGAGGATTGCTACTACGATCGACACGATGAAGAGAATAGCCAACAAAACCAATAAAATTGTTGACATATACAGATACGAATTTGCGATGAATAGACCAATTATCGTGGGAATCAAAACAAAAAAGAAAAGCAAAAATCGAACATTCCCTTTTCGCATCGAAAAATGTTGATGGGATTGCGTAGCTATTCTCATCGCCATAAGACGAGTAATCATCACAAATAAAAATCCGAGAATAACATAGAGCGAATGATATCTTGTAAACATCATGGTTAAGACAAAAATAACGATGATGAAACTATCGATGAGAAAACGGAAAGATTGAAACTCATGATCTTCTCGATATCGAATGAGAGTTGTCCTGCGGCTCAAGAGCAATAGGGTGATTAATGTTTCCAAAACAGATGGTAAAAAAGGATAAAATCGATATAAAATTAAAAGAAAACACAAACTAAGTAGACCTTGTAGCAACCATTTGTTATTACTCTTCATGTTAAGATAATAGATTCCTAATAAACTCACTTGGTAAACTGTTATCATAACCAATCCTAGCACCCATAGAACCCATGGATTAAATGGAATATAGAGTATAAATAAACATAAACTTAACAACCAATCTGCGATTATCCCATATTCATTGATCATGCATTTTCACCTACATGGATAAATTCGACCATACAACCTTGCTTTCGTAATTGTTTCGTCCACTTTTCATCCATTGGTTGCGAAAACGCTGTGATCACTACAACGCTCACCGTCGACCATTTTGGCAATTTGATCTTCATCTGATCAAAGGAATACTTCGCGTGAACGGATAATTGACCTAACCAGTGTCCAACTTGTCGAATCGATTTTTTCGTTACCGGACCTTGAAAGGTTCTTTGACTTATCAACTTGCGTTGTTGTTTTGCCGTTTGACTTACTTCTACCTCATGCGCGTTTGTCATCACTTCAATCGTCATCTCTGCACGCAACAATGTCTCAAGCACCTGATAACTCACTTCATAGATGCGTTCCGCAAGTCGCGTATTGACTTTCCAAACTACATCATCGGTTTGAAGATTGATGATCACGATAGTTTTGGCTAATATCGCAACGGAACGCTGAAGGATATAGGCTTCATCGCGTCGTGCACTTAAATACCAAGCGATATCACGGACAGAATCCCCGATCTCATAAGGGCGTATCGTTATCCAATCTTGGGATACAGCATAATTGCGCTTCGGTAAGGATAAAGCACCTATTTGCTGTGTGCGAATAAGTTGCTCGGTCGATGATTTGATTCGACGCGGATGTACGACAATTTTGCTATTGACCGATAAAAATACGACATGCGTCTTAAAAGATAATCCGTTCGTCATGATCATCGTCGCGTCTGAAATCACATGGACGCCGCGCTGTATACCTTCAATCGGTATCGTAAGACGCACTTCTTGCTTACCCATTATGCTAACATTCACTTCACATTGATTTTGCTTTATTGCAGTTGCTTCATCGCTACCTTTTAACCGAATACCTTCTGGCAATTTCATTTTACATTTGACGTATGGTGCAGGAGCCCATGAACGATTGCGCAGGTGAACAGTAATCGATGTGGTTTCACCAAGCGCAAGGGATGCTTTAATCGAATCCACTTCAATCTCGACATTAGGAAGCACATAATATTTCCAATAAAAATTCCATACAAAATAGGCGATAGGGATACTGATGAGCAACCACAGCAAAAAAATGTTCATCGGCGCGGTCGATCGATAGGAACTTCAATGGTTCGTAGTAGTGACGCTATCTGTTCATGGTACCCATCATGTTGATCTTCATCTTCTTGGTAAACTAAGCGATGCGCTAATACATAGGGTGCTATCGCCACAACATCATCGGGCGTAATATAATTTCTCCCTCGAATGACAGCCACCGCTCTGGTTGCTCGTGCTAACATGATCATGGCTCGAGGACTCGCCCCTAATACAATCGCATCATGACCTCTCGTCGCTTCGACGATCTCAGCCATATAACGAAGTACTTCCTCCGTAGCTTGAACTTGCTCATAAGCTTGTTTTAATGTTAAATGCCAATCTTGATCACTTGCTGAGCCATCCATCGCTATCTGATCACCGTGAAAATAACGCTGCAATAAAAGTAAATCCTGATCCCTAGTTGGATACCCTAGAGACGTTTTTATCATAAATCGATCTAACTGAGCTTCAGGTAACGGAAATACGCCTTGTGATTCAATCGGATTTTGCGTTGCAATGACAAAAAACGGATCTGGCAAAGAGTAGGTCTGCCCATCAACAGTTACCTGCTTTTCAGCCATCGCTTCAAGTAAGGCGGATTGCGTTCGCGGTAACGCACGGTTGATTTCATCAACGAGTAGGAAATTCGTGAAAATCGGTCCTTCGCGAAATGAAAATGCACCCGTTTGACGATCATAGATCAATCCGCCCGTAATGTCGGCAGGTAACATATCCGGTGTACATTGAACACGCCGAAACGTAAGACCGAGAAATTGCGCAATCGCTTTTGCGAGCGCCGTCTTACCAACGCCAGGCACATCTTCAAGAAGAACATGACCACCAGCCAAAAATGTGATGATAATTTTTTCCGTTGCTTCCTCAAGGCCAAATAAAGATTGGCTCAATACTTTTTGCATCTGATCGATCGCCAGACGAGCACGATCAGCTAGCACATGATCATACATGATCTTTCATTCTTCCTTTCAAGCTATCACGACTTCTTACGAATTTTCAGCTTATGCTATACCGTTCCATCGTATCGTTTCTTTTTTGGTAAAACAAGATCAACAAGGCAATCCTAATAAGGTAATTTCGATCATACGTTGTCGATCTAATCGCATCATCCCCTTTTCGGTACGCAGATATAGAGAACCTTTTAGTACGGGCATTCCCGTATAACTCTCTTCGCCATAAGGAGCATATAATGTAACTCGAATCGCTTGACGATTGACGAGCGCTTCGGTAAGACGATAATGCATCTCAGCTTTTTGATCCTCAGAGAGCATCGGCTGTTTTTTTCGTTGCTCAGCCTTCTCCCTTTCCGCCATCATCGTACGGTGTTCCGGCAATACGAGTCGCATCGCTTCAAAGAGATTACCACTGACGATATTCATGCAAAATGACCCCCTATCTTATGACTGCGATCACGCAACTGGCCGGCAGGTGTTAAACTGACCGCCCGCATCACACTCGTCTCACCATAGCGCTCATGCAATTCATCCAAAACAGCATAAAGTTGTTTTCGTTTTGGCACATCGGCAAATAAATTAAGTTGCATCGTATCTTCGGTACGCAGTTGATCGACAGCAATACAAACTGCCCGCACACCACGACCGTCCCAATGCTGATCAAAAAGCGCGAGCAACGCTTCATAAAGATCTTCAGGCGCGTTCGTATAATAGGACAATGTCTTAGCTTTAAAAAAACCACCGATCATTCGTTCATACGTCACCCCTACGCCGATATGTCGACCGCATTGGTGAGCCTTTCGCAATCGATAACAAACTTCATCGAGCAACTCCAACATGACAACAGCGATCTGATCACGCTCATAGTAGTCCCGCGCTAAGGTCGTTCGATGCGAGAAACCCTTATGTGGCGCATCATAGCTTTCAGGGTGAATACCGCTAAAATCTTCCCCATGACTCCAGCGATAGATGATCTCACCCCATACACCAAAACGGGCACGCAAGCGTCCAATCGGTATCGCCGCAACATCACCGATCGTCGAGGCTTGAAACTCGACACGTAAGATCTGTGCACGACGCTTAAGACCCCACATCGCTTCAACAGGCAGCGGATGAAGTTCTTGCAAGACACGTCCTTCAGGCCACCAGACGATACCACCCGACGTCTTTTTCGCCTGCGCATTCGTCATTTTTGCAATCCACTTATTCGGCCCAAGACCGATACGACTGCGAATACGAAATTGATCCCAAATACGTGCCTGAAGAGAGCGAGCCACTTCTTCGGGATGAGGAAACAAAGCAGAGCCGGCAGGAAAAGCAAAGAACCCTTCATCAACCGAAAATTGTTCTTGTAATGGGAAAATACGTCGCATTAACTCTTGAATACGCACACTGACCTGTAGATAAAAATGCATGTGTGGCCGCACGACGATTAAAGCAGGATGCAATTGTAACGCTTCGCCTAAACGCATCGCATTCTTTACACCGGCATGCTTAGCCGTTGGCGTGGCTGCCAAAATAATGCCACTACGCCTGGCCGGATCTCCAGCCACAACCAAAGGAGGATCCGTTCGATCGTCAAATTCTTCACGTATAGCAGCGTAACGTTCCCGCGCTGCCACTTCACAACTCGCATAAAATGACTGCATATCACAGAGTCCATAGATATACTGCGTCATGGTACAACACCGGTTCGTTTAGCGCGACTCGCCCCTTCCGCATCCACCATCTTACGCATGAACACAGCTTGATCCTGCTTTTGTCCCCATGCGTACGTGATCGTGATATCTTCCTTCGACGTAATTTGTTCCAAAATGCGTATCTGTTCCTTACGCATCTGCGCTTTAATGGCGACGATCTGTTGCGTTAGATACATCTGTATCACTTCGGCTACCAACAATTGTCGCAACAAAGCGGTTGGACGTTGCATAAGATCACCTACTTATCGAACATTTGTTCGAAAT
>JABEUY010000055.1 GCA_013044175.1 Bacilli bacterium
TACTGGTCGTCATGTACAAGCGATCGTATTGTTACCGACACGTGAACTTGCGATTCAGGTCGCTGGTGAACTGCGTAAAATTTCAAAGTTTAAGCGTGTACGTACGCTTCCGATTTATGGCGGACAATCGATCGGGCACCAAATTCGTGCGTTAGAGCAAGGCGTTCATATCGTCATTGGAACACCAGGTCGCGTACTCGATCATCTTCGTCGTGGCACGTTAAAACTCGACAAAGTGCAAACGGTCGTTTTGGATGAAGCGGATGAAATGCTCGATATGGGTTTTATCGAAGATATCGAATCGATTCTGCAAGCGACACCGGCCGATCGGCAAACGTTACTGTTTTCCGCGACGATTCCATCGGAAGTCCGTCGTCTTGCCACACGCTACATGAAGCAACCGGAACATGTGCAGATGGCCAAAAACGAAATGACCGTACCATTGATCGATCAAGTTTATTACAAAGTATTGGAACGTACCAAATTAGAAAGCATCTGTCGTATTATCGATAGCGAAGATGTGACGCTAGGCATCATTTTTTGCCGCACCAAACGCGGTGTTGATGAATTGACCGAAGCGTTGATTTCGCGTGGCTATCTGGCTGATGGATTACATGGTGATCTTTCGCAAGCCCAGCGCGATCGCGTCATGAAACGTTTTCGTCAAGGAGAAATCGAACTGCTCGTCGCAACTGACGTGGCGGCGCGTGGTATCGATGTTGGTAATGTTACGCATGTTGTTAACTACGATATGCCCCAAGACACGGAATCGTATGTCCATCGAATCGGTCGTACAGGCCGTGCGGGTAAACGCGGTTTGGCGATTACCTTGATTACGCCTCGTGAATTTAAGTTATTGAAGCAAGTGCAACGCGAAACGAAAGCTGTGATCGAAGGTCGCGAAGTGCCTTCCTTAGAAGATGTTGCAGAACGTCAGGCAGAATTATGGCGTGAACGCCTTGAAGCGGCTGTGCGTGAAGGTGGTCTCGGTCATTATCGTGCGATTCTAGGTAAACTCGTCGATGAGCTCGATCCGATCGATTTAGCGGCGGCGGCCTTGAAATTGGCTTCCGCAGGTGAACTCGAAACCGAATCGACCGATTCGTATGATTTTGGTGAAACAGGTGGCGCGTCTGGTATGGTACGCTTTTTCCTCAACATAGGGCGCAGTGCGCGTATGTCACCTGGGGATATTGTTCGTGCGATTTCCGAAGAAGCGGGTATTCCATCGAATGCGATTGGAAAAATCGATATTTTTGACAAGTTTACCTTTGTCGAAATCGTCGAAGAGTCGGCGCCTTTTGCTTATGAAGCGTTGCGACAAGCGAGAATCAATGGTATGCGCGTTAATCTTGAGCCAGCTCGTCCACGTGGTCCTGGTTCACGTCGTTAAATAGCGATTAAAGAAGTAAAACCCGAGGCGAAAGATTTTTCGCTTCGGGTTTTTTATGCTTAGAAGAAAAAAAGTATTTTTCGAACAAATGTTTGTGTTTTTCGCGAAGTCTCGTTACAATATGGTCAGGTAAACCATGAAGGAGTAGATTGAAATGGCAGATCGTAAAGCGGCACTCGACATTGCGTTAAAACAAATCGAAAAGCAATTTGGCAAGGGTTCGATCATGAAGTTAGGTGAAGCAGCAGGCTCTATGAACGTCGAAACGGTTTCTTCTGGTTCGTTAGCGCTTGATATCGCCCTTGGCGTTGGTGGTTATCCGAAAGGCCGCATCGTTGAAATCTATGGGCCGGAATCATCGGGTAAAACGACTGTAGCTCTGCATGCTATCGCGCAGGTGCAAAGCTTGGGTGGTCAGGCAGCGTTTATCGATGCTGAACATGCCTTGGATCCGCTTTATGCAGAGAAACTTGGTGTGCAAATCGATGATTTGTTGATCTCACAGCCCGATACTGGTGAGCAAGCTTTAGAGATCGCCGAGGCGTTGGTACGTAGTGGTGCTGTCGATATCATCGTCATCGACTCGGTGGCAGCGCTCGTTCCGAAAGCGGAAATCGAAGGTGATATGGGCGACTCACACGTAGGATTGCAAGCTCGTCTTATGTCGCAAGCGCTTCGGAAATTGAGCGGTGCGATCAACAAATCACGCACCTTGACGATTTTTATTAATCAGATTCGTGAAAAAGTCGGTGTGATGTTCGGAAATCCTGAGACGACGACAGGTGGACGCGCTCTCAAGTTTTACGCATCGGTACGACTTGAAGTGCGTCGAGCAGAAGCTTTAAAGCAAGGCAATGACCTCGTTGGCCATCGCACAAAGATCAAAGTGGTTAAAAATAAAGTGGCTCCGCCGTTTAAGCAAGCGGAAGTGGATATCATGTTTGGTGAAGGGATATCTCGAGAAGGAAGCATTATCGATCTCGGTGCAGAACTTGATGTCATTCAAAAAAGCGGAGCTTGGTACTCGTATGGTGACGAACGATTAGGCCAAGGAAAAGAAAATGCAAAAGTCTACTTGAAGGATCATCCGCAGACCGCTTCAGTGATCGAACTTAAGATTCGGGACATTGCGGTGACTTCACCTACGGTAGCGCCTACGACGGCGTCAGTGGCA
Organism: Bacilli bacterium; assembly: GCA_013044175.1. Classification (GTDB taxonomy): domain Bacteria; phylum Bacillota; class Bacilli; order Alicyclobacillales; family SLC66; genus JABEUY01. The sequence goes on from JABEUY010000055.1 coordinate 2,568, forward strand.
GAAGACGATGACGAAGATTTCGATTTTGATGAATGATCGTTTAAAAAGGAAGTCGATGCGTCATGGAAAGCCTGGTGTTAACTTGGCGACAAGATGATCGAAAGAAAGACTGTTACTATCTTGCTGATGGTGTGGGATCGACGTATGGGCCGTTTACGATTTTCGTGTTGTTTGAAGTTGGTGTGAAGGTCGGTTCGACTGTCACACCAACTGATCTGGCGAAATTGCAAGAACGGCAATGGCGAGAAACGATCCGCGAGGCAGCGTTGTCCATTTTGGATCGACGTATGGCTTGTACTGCACAGATTAAAAGACTTTTGCTTCATAAGTACCCTGATCATATCGAAACGATTGGACGCGTGATCGATTGGCTTCAAAACGAGCAGTTGCTCGATGATTTTGCTTATGGGAAGCGTGTAGCAGAACAATTCATCGCTCGAGGCAAAGGCAGCTATGCCGAGCTTAAAAGAACGCTCATGCGTAAAGGCATCGATCAAAAAACGATGAATAGGATTGTCGAGACGATCACCTATGATGAATATCCAAGTGCATATCAAAGCGCCAAGAAACAACTTTTCGTCATCATCAAAAAAGTGGATAAGGAACTTATAAAAAAAGGACTCCCTTCCTCCAGTCGTCAGCGTCTAATTCGTCATCGCTTAGCGCAATATCTCAGTCGACAAGGGTATCAACAAGAGATGATCCATCGTGTATGGGATGCCATTTTGCAAGAAGCGTCATTTCCATAAACATCAACATTTGTTTTCCCTTGATGAGTTGACAGTCCTTGGTATACACAATATAATTTAATATGCGTATGTCTATTGTTTGTGAAGTCGATTGGGGAAACTGTCATGCCGGATGGTTCACCAGAGAGTAGGTTAAGCGCCGTCCTTGCTCGAGAGAGCTAGGAGGCATGATGGTTGATGGGATTTCATTTATTTGAGATCATTCTTCTGGTTATCCTCGTCATCGTTGTGCTCGTCGTGATATTGGGCATCGCGATGATGCGTCGCAAAGCAGCGAATATGTCGCTTTCCATGGCGCGGGCACAAGCGGAGCAGATCGTAGAGTCTGCGCGTCGTGAGGCAGAAGGAAAGATTAAAGAATCAATACTTGAGGCAAAAGAAGAAGCGCATCGCATAAGAAATGATGCAGAGCGTGAATTGCGTGAACGGCGAGCCGAGATCCAGCGCTTGGAACGTCGCATATTGCAAAAAGAAGAAAGTCTTGATCGCAAATCAGAAGCTTTGGAAAGGCGTATGGAAGCGCTCAGTTTACAAGAACAGTCTGTCAATGAATTGTTCGAGCAAGCAGAAGAGACGCTTCGACGCAGAGCGACTGAGCTAGAACGGCTATCCGCATTAACGAGAGAAGAAGCACGAGAACTCTTGTTAAGCCAAGTCGAATCAGAATGCAAACATGATGCTGCTATCATGATGAAAGAAATTGAATCGCAGGCGAAAGAAGATGCAGAAAGAAAAGCGAAAGAAATCATTGCTACTGCTATTCAACGCTGTGCTGCTGACCATGTAGCGGAAACGACAGTTTCTGTCGTTTCGTTACCTAGCGATGAGATGAAAGGCCGTATTATCGGGCGAGAAGGTCGCAATATTCGTACGTTAGAGACACTGACGGGTGTCGATCTAATCATTGATGATACGCCAGAAGCGGTCATTCTTTCTGGATTTGATCCGATCCGACGTGAGATTGCACGTATCGCTTTAGAAAAACTCGTAGCAGATGGAAGAATCCATCCAGCTCGGATTGAAGAAATGGTTGAAAAAGCAAGACGTGAAGTGGATGATCGAGTTCGTGAAGAAGGCGAACAGGCTGTTTTCGAGACAGGTTTACATGGAATACACCCAGATTTGGTAAAAATATTGGGTAGACTGAAGTACCGTACAAGTTATGGACAAAATGTGTTGAAACACTCGATTGAAGTAGCTCATTTGGCCGGGCTCATGGCCTCTGAATTGGGACTTGATGTGAATCTCGCTAAACGTGGCGGATTGTTACATGATGTAGGAAAAGCGATAACTCATGAGGTTGAAGGTTCCCATGTCGAGATTGGGGTGGATCTCGCCAGAAAGTATAAGGAGCACCCTATCGTTATCAATGCGATCGGTGCCCACCATGGAGATATCGAATACAGTTCTCCGATTTCCGTATTAGTTGGGGCAGCTGATGCGCTGTCAGCAGCTCGTCCTGGTGCAAGACGTGAATCGCTTGATGTGTATTTGAAGAGATTGGAGCGACTCGAGGAAATCGCGTGTTCCTTTGATGGTGTGGAAAAATCTTATGCAATACAAGCCGGTCGTGAAGTGAGAATTATTGTTAAACCAGAGCAAGTAGACGATGCTGAATCCATTCGGGTTGCGAGAGAGATCTCGAAACGAATCGAAGATGAACTCGATTATCCTGGTCAAATCAAAGTGACAGTGATCCGAGAAACACGTGCAGTAGAATACGCAAAATAAGGTGGCCGAATGGCTGCCTTTTTTTTAACGAATTGGGGGAAAGAACATGAAAATCGTCATGATTGGGGATATCACAGGGCAAGCAGGCATCGATTATCTTGGAGAATGCTTACCACAAGTGATTGCAGAAAAGAATCCTGATTTGATCATTGCTAATGCGGAAAATGCAATGTCTAACGGTCGCGGAATCAATCGTCAAGTGGCTGAGCAACTTTATGATCTTGGTGTGGAATTTTTAACAATGGGAAATCATGTATGGGATCATAAGGATGCTTTTACGTTACTTCAAGAAGATCAACGAATTGTACGCCCAGCCAATATGGCCGCTTCTTTACCAGGACGGGGCCATGTGTATTGCAAAGTTCACGGTCAAGAAGTAGCGATCGTTAATATCATCGGTCGCACGTACATGAATTTAAGTGACTGTCCATTTCAGACGATGGATCACCTTCTCGATGAGATTTCGAAAAGAACACCATTTATTATTGTGGATTTTCATGCTGAAGTCACTTCGGAAAAATTGGCGATGGGGTATTATCTTGATGGCAAGGTATCTGCCGTGATAGGAACGCATACGCATGTGCAAACGGCTGATGAACAGATCCTCTCTGGCCAAACGGCTTATTTGACCGATGTGGGTATGACAGGGCCTGCGCAAGGTATCTTAGGTGTTGATAAATCACTGATCATCGAGCGTTTTCGTTACGCAACGCCAGTACGCTTTGAGTTAGCGAAAGGTAGTCGTCATTTTCATGCCGTCTACTTTGAATTGGATAAGGCAGGGAGAGCCGTTTCGATTGAACGAATTCGCTATGTTGAAAAAGATCGGAAGTGATGGTTAGCGATGTTAATCGATTTGCATGCAGATATCTTGTATCGGATGAACAAAGAAAAGCAAGATTTTTATGATGAAAACAGTCTGTTACACGCGTCGTATGCGCACTTGCAAGAAGGAGAAGTCAAATTCCAAGTTTTTGCTACCTTTATTGATCCGATCTTACGTGGTGAACAGCAACTTCTTGCTGTCATCGATTCGCTTGATCGATTTCACCAGAAGATAAAACGTAAAGGTATTGTCGAACCCGTCTTAACCGTATCTGACGTACAGAGAATTCGCCAAACACAAGGTATTCTCGGTGCCTTGCTTTCCCTTGAAGGTGCTGATTGTCTTGCAGGTCATGCCAGTGTACTTTCGATGTTGTATGCACTGGGTGTGCGTCTGATCGGTTTAACATGGAATCATGGCAATTCGCTTGCCGATGGCATTCTCGAGCCTCGTGGCGGAGGCATCACGGGTTTTGGTCGTGAAGTAATTGAACAGATGCAACAACTGGGTATGGTGATCGACGTATCCCATGCCAGTGATCGAGTCGTTGAGGACGTTGTGCAAATCGTTTCTCGACCGATTATCGCTTCGCATAGTAACGCAAGAGCAGTATATCCTGCTAAACGCAATCTCGAAGATGAGCACATGAAATTGATCGCAGCAACAGGCGGTGTGATTGGCGTTACTTTTGTCCCTGAATTTATCGCAGATAAAAACGAAGTGATGATCGAGGACCTGTTACGTCATCTTTTGCATATGCTGCGCGTAGTAGGCGCTGATGCGATTGCACTCGGATCCGATTTTGACGGGATCACGACGACGATGGCAGATCTTCGCGATAGTCGTGATTATCCGGTATTGATTGAGCGGTTACACCACGAAATTGGCCATGAAACAACCAAAAAAATTATGGGTGAGAATATCTTTCGCGTCCTGACGAACACATTACCTAAGTAGCAAAAAGCCCATCTTGATCATACGTTGTGGTGAAAGCGAAGCAAGAGGGGGAATTATTGCGATGCTTGCCACGGATGGTGTGTTTCGTGAAATCATCACACAAGCGGTATGCGCTAAAGCCAAACATTACGCCTCATTGACCCATGATTTACACCCTGAGCACCGCCCGACAACAGTAGGTGGATGTTGGGTGATGAATCACCGATTTGAAGGAAAGTACGTCGATCATCATGTGGAGGTTAAAGGTAAGTTTGATACCAATGTGTGGTATTCCTTCGATGGCAATTGTGAAACAGCGATTGCAAAGGATACGATTCATTATGAGTATCCTATCGAAATGCTACTGGCTGATCCACTCATTCAAGAAACGAACGTCGAAGTACTCGTCAAAGAAAGCATCGCACCGAATTGTATCGAAGCGAAGATCAGTGACGATGGAGAAAAGATATCGCTTCAGATCGATGGTGAATTATCGATCGAATTGATCGGGCCAACTAAATTGCTCGTGATGACGTGTCAAATCGAGGATAAAAAAGACCCTTACGAAGAAGAGAGTAGTTTCCTTGATAGTGGTGAGTCGCTGCATTTGTGATTGTATTTCCTTTTGACCTTGCCTGACTGAGGAGGGGGATCATGGGCACAGATCGTAGCCGTTCTTGCGATGATCCTTCACTCGTTTTTTATGCCTATAAGACGGATTCCGATCGGCAAAAACCATTTGGGCATCAAACCAATTTGCTTTTAGATTGGTGTCGAATTGCCCTTGAGCTCAAGCAGCCGGCCTATGTTCTTCCTTGTGGCTCAGTAACCAAAAAGACTGATGAAGTTATCGCGTACGGCTATCGCGAAGATAGAAAGTTTGTACGAAAGAAAGTACTTTGGCCATCTTTTGTTTTGCGTCGCACGATCGTTTTTCCGCCGTCTTTAGCCGTGCGAATGCAACGGGAAGAACGTTTATTTTCTCAATATTCTCAACTTTTATCATTGCCTAGAACAGGTAGTGATAAGTGGTCGATTTATCGTTATTTATCGAAGAATCCAGAATTGCTTCCGCATCTACCGACGACATTACCTCTCCGTTCTTATGCTGATTTCACTGCTTTTTTACTCGATTATCATGATGTTTATCTTAAACCAATCCGAGGAACTCAAGGTCAATCCATCTTGCGATTACGCAATCAGCAACAAGGCGTTCTTTGTGAAAGCGAAAAACAACAATCCTTACTTTTGCCGAGAAATGATCGACTTTTAGCACATATCGCCCGTTATATTCATGCGCAAGAACCAAAATTTCTTCTCCAGCAAACCGTTCCGATGCTGCACTCAAAATGGGGGCAACGTATCGATTTTCGTTATTTTTTACAAGCCATTGCAAAGGATCAAATCCAATGTACCGCGATTATCGCACGCCTAGCGAATCAAAATGCGATCACGACAAATCTCAGTACAGGAAGTCGTGCGATCGGACTTGATCGTTTAGATAAACACTTTAATGTGACTACTTGGCAAATCATTGATCGCTCGATTGTGAAAGGGCAAAACATTGCATTACAGATTTTTAAAATTTTGCGTCAAAAATGGCCGTATCTTGCGGAGTTGGGTATCGATATGGGGATCTCGCCCGATGGCGATATTAAAATTCTCGAAGTTAATCCCGTACCAGGACGAAAAATGCTCCGGCAAATCGATGCCGATTTGCGTATTCAGTCGTTACGTACAGTTATTACCTATGTACGCTCTTTGCGTGAAATGATCGGTGTGCCGCGTAAGGGGTTTTGAACGATGCGAAAAAAGGGCGATGCGATCGGTATTATGGCGCATATTATGATGCGCGATGGTCATTTGCTAGGTATGCAGGCACAAGCTCTCTATAAATATTTTTCGGTCGCAGCACATCATCATATCACGTTACTGTTGTTCGATCCGATCGATGTGGATCTAGCAACGCAGACGATCGAAGGTTATACAGCAATTGCGAAAGATGAGATCGAACAACAAGAAGACCAAGTACTTAGGGATCCAGCCTTTACCCTTACGCGTATTCGTTGTGCGATTCCGTATGTGATCTACGATCAAATCGTATCGCGTCGCTATGAGCAGTCGTTGAAAATTAAAAAGCAGATTGCCTTTTTACGCCAAAAGTCGATCATTTTTAATGATGGCTATTTTGATAAATGGGAAGTTTATACATGGCTGTCGAAGTCGTCTCGTTTAGTTTCTTATCTTCCTCAGACGATAGTAGCAGACAGTTCGCAGGCTTTTATGGCATTTATCGACCGATTCCCGATAGTTTTTTTAAAACCGATTGATGGCAGTCACGGTTCAGGAATCATCAAAATCGAAAAAAGCGGCGAACAATTCATCGTGTATCAGCACCGCCAACAAAAGAATCTGATGAAAGTTAAGTTCACGTCATCGCTATTATTGTACAGAAAACTAAGGCGTCAGTTACTGCGAAGACGTTATATCTTACAAGAAGGAATTCCTCTCATTATGCTGGACCATCGACCTGTCGATGTGCGTGTTCTCATGCAAAAAAATCGTCAAGGTGTATGGAAAATGACGAAGCTTTATGTGCGAAAAGCGAAAGAGGGGGAATATACTTCGAACCTCGCTAGAGGCGGTGAAGCTGTACCCTTACTAACGCTGCAAGGTACGCTTTTACCCGTCTCCCTCGCAACGGTTAAAGCACAAATCAAAAAGGTGAGTTATTGGATAGCGATGACGATCGAAAATGAAGCAAAGCGTACGATTGGAGAATTAGGTGTGGATTTGGGGATTGCACGCGATGGCCGAATCGCCATTATCGAAGTCAATGCTAAGCCCTGGAAACGACCTCAAACGATTCATGGATCACACCAGTTGGTGGAAATTGCTTTTGCGCGACCTATTTGCTATGCCGAGGCACTGTTGTGGCAAGAGGTGAGACCGTTATGAATTTGTATTGGCTGTATGCGAAAAATCCTCATGTCGACCGTTTTCTACGCAAAATTCCTGGCATTCATGCAATAAAAAATACGGATCGCGTCACGGATGAGGATATCGTCATTCGTTATGGTGAGAAAGTGGCACCTGATCGCGGATTTTGGGTAATCAACCGTAAGCAGGCATTGCTTACGTTACATGATCGTTCATCGTATCTCGCTTATTTGCATATGGCTGGTGTGAAAACACCAAGTACAACGCGCAAAAAACCGATTATTTGGCAACGGCAATATCGAGTTGCTCTCTTTAATGCGCAAGTCATCGGTTGTTTTCGCACGGAGCAACGAATTGCCTGGTTTACGAAGCGCATTCATCAAGTAACGGATGTTTTTGAAGAAATTGAGCCGTTTGGGGATGAGCAAGGCAAACGTGTATGCCATTATGCGATGCGGGCGTTACACGCGTTGAATCTTGAGATGGGTCTCGTCAGTCTTGGTGTAACGCATCATGGCAAGATCGGCGTTATCGATGTGTCTGCCACACCGTATTTTGTAGGACGATTAGCGACGCTGTATCAACAAGCTTTGATGGATTTTTCTCAAAATTTGCAAGAACTTTATCTTCGAAACCGCGAAAATAAAATTCTAATCGGTAGTGATCTTGAATTTATGTTAAAAGGGAAAAACAAACAGATGGTTCTGGCTAGTAGGTATTTTTTGCCAAATGGTGAAATCGGTTGTGACGCGCGGAGCTTAGCTGGCGACAAAAACAAACGGCCTCTTGCCGAATTACGTCCAAAAGCTTGTGACACACCCGAAGAGCTTTGCAATGCGATTGAAGAACTTATACGCCAAGTGGCACGAAAAATCAATCGACCCTATCCTTTGCTGTTAGCGGGAAGTGCACCTTTTGAACGTTTTGGGATCGGCGGGCATATCCATTTTAGTGGGATTCCTTTTTCGGGTAGGTTCGTTCATTTACTCGATCTCTATCTTGGGTTACCTTTGATGCTCATCGAAGACCCACGTACAGCAAGGAGACGACGGCCAAAGTACGGCTACCTTGGTGATATTCGCTTTAAAGAATATGGCGGCTTTGAATACCGAACGCCGGCAAGTTTTCTCGTCGATCCTTCAATTGCATTAGGAACGTACGCATTAGCCTTGACGCTAGCCAACCATTTTGATCAAATGCCTTACTATGATCTTCATGAACGTCGTTTGCTTGCCGCTTTTTATAACAACGATCGTGAGACACTGCTTGATATCGCGATGGCAGTCTATGCTAGTTTGAAAGAAACTTCAACCTATCGGCAATATCAAGATGCGATCGATCCGATTTTTTGGATGATTGAAAAAGATGAAGTGTGGGATGAAGAGATTGATCTTCGTGAAGCTTGGGGAATCGAAGTTATGGTATTACCACCAAAACGAAAAGCTGACAAAGCAAGAAGGTGATCCTCTTGCCAAGATTTTCTTCGATGACGACAACGATCGGCGTGCTGATGAGCGAAAACACAATGCCATCGCCTTACTTACGCGAATTGATGGAGCTCGGGAAAACGATGGGTTTTCCAGTCAGACCCATTAGTGCATCTTCCCTATCATCGCTATCGCGTTGGCCCGATGTGATCTACAATCGCATTGCTACCAGGAAAGAAGAAAGCAGCATCGCTGTATTACGGCTTAAACGACAACTGCAGCAAGAAGGGATTCCTTATTTCAATGAAAGATTTTTTAATAAAAAGGAAATTGATCAACTGTTACGAGCAAAGCATGATGTAAAGCATGTATTACCCGCCACGCTTTCTTATACGCAAGAAGCAAATATGCTGCACGCTTTTTTAGAGCAACAAGAAGCGATCTATCTCAAGCCGATCGCAGGGAGTATGGGTGAAGGGATATGTCGGATTCAAAAATTGGATCATCAGTATCTCCTGCAGTTTCGCGAAGGAAGAATGACCAAAAGTGTTAGCTATGCTTCTTTGCAAAAAGCGCTTGCCACCGCAAGAAATAAAATGCGAAGTATGCCTTATCTCATTCAAGCTTCCATCGAGCTGAAACGATATCAAGAGGCTAAGACAGACTTTCGTGTCCATCTGTGTAAAAATGAAAATAAGGTGTGGGTAGTGGTCGCTATCGCAGCGAAACTCGCGTCAAAATCAGGGATCACTACGCATGTGCATAGTGGTGGTCATGTTGAAAATGCGGTTAGGGTTTTAACATCTTGGTATGGTAAGCGTGCCCATGATGTTATCGAACAACTCGAACAGACAGCGAAACAGATTACGAATGCGATCGAGCATCATCTTCAAATTGAGCTTGGTGAAATGGGACTTGATATGGGGATTGATATCCGCGATCAAATCTATCTTTTTGAAGCGAATGCTAAGCCAGGTAGGATGATTTTTTCTCATCCGACGATGCGAGAGGCTTCAATCTATTCTCAACAATGCATTATCCGCTACGCATGTGCTTGCGCACAAGCTTTCTCGTAAGGTGGGGGTTGTCTTGAACGATACGATCGGCATCTTGACGACTGCGAATAGAAATAACTTGGTAGGCGGTAATTTGGTGAATTTTCGCCGAATCATCTATGAAGCACACCGACAAGGTAGATCTTGTCCAATCTTGGTTTTGACAAGCGATGGAGCAATAGTAACCTATCGCTGGAAAGAGCTTACACATCAATTTATCCGTACTAGGGATCCTTGGCCTTATGTGCTTTATAATCGGATACCAACGCGTGAACGAGAACAAGATCTTACGGTGAGGCAACAGCTGATTGATCTCGCGACATCAGGTCGTACCATTACGAATCCTCGGTTTTTATCCAAAAAAGAAGTGATCACTTCTTTTTTAACACTCGATTCGGATAAAGTGATGATCCCCGAATTTATCGATTGGCCTTCCTATGAGGATTTTAACCGATTTCTTTGTACGCATTCTGATGTCTATGTTAAGCCCAATGCTAAAAAAGCGGGGGAAGGAATCTATGTACTAAGCAAAACTGCGAAATATGACGGCCTTGGAACGTGTCGACTTTTTGCACAACAGGCTGGACAACTAAAGCGATTTGGCGTGGTGACGACGAAGCAAGCGTATACTTTTTTACAAAAAAAGAATGCGCAGATGGATTACTACATGCAAGCGGATGCGCATCCATTACGCTTTGCAAAGCGTCGGTTTGATTTACGTGTTTTGGTGCAAAAAAGAGTGGACGATCGATTTTCTGTGACGGGCATGGGGATTCGACTTGCCAAAGCGCCAGAAAGCATCACGACGCATGTACCAAACGGAGGGCAAGTAAAATCGGTGCAAGAAATTTTACCGGCCTTGTTCTCTTTGGCATGGCCGTCGATCGATGATGCAATCCATCAAGTTTCCTTAGATGCAGCGGATACCCTCGCGAAGTTACCGGGTATCTGGTCAGAATTTACGCTTGATATGGGTTTAACGCTCGATGGCAAACCGATCCTTTATGAAGCAAATGCAAAACCGATGAAATTCGATGAACGAAAGATTGAGCAGTTGGCAAAACAACGTATCGTGGAACGATTGATCGCTTTAGCTTCGATAACCTAACGAGAGTTCGATGACCTTGAAAAATCTACCGGTTGCATGTGCTGTGTAGACTTGTTAAGATGAACTCACCTGCCGTGCCCGTAGCTGGCCAATTGTTTTGAACCGTATGTGTTTAAACGGGAGATGGATATACGTTGCGTGCTGATATGCCCACTTGCTTGGGACATCAAAGATTCGTACCGTGAATCTCCCACCTGCGAGAGCAGGTTCGAAAACACAGGTCAATTACGACACACGCGGGTGATGATTGTGATTAACCATGGAGCGTAGAGGCTCCTTTTTTTATGGGCTTGTAACCCTTTTGACGATTCTTGTACAATAATAGAATGATTATGAGCGTATAGGTGGGTAGCTAAAATATGAATGAGCGAAATCGAGAGAGTATGGCACCGGAATTACAGGTTCATCGCCCGACGATTGCAAAGCGTGAGGCGAATTTGTTGGCTTCACCCGTAAGAGAAGATCTCGTGGGTCGTTTTGTCGGCAAACGGTATTTGCTGCGAACCTATGGATGCCAAATGAATGAACATGACACGGAGATTATGGCTGGGCTATTAGAACAGATGGGTTATCAAGCGACGGGTCAAGAAGAAGAAGCTGATCTGATTCTTTTTAATACGTGTGCTGTACGTGAAAATGCTGAAAATAAAGTGTTTGGTGAGATTGGACGCGTTCGACCTTTAAAGGCGCGTAATCCTGAGTTGTTGTTAGGTATATGTGGTTGTATGCCGCAAGAAAAAGCGGTACAAGACAAAGTTCAAAAGACATACCCCTGGGTTGATCTGGTTTTTGGCACGCATAATTTACACCGCTTACCTGAGCTTGTGGAGTCTGCAATCCATAGCCAAGAGACAGTTATGGAAGTATGGGATCACTCCGATCTCGTCATCGATGAATTACCGAAAGTAAGACAGGAAGGTGTTCGTGCCTTCGTGAATATTCAGTATGGCTGCAATAAGTTTTGTACGTATTGTATCGTACCTTTTACGCGCGGCCGTGAAAGAAGTCGAACGATTGAAAGTATCGTCAAAGAAGTGCGCGAACTGATCGAAAACGGTTACCGCGATATCACGTTGCTGGGGCAAAATGTGAATGATTATGGTCTTGATCTTGACACTTCTTTCGCTCAATTATTGCGCGAAGTCGGTAAGATCGATGGAGTAGAAAGGATTCGTTTTACGACGTCTAATCCATGGAATTTTACGGATGACTTGATTGAAGCGATCGCCTCTACACCTTCTGTCTGTGAGCATATCCATTTGCCTGTTCAATCGGGTAGTAATCGAATCTTAAAAGCGATGAATCGTGGCTATACAACCGCGTATTATCAACAACTTATCGCAAAAATTCGCCATGCAATACCTTCGATTGCATTGACCACCGATCTCATTGTCGGATTCCCTGGTGAAACGCAAGAAGACTTTGAAGCTACGCTCGATCTGGTTCGCGAAGTGCAGTATGATACCGCGTATACTTTTATCTATTCACCGCGGCAAGGTACTCCCGCTGCAACGATGACCGATCTCGTCGATCCTATAATCGCGAAAGAGCGGCTACAAAGACTGATGGACGTTCAAAATGTGATTTCAAGAGATTATAATGAGAAACTCATCGGCTCTGTCGTCGAAGTCTTGGTCGAGGGACCCAGTCGAACGAATCCGGATGTCCTTCAAGGTAGAACGCGCACGAACAAACTTGTTCATATCAAGCGTGAAGAAGGTATGATGCGATCATTGGTCATGGCGAGGATTGATGCGGCGAATACGTGGACACTCAAAGGATCTGTGTTGAGGTGATCACAAGTGGCCGGTAAACCAACGATGATCGATCAATATCGAAAGATCAAGCAGTCGTATCAAGACGCACTGCTTTTCTTTCGTTTAGGCGATTTTTATGAGTTGTTTATGGAAGATGCTGTGGTTGTGAGTGAACGATTAGGGTTGACGCTTACAGGACGTGGCTCGGGTGAATCACGCATGCCGATGTGCGGTGTGCCTTACCACGCGGCTGATACGTATATCACGCGGTTATTAAAAGAAGGTTTTCGCATTGCAATTTGTGAACAATTAGAAGATCCTAAAACGACGAAAGGCCTAGTTCGCCGTGATGTGGTTCGTATCATCACGCCGGGAACTGGCTTTGATTACCGTCAGGATAGGCATCTTCTTATCGGTTGTCTTGACTTTGTCGATGAAACGAATGCAGTTGCTGCCGTTATCGACCCGATGAGTGGTGATAGCTATCGCCAATCAGGTACGTTGTCAGACGTGCAAAACTGGCTCTTTTCTTTTACGTTAGCCGAAATAATCGTGAGTACCACGCAGACACAAGCTGTCTATGCGTATGGGAAGCAGTTGGCTGCCGTAAGGCAGATTCCTTTTGCGACGTTTCATGAGATTATTCAGTCCGAAATGGGAAATTCTCCAGAGACGATCATCAAACGATATCTTCTTTACACGGGAAAACGAGAATTAACGCATCTCAAAGAAGGACAAGAGCAACCTTCCGATGTGTATCTACATCTGAGTGAGACGGCGAGACGTAATCTGGAATTGGTGGCGACAATGAATGGGGATCGCAAAGGCTCTACATTATTTGACGTGATCGATTTTACGCAAACATCCCTAGGTAAGCGCCAACTAAAAGCGATGATCGAAAGACCGTTTGCACAAATCGCATGGATTGAACATCGCCAAGCTGCTGTGCGCACACTGGTTATGCATCGGCTTTTTGCCGAAGAAATACAGCAACATCTAAAAGGTTTCCCCGACTTGACACGGTTATTATCAAGGGTGAGTTATGGAACTGCTTCGCCACGCGATATTCTGCTGATCGCAAAAGCGCTACAAACTGCCAACACAATCTGGACGTTGTTTAACGATGTGCCCTTAGAAGGGGAGTTAAAGGATCTCGCATCGTGTCCGATCGAAGTGCAGGCGCTGATTACACGGATCATGCAGACGCTCGTTGATGATCCGCAAACAGGTGGTAAAGACGGAGATATCATCCGCGCTGGCGTCAGTGAGGAGATCGACCGTTTGCGATCGATCGCATCAGGAGGTCGAACGTATCTTGCTCAACTCGAAACGACGCTCCGGCAACAAACGGGAATTAAATCGCTCAAAATCGCCTACAACAAAGTTTTTGGCTATTATATTGAAGTTACTTCGGCGAATACGCATCTCGTTCCGACGACGTATGAACGTAAACAAACACTGGTCGGTGCAGAACGATTCACGACAAAAGAACTCCGAGACTATGAGCGAGACATCACGCAAGCGGATGAACAACTTAAAATCCTAGAAGCGGAGCTTTTTTCACAAGTCGTTGCTGAAGTGCAACGCGAACTTGTGGCGTTACAGAAGATTGCAGAAGCGATTGCCCTGTTGGATGCCCTTAACAGTCTCGCGACTTGTGCCGTCGAATATGGTTACACTTGCCCTGAAATAACGACTTCGACGGAACTTTCGATTGAAGAGGGAAGGCACCCTGTCGTCGAGCGGTTCGTCACAGGGCAATATGTTCCCAATGATACGCTCTTTCTTGAGATGACGCGGCGAATTGGCCTTGTGACTGGTCCCAACATGGCAGGTAAAAGCACGTATATGCGCCAAGTCGCTTTGATCGTTATTTTAGCGCAGATGGGCGCTTTCGTTCCGGCAAAACGAGCCAAAATCGGTCTGGTCGATAAATTATATACCCGCGTAGGCGCATCGGATGATGTTGCTATGGGGTTAAGCACGTTTATGGTTGAAATGACCGAAGCTGCCGAGATGCTACGTGGACAGACAGCACGGAGTTTGATGCTGTTTGATGAGATCGGTCGTGGCACAGCAACCTATGACGGGATGAGTATCGCTGAAGCGATGATCGAATATCTTCATGATACGACCAAAGCGAGAACGTTATTTGCGACACATTATCATGAATTGACGAGTTTACCCGAAAGACTGGATCATGTTTTTAATCTTTCGGTCGCTGTCTCAGAGAAAGAGGATCAAATCGTCTTTTTACATCGTATCGTGGAACGTCCTGCTGATCGATCCTATGGGATTCAAGTGGCGCGCTTTGCGGGACTGCCAGAACCGTTAATCGAACGGGCCAAGGTGATCTTGCACCATCTTGAACACGCGCCTTCACCTTTTGCACCTCAGTATGAACAAGTAAAAACGTTGTTTGATGAGCCAAGTGATGATAACCGTGAAGCCATGCAAGTCCTTCAACAACTTTTAGAACTTGATTTGGATGCCTGTTCGCCGAAAGAGGCGTTACGTCTTCTTTATGCTTGGCAAAATAAGCTACAAGCAAAGTGAGGTGATCAACCATGGGAAAAATTCGCGTACTTGATGACCTTGTCGCGAATCAAATCGCCGCAGGAGAAGTTGTGGAACGTCCAGCTTCGGTGGTTAAAGAGTTACTGGAAAATGCGATTGATGCTGGCGCCAAAAGGATCACGATTAACATCGAAGAAGGCGGTTTAAAGCGAATTGAAGTACTTGATGACGGTTCAGGCATGATGAAAGAGGATGTTGCCATCGCATTTGTTCGTCATGCGACAAGTAAGCTTTTCGTGATCGATGATCTGCGCAAGTTGCACACGCTTGGTTTTCGCGGCGAAGCACTTCCTTCGATTGCAGCGGTGAGTCGACTCACGCTGACCACGAGAACAGCAGAACAAGATGAAGGTGTTCATTTTGTCATTGAAGGCGGAACTGTGCAACAAGAAGAGCCGATCGGATGCCCGGTAGGTACGAAGATTGTTGTGGCAGACCTTTTTTATAATACGCCGGCGCGTCTCAAATTTATACGTTCGTTACAGACAGAAACAGCACACGTCTATGAAGTCGTCGCTAGGGCGGCTGCAGCCAGACCGGATATCGCTTTTACACTTTTAGCCGATGGTAAGACGCAGGTAAAAACGGTCGGCGATGGGGCGATGCCCACATTATTTTCAGCACTTTATAATGTGACGATCGCAAAGTCGGCTGTTGCGATCGTTCTTCTTGATGAACAATATCAACTTCGCGGCATGATGGCATTGCCTGAATATGCAAAGACGACGCGTAAAGCGATGTGGTTTTCGATTAATGGTCGTCCGGTACGAAGTTATCTGATCGCCGACGCCGTATTAGATGGATGCGCCACGATGATCATGAAAGGAAGGTTCCCGCTGATCTGTCTGGATTTGACGCTCGATCCGAGTTTGGTCGATGTCAATGTTCATCCGAGTAAACTCGAAGTGCGATTTAGTGAAGAACAAGATGTGCGACAATTGATCAAACAAGCTATTCAAGATGCACTTAAGGCGGGTATTATGCCTCCTGAGATCAACGTATCGTCCCCCCTTGCTCCGTCGTTCGTCAAAGAGGCGAGTCAGCAAGAGCAGGTTGTTTTACGCCCAAGGTTATCCAACGCGTATTCTGCGACGACCACACTGCCCGATTCCCGATCGAATGCACCCCGCTATGGCAAAGAAACGGCCGCACAGGTGGCTTTTGCGATCCAAGAACCCATTTTCGAGGAAAGTAAACCACAAGATGTTGTTAGGCAAAAAGTGAATCAAGCGTTGAGAGAACGTCGTTTGCGTGCTGTGGGGCAAGTTTTAACGATGTATATCGTCGCGCAAGATGGCGAATCGATCTATTTGATCGATCAACATGCAGCGCATGAGCGTGTCATGTATGAGCGCTTTAAACAACAATTTCAAGAACGCGATCACTTTGCTTTGCCGTTACTCGTACCCATCACGCAAGACTTACCGCCATCCTCAATCAATTTGCTTTTGCAAAAAGCGGACTTGGCAACGTCATATGGTTTTACGTTTGAACCCTTTGGCGAGCAATCGATCGTGATCCGTACGATTCCTTCGATTTGGGAAGGGCTCGATACCCATCAACTGATCGATGATTTCATCACCGATCTCCTCGAAGAAAAAGCGATTTCCGACCGTTTGCTGTTAGAAGATCGAATTATTATGCGATCGTGTAAAGCAGCGATCAAAGCAAATCAGACATTGAGCCTTCTTGAGATGAACGCTTTGCTCGATGCGCTTGCACCACTTAACAACCCGTTTACCTGTCCGCATGGCAGGCCAACGGCCATGATCATCACCAAACAACAATTGGAACGGGAGTTTAAACGAACTTGAACGTAACAAAGTTCAGCGACAACGGGATGGCAGCGATTGCGGTGACGGAAGCGGCAGATGCAAGGGAAGCGGATCGTAACCGTGCTAAAGAGACAGCCGATAAGCTTTGCCTTCCCTTTCTCACACGTAAAAAACGTTCGTTACCCACACTTTTTGCTGTGACAGGGTTTGCTTATCTGATTGTCATGCATAAAAATGGCACTTTATCATTACATAGTCGAGATGAACGTGATGACGAAAAAGGCTTTATCTATCATCCGGGTCTTGCGTTGCCAAGAATTAAAGCGATGATGCAAGGACAGGATGACAAGTTAATGCGTGTCGCAGGCATCACACCTGGTGATGTGGTGATCGACGCGACAGCTGGCTTGTGTTCTGATGCTGTCGTTTTCTCCTATGCGGTGGGTGATCTTGGGCGATGTCTAGCGTTTGAAGCGAGCCAGCCCTTAGCTTTGGTTGTCGCCCATGGATTGCAAACGTATCAAGGTGTACCGGATGAGGTGAAAAATGCAATGCGTCGGGTTGAGCTATTGCACGCTCGATTTGAGGACGCGCTGCAGATGATGCCCGATCGGTCAGTCGATGTGGTGTATCTCGATCCGATGTTTGAGCAGACGATCAAACGTTCTTCGGCGATGGCTATGTTAAAGCCATTTGCTTTACCACCAACCAGCGAATCGCCTGATCTATTTCATCCGATGCGTATAGCAAGAAAGAAAGTCGTAATTAAGATCCGTCGACATACTCCGTATGTGCATCAACTCAAAGATGTCACGATCGCAGCAGGAAGTGGATCGACGACGTATGCCATTTTGGGGTAAGAAAGAAAGGAGGGACAGTGTGAAAAAAACGCCTGTAATCTGTATCGTCGGACCGACGGCAGTCGGTAAATCGGATGTCGGCGTTGCGTTAAGTCAACGATGGCAAGGTGAAGTGATCTCTGCCGATTCGATGCAAGTGTATCGGGGTATGGATATCGGGACGGCTAAATTATCGCTCGAAGAACGACAAGGGATTGTCCACCATATGATCGACGTCGTATCGCCACGAACAACCTATACTGTCCATGATTATGCTATGGCTGCGCGAGAAGCGGTTCAAGCCTGTCATCATCGTGGTCATCTGCCGATGATCGTCGGTGGTACCGGTCTTTATGTACGCGCGGTCATCGATCACTTTGATTTTACACAAACACAAAAGGATACGACATTACGTGATGCTTTGACACGCGAGGCGGAGGAAGTCGGATCTCATCGATTGCATGAAAGACTTCAAGGACTTGATCGGGAAGCGGCAAACAGGATTCATCCGCATGATGTAAGACGAATCGTCAGAGCTCTTGAAGTCGTTTTGACAACAGGAAAAACGATGCGAGCGAATTATCAACAAGAAGAGTCGCCTTTATTTCCGATCATGATCGGTCTTACCGGTGAACGAAATGTGCTTTATGCACGAATCGAAAGACGAATGGATAGAATGATTGAAAGGGGATTGCTTGAGGAAGTAAGAACTCTTTTGGCGATGGGATGTTCGAGTGAACATACGGCAATGCAAGCGATTGGTTACAAAGAATTGACGGGCGTCTTACAAGGTGAAGTTCCTTTAGACGTAGCGATCGAGCAGATGAAACAGGCGACAAGGCGTTATGCAAAGCGACAATTATCCTGGTTTCGAGGTGATTCACGGATAGAGTGGTATAGCACGCCGGAAGATGGTATGATAAGTGAGAATTTCTTGACGCAGATAGAACAAACTATCCATAGGAAGTTAAGCGATGGCGCGTCAGACGTGTGATATACGTAAGATATATTTGGGGGGCCTACTGTGACGTCGGGTAAAGTGATCAATATCCAAGACAGTTTCTTGAATCAGATTCGTAAAGAGAGCATCCCAGTGACGGTGTATTTGATGAATGGCTTTCAAATTCGCGGCGTCGTTAAAGGTTTCGATAATTTTACGATCGTGATTGAATCGGAAGGTAAGCAACAACTGATCTATAAGCACGCGGTATCGACGTTCACCCCGAGCCGTAACGTGCGTTTTGACATGGAATAAGCGATGACGTTGACCGTGTTTGTTCGTACGCGAAACTTGGTGATCGCGAACGATCAGGCTTTTTACCAGTTTGATCGCACAGGACGCTTCTTGATGAAATCGCAATCAGGAAGCGCCGTTCGACGTGGTTTGGATGGAAGACTGATCGGATCAACGATCATTCGACCCTTCGGTTATCGGGAATATCGTCAATTCTCGCCATATGATAAGGCGATCTTTTACGAAGAGATCGACCAAGTTCTTCGTATGGCTTCGATGCAATCGATCGATGAGCCTCAAAGCAATTGGATTGCGCGCGCACAGGCGGTCACTTCATCCGTCGATCAAACGGATCATGAAGCGTTTTATCAAACCTATCAGCATGTCAGTATCTTGCCGCCCGATCAGTATCGGTCATTGGTCGTTCAGATCGCTGAGGGATGTTCGTATAACCGCTGCGCGTTTTGTGATTTTTATCAAGATCGTGCTTTTCATGTTAAAAATGATCGGGAATTGTTCGAACACCTAACAGCATTACGACAGTTTTTTGGTGAGCGATTACAAGATCGCTTTGATGTGTTTTTAGGCGATGGCAATGCTTTAGTCGTCGAAACAAGTCGGTTACTCACGATGATGCAAGCGATTCGTGATGCTTTTCCAGAGCTACCGGAAGATCTCGTTTTCTCGACCTTTATGGATACCTTTCATGAGAAGGATAAGTCGTTGGCAGAGCTTCAAACGATCGTTTCGGCAGGTTTGCATAACGTCTATGTTGGGCTGGAGACAGGTCTTGATGCCTTACGGCTAGCCTTGAAAAAGCCAGGGAAAGCAGAAGATGCACGAAGTGCGATTGCACTTTTAAAACAAAGTGGATTTCGCCTTGGTGTGATCGTTCTCGTTGGCGTTGGTGGTCAGCGCTATGCCAAAGAACATCGTGAGGCTACGATCGCATTACTCCGTATGATCGATTTTGATGATCGTGATATGATCTACCTCTCACCGTTCGTTAATCCTCAAAATCAAGCGTATGATGCATGGATTTCTCGTGAAGGGCTTGATCTTTGGGATAGTCGAACAACCTACGAAGAACTTGCCGTCTGGAAAAAAACGCTTCATGAAGCGCAAGTGAAAGCGAAAGTCACGCTATATTCGATTGAAGAACACTTATATTGAATTTTATGCTTGACAGAGTGTGTTCAAAGTGATATATTATGAGTGTTGTGATTGAAATGCGCCAGCGTAGCTCAGTTGGTAGAGCAACTGACTTGTAATCAGTAGGTCGCAGGTTCGACTCCTGTCGCTGGCTCCAGAATAGTTTCAGAGAGTACGAAGCACGAGGGATTTTAATCGTGTTCGTTTCTTTTTGGTGTAGATACGATATCGATTGCATAACTGGCGGAAATGTGGAGAAACCACAAGGGAGTGCAATCGTCATGAAGCCGACCGCCTGGGCGCCCGTTTTGATACGGTCATCCAGGTTGTCGGTTTTTTTGCCTAGGATCCGCTTCAGACGGCAATTTCTCATCATCACGAAGGAGATTGTTCACAGTGTTGAGATCGGTTCCTTATTCTTTTCCGTCTGTACTGCATGGTGCACCTGTCGCTGATAAACTCAAAGCAACGATCAAGCATAAAGTCCATGGCTATCGCCAACGTGGTATTACACCGAAGATGGTAACGATTTTGATCGATGGCGATCCGGCAAGCGCTTTTTATGCGAGACAAAAAGCAAGAATCGGCAAAAAACTCGGCGTCGATGTCGAGATCATTGAATTGGCTGGTAGTATCACGCAACAAGAAGTAGCGAACCTCGTTCATGATCTTTGTGACAACACTTCGATTCACGGCGTCATGGTCGAATTGCCGTTACCTGCGCATATCGATCTAACGGTTATCTTAAAAGAACTTTCACCTGATAAAGATATTGATGGTCTTACAGATGCCAATCGAATGGCTAATGTGGTTGGCTCGACGGGAATATATCCTGCCACTCCGCTTGCGTGTTTATCGTTACTCGATCATTACGGGATTGATTTATATGGTCGTGAAGTCGTTCTTATCGGCTTCGGGAAGACGGTTGGCAATCCGCTCTTTCATGGTCTCATGCGAGAAGGTGCTACCGTCACTGTCTGTACGGAACATACTCGCGATCTAAAAGCGCATCTAAAACGCGTTTCTGTCGGTATCGTCGCCGTTGGTTATGCTGGTTTGATTACGACTGACATGGTGCATCCTGATTTGATTCTCATCGATGCAGGGATGAGCGAGCGAGAAGATGGTAGTATGGCAGGCGACGTCTGTCCGACGGTTGCACCTCGCGTCGCCGCGCTGACGCCAACGCCTGGCGGTGTGGGCACTGTCACTACGACCCAATTGTTTAGCAACCTGTTGCATGCGATGTCGCTTCAAGGAATCTAATTGCTTTAATGCGATGAAAAAAACACCTCGTTTTGTTCAAGACGAGGTGTTTTCCGTTCTTCTTCGATTCATGGTAGTATCATAAGTGTAGCTCAGCTTGATACGACGTATTGTCGGATACTAAGGAGTAATTTGTGAAAACGATCCTCTTTGATTTTGATGGTACCCTTGCTGATTCTAAAGGTCTGGCGATTTCACTCATCAATCAATTCGCGCCAAAATATAAGTATCATAAAGTAGAAGATCCTAATGAGATTGAGAAACTCAATCACATGTCGTTGCGCGAAAGAATGCAATATGTCGGTATCTCGATGTTTTCTTTGCCTTTTTTATTGCGCGATATTCAAACCGCTTATAAAGAGAAGATCAAGTCCATTTTGCCAATTGAAGGCATGGATCAACTCGTCCATGAACTTGCGAAGGCCGGGTATCCGCTTGCGATCATCACGTCCAATCGAGAACCCATCGTCAAACAGTTTGTACAAACGCATCAGATGGACGTTTTTTCGACAATTCATGGCGAACGCAATATTTTTGGTAAGGGAAAAGTGATTCGACAATTTCTTGAAGATCATCATCTCAAGGTTAACGATGCTGTCTATATCGGCGATGAATTGCGCGATATCGAAGCGTGTCATCAAGTCGGGATACCGATTTATGCCGTGACATGGGGGTTTGATCCCGAAAAATTACTGCAATCTGCTAATCCGACTCGTCTAATTCACTCGCCACAAGCGTTATGGGAAGCGATTTTGTCCGATAAGGTAGAAAAACCATGATGAGGATCAATGATCGCGAGGCGAAGCCAATGATTCTCGATTTTTTGCCGAAATGTCGGGTTCTCTTCAAGTACTTTTAGTACGAGTTCACGTGGTGCTTCAATGATCAAAAGAAGGCGAATGGGATCATGATAGAACGTTTCATCCGATTGCATGACGCTTTGCCAAGGCAATCCGGTTAACAGATCACTTGCATTTCCTTGCATGACGCCAAGTCCACTGGTGACAGTTTGTAAGGCTTTTTGCCCGCTGCCATAGTAATGGGGAGCGACGGTGGATGCATAGTATTGTAGATTGATCCACTGTGCAACCGTTGCAGGTCCTGCGAGGATACCAGCCAATAAAGCACCATCATGGTCTTGATGCCAATCATAACTGTGTAAAAACACTCTTCCTTGCAGATCCATCGTTTCCGAGATCGCTCGTTTGCCGATGATCATCGCTGAATTTTTTGCGAGTCCCCATTCGGGTCGAACTTCACTCCAATCATGCGCCATCCTTTGCGCGGTCTGCGTGGGACGCGTGATCGAACGATCCAAGTGAGGCAAGTTAGCCATGCGCGCATGATTTAATGGTTCGCGTATTTCGTGTAGGGCTTGATCGATCGTCGTGAAATGAGCTTTTTGTGTTTCAGTAAGCGTTGGCTTATTCACCCATTCGATCTTGTCGATCGATGTGATCTGTTTTGCTGCTACAAAAATTGTTTCTTCCGGTATGATGATGCCTTCGCTTGCCAGTTTGTTGCGCACATCCGCTTCATTAGCAATGGCAGCGAAAATGCTTGCGTTGGCCTCGCCTGAAGCTCCTCCACACGCGCCACATTCAAGTTTTGCAGCATAGGGGTTGTTGGTACTGTGACTTTCATGTCCACAAAGTATGACAAACGGTGCAAAATGCTGCGTTAATCCAATCAACCTCAGTTGTTGAGCCACATAGTTCACTTTTTCCTCTAACGTAAATCCTATCGTAAGCGCTGAGGATGGTGCTTTTTCTGCTTGCTTGTTGGCAGTCAGTGTAAACGTAGTCGCTGGTTTATGAAACCACTTCGAAAGCCAGCTTCTTTGCGTACGTTCGGTCTGTGTTGGTAAGATACTTTGCAACACCATTTGTAATCCGAGCAAAGGTCCGGTGGCTTCAGGCAGTAGAAGACTACCGAGCGTACTTTGTTTCAGCAAATGAAAGGCATGAGAAAGCGCGTGGTGAGCGTGCTTTTTTTCTTCGTAACTTGTCTTGTCATCAGGATCGAGTTGTTCTTCAATATGATGTTTTGGCGCAAGCAGAACAGGTAATGCAGGATGAACACGTTCACTATCCGCTTTTTTGATCGCAATTGGTAAGCCAAAGAAACCCGCGGCGCCAAACGTCTCAAAGTCACCAGTTTGTTCAAGTGCCCGCCGTATCGGTTCGGAACGAACATCGATGCAAAAAAGCCACTGGGCAATCGGTGGTTTTTTTATTTTTAAAACCGGTGTTCGCTTTTGCCAACTTGTTTTGAAATGAAGCAGTTCGGTTTCTTCCCAAGCTTCTAACCATATCTGATGACTGGTTAAGTCGGAGAAGGCATGGGCGAGTCGAAACCGTTCAAAGCGTAATTCTTTTGGCATGGATAGCCAAGTCGCTTCTGTGGCATCAAACCACGGTGACCATGCTTGTAACGCTTGACGTAAAGTCTCCTTTGACGTCTGTGTCGATGCGATCGGTAAATAAGGTTCGATAAAAAGCCATTCAAGCGTGACGGCGATAGCAAGAAAGGCGACAAGCAAGGAAGTGTGATTCGTCTGATCGAGGTACCGCAGCATACCGGCATAGCCTGGTAAGCGTAGAAGATGAGCTTCCAGATACGCTTGTTGCTCACTTTCACACACACCGAGTGCGTCGAGACTAAAGGCGAGCGCTCCAATCGCATCCTTTGGTACCGAAGCACTGCGCTTGCGTTCTTGCTTGGTTAACATCGGATCATAGGCAATCGCATTGCGCCATGCAAGGAAAAAACCTTTATTTACGCCAGGCATCATCCAACCATCTTGTGAACGATTCGTGTAGAGTTTCGTCCATTTGATTAAGGCGAGATCCACTTTAGTCGCTAGCGCTTGTTGCGTATTTTCTTCTAGCCAGGTACTTTTTGTCGTCGTACTTGGTGAATCAATGTGGGCAAAGATCGCTTCGAGTTCTTGGCTTTTTGCGATCGCAAGATCGCGTGGCTTAGAAGCATCTAGAGCCATTTGATGTTGGCAAAATGCTGCCACTTCACGAGGATCAAGAGCAAAAGAATGTTCCTTTATCCAACGTTGAAGACGACGTTCGACGAGTTTCTGATCGATTTTATGCTCTTTGACCGCTTGCCGTAACAGCGCTTTTTGTGGATAGATCGAGACGCCGGCGCGTTTTTGTAAAAATCGTGCCGTTTCTTCAAATGTCATCGACTCAAGATCAAGCCAAGGACTTCTTGCCGCAAAGGTAGTAATCGGCCAAAGGGGGGCTACCACTTTTTTGGCTTGTTCAATCGCATCGCGTAACAACGCTTCATGCGTGGTACTTTTGTTTTGCTCCAATGCGCTAAGCGCCATGGTCGTTACCTCCTTTATGCCATCCATTGCGAGAGATGGTGCGGATGTGTCTGCGTTGCTTTAGGACTTGGTTCACTGGTCGCTACAAAATAGAGATAGAGTCGCAGATAAAGTTTTGAGTCTGGCTTTTTGCCGATTCGTTCGAGCGAGAAAACCACAAGCACGAAGAGGGCAAGCAGCGGTATTGCGAAAATGTTGTTGTGTAGCAACGAGGGAGACAATGTCAAGGACAATAGACTGGTCATCACTTGTTGCACATAAAGATAGAGAACGCCAATCACTAAGAGCACACCAGCGCCTAAAAATCGATAGCTGATTTTTGATGAGAATAAGACGAGTTGCGTAAAAGCGGTGCCCAATGCCATACCAAGGATCAAGCCACTTAACCATGCATAAGCATTACTGCGATCAGCGAATCCATAAAGTAGCGTAATGACGATTGTCAAGGTGACTTGCCAAAAACGTTCTAGTCGGTGTGATGGCAGAACGATCGTTTCATTTTGATGCTGTGCAGCAGAACCTGCTTGCAAAAACAGCATCGCTTTGAATAATCCGTGTAAGATCAGATGAATGATGGCAGCGAGATAAGCGCCGAGCGCACATTGGACAAGCATGAACCCCATCTGCGCGATGGTCGAACCCAGGAGTTGACGTTTGTAATCGACGGCCACTCGCACGATGCCTTGACCGATAAGGATCGATGTGAGCGAAATAAGGAGTAAAGGCAGCGAAACGGTTGGAAAGTGCGTATAGTTCGCAAAGCGTGTAAGCAAGACGCCACCGAGATTGACAAAGCCTGCGTGCATTAACGCCGAGACGGGTGTTGGAAAAATGGCTGATTCAAGAAGCCACCGTTGAAATGGCCACTGCGCTGCCAGAAGTAAGGCAGGTAGAAGTAACAACAAGCCGATGGTGATCGATAAAGGTGTCAATGCTACGGTTTTTCCCGCGATTTGATGAAGAGACCAGGTGTGTGTCGAACGATAGAGCATGATTGTTGCCGCTAAAAGGGATAGCCATGCGATAAGGAAGATGGTGCGGGCCCTTTTCATGACGAACATCGCAGGTTTGATCGCCGAACTGCACCGAAAGAGCTGTAGCATACTCCATAATGCGATACCAAGCAGAAGGAGCAGCACGCGAAGATCATCACTTAACCAGGTTAAACTCATCGCGCTTGTCGCTAAGCTAAAAAACCCGAAGTAAGCCCGATAGTGAAGATCGCCTTGCAGATAGCGCATCGAAAAGCGTTGTACGACAAAACCGATCAAGTTGATAAAGGCGCCCAAAGTGAGACCAAAACGATCGAAGTGAAGAGGGCCAAAGGCGATAGGATGGGCCATGAGCAGTAATGCGATTAAAGAAGTTATCGTGGGTAAAAGTGCGAGATACAGATGATATGAGATGAAATACATTGGCACTTTTTTTAACCGATAAAGAAAACCGGTTAGGATCATCACCATAAAACTCAGAATGACACTAAGTATGATTAAGCTAGTCGACATCTCCGTTCATCTCCTTTCAAACTCGTTTTTGGATAAGAAAAAAGCCGACACCGCTTCAAAGGATTTCTTTCCGACACCCTTTTGGGATGGTTGAAAGAAGTACTTTGAATTGCGTTGTCGGCTTCACATCAGCCAGTGCGGATACCACACCGTCTAACGAGCTACCTATGTATGTTCCTATTGGTAGCAGTATAAGGAATCTTGACTACCCTGTCAATGGTTTTTAAAAAAGGTTGTCAGCTGAAACACGCTTTTTTTATAATGAACCATGTACAACTTTGCATAGAAGAGGAATGAACTCGATGAAAAAATGGCAACTTAGCGTGTTTTTAATCGTCATTGTTATCTTGGCTGGATTAGCTGCGTATGGGATTTTTAGGATGACCCACCCTTGAGAGGAAGTGAAATACGATGAACCAAGTACGTCAGATTGCGGTGATCACGACAAGCGACCTTCATGGGCATGACGAGGGGATGGCGAAGGCAGGAAGGTTAATCCGTCGTCTACAAGAACAGTATCCAGATCATATTTTGATCGACAATGGCGATGTTCTTCAAGGATCTTTATTGACGACCTTTTGCCAAGAACGTCAACCGAATGAAAAGCTGCCTATGCATCATTTTCTTGAAACACTTTCTTATGATTGCGCCGTAGTAGGGAATCATGAATTTAATTATGGCAAAGCGTATGCGGAGCATTACCGATCTTTTTCTCCGTGTCCTATTTTAAGTGCCAATACGATCGATCGCTCAACTACCTTGCCAGCTTTTGGGCAAGGATGGCATCGTAAAACGTTATCCGGTTCTTTTCGAATTGCTGTTCTCGGCTTAACGACACAGTATATCCCACATTGGGAACGAAAAGAGCACATAGAAGGTTTAGATTTTATCGATCCTGTCAAGGTAGCCAAAGAGCAAATGGCCACAGTGATCGCGCAGCAAACGGCCGATTTGATCGTGATCGCCTATCATGGTGGTATCGTAGGAAATCTTGAAGATCCTGACGCGCAAAGTTCTGAAGAAAATCAAGGCAGGGAACTCGTTCAATTCGGTGCACATGCGGTGATTACAGGTCATCAACATCGCGTATTGGCTGGAAAAATCGGCGATACGGCGATAGTGCAACCAGGATCACACGGCAGTCATGTAGGTCTTATCGTATTTGATTATAAGTTCCTAGATGGACGTTGGGTCTTTCAAGGCGCAAACTGCACGGTTCTTGCCACGCAAGAAGAACAACCCGATGAACGAATTGCCCAACTTTTTTACCCTTATCGTCAAGCGATGCAAGATTGGTTAAAAGAACCGATCGGTTTCGTCATTGGCGATATGCGGATACGTGATGCTATGGAAGTGCGCTTACATGGGCATTCGTGGCTATCTTTTTTACATGATGTACAGCGATCGTATACTTTTGCACAACTTTCCGTCGTATCGTTATTTCGCGATACGTCACCTGGTCTTGATGCGACCATCACGCGAGAAAGCATTCTTTTGAATTATGTTTTTCCTAATCGATTAGCGATGGTATCGTTACGAGGTGCAGATATCAAAGCGATGCTTGAGGTGACGGCAAGTTACTTTGAAAAACGTGATAACGGCGACCTGCAAGCTGCGATGATCGGTGACCAATATCGTCTGCGACCTTTTGATTATGATCTATGGGAAGGGATTACCTATACGATCGATGTCGGACAACCCGTCGGGCAACGTGTCATTTCGATTCTTTTTGAAGATAAGCCGATCGATGTTGAAGCCTATTATACGGTTGCAATGAACAGTTACCGAGCCTCTGGCGGTGCGCATTATCCTTTTTTGGCAGAGGCATCTGTCCTTTTTCAAAGTGATGCCATGATGACCGATCTGATTATTGCTTATTGTAAAGAACACCCTGTCATCATCAGTGAAAATCGTGCCAAAATGCAGATCTGGTGATCGTATGGTTATTTTCGGGCATTGAAAGTATGGCTATGTATGGGTCGGGGTAAAAGGGTGCTTGGTTTTTCTGCTGCCGATGTCGGGAAAGCATTGCTTGCTAAAGTACAAAGTGAAGAAATTATGATGACAGCCGTTTTCCATGACATACTCCTCGTCATTAGGACTACCTCCTCATGATGATGTGATGGTTCTCTTTGTTATGGTTACAGTTTATAAGTAAATACTGTGACACAAATAGATGATGTTGGACTAAGAACGTTCACACATTGTTCCTATTTTTAATAGTCTAAAACCACTATGAGATAAAAATGAAACGTTGTGATATAGATCACACTTCGTATCATTTTTTTCTGATAAGCTCAAGGGAAGAGTTCGTCATGGGGGATTTGTTATGAAACGTAGAGAATTTGGTATGTCTACCGTTTTTATATTGACAGCTTGCTTTAATTTCGTCGTTGGTGCGTTTCTTGGCGGGTGGATGGCGAGCATTCCCTCCATGATCGGTTCGTTGATTCATCTTCATGCCGAAATTAATCCTTATGGTTTTTTAACGATGATGATTTATGGAATGACCTATGCGGTGATTCAGATGGCAACTGGCTATCGTCCACCGATAGGATGGATTACTGTGATTCATTATTTGCTAAGTGAAATCGGCGTACTTTTGCTTGTTTTGTATGCGATGCAGGATGCGGGTACCTCCGTGTATCTGATCGGGTTAAGTGCACAAGTTGTAGCTTCTTTTGTCTTTTTATTTCAACTCCTCTCTGCCATTATCATCGGGAAGAAAAAAGGCAGACAATTTCAAACAGATTTGCTGAAAGAGGATACTTTTTTATCCGCAATGCGTGGGCAAGATGCTTTGAAAGCAACCGATCAGATCGGTCAACGAGGCACGGATATCGCATTACTGCTGTATCTTGCAGTCTCTTTATTAATTCTTATACAAACCTTCCTGTCGTTAACCACCTTTTCCTATCTAGGAACGCCTAGCGATCAACTTCTGATCGATTTCGGCTGGCTTGGCGGAACAGTGTGGTCTGTTGGGTTACACCTTTATACACGTTTTTTTCCACAGGCAAGATTGAAGGCAAAATGGCTTTCCCTGTTGCAAATTTTATATTTTAGCTGTGTCATACTTAGCGCAATCCTTTTTAATGTGACAGCAACAAGCTATGAACTTGCCACGCGCGCGTTAGGTGTTGTTATTCTGTTATTCTCAGCAACATTTTTGTGGTCAATACGAATACAAGGAAGATCAAACGTACAGCGTATCAGTCAAGTGGGTTGGCTCATCGCGTTCGTTTTTTCAACGGTACTGGGTCTCTTATTATTGATCGGATATGATCCCTTAGCGATTGCTGTACTGCACAGTTTGTTTTTGGGTATGATTACAACGTTGATCTATGCGATCGGATATACTGTGTTTCCCTCGTTTTTTAAGAAAGGTACACCACCTCCTGTTCTTTGTTGGATTCAGTTAGGTATGGCAACGATCGGTTGTGCAACGATGATTCTTGCGATGATGATGGCGACGATCAATTTGGGCATGCTCGCAGTCGGAGGGATCCTTGCAGCAACAGCAGCCTTTTTATTTCTTTTTATCTGGATTATGCTCAACTTAAAAAATTCAAAAAATGTAGTACAATAAGGGCATGATTTCGTTGTTGTGATAAGGTGGCCATTCGTGAATGAATGATGAACGATTAGATTTACATTTAGGGACTTTTCGCCGTGTCGTGAGAAGTTTGTTGACCAGTGTTGAAATCGCTTTACTTTCTCGAAATCCTGAAGGAAAATTGTTAATGCATGTCGGTGTAGAAGCGATGTTCGGCTTTTCGATTGATCAGTTTCGCGCAGATCCTTACTTCTTACATCGTCGAATCGTTTTTGATGAAACTTCGCTTAGCGTGGTGAATAAGGATACACCATGGTGGTCTAAGGATCTTCGAGAACCCTTTTATCATGAGGTGCAATATCGGCATGCAAGTGGTGAAGTGCGCTGGATGCATTATCATGTTTTGCCCGTCTTTGATGTAGATCAACAGCTCATTCGACATGATGCGATTTTTTTTGATATCACAAAGGAAAAAAATGAATCAAAACTGCTGTCACAAAGTCAAATTCGCTTTCAAACCTTGGTTGAAGGGTTACCTGATGGCGTCATGCTCGCTCGGGATGGTTACATCACCTACATCAATCCGAAAGCTGTTGCACTTTGGCAAGGTAATAGCGCCGATGAATTTTTAGGGCGTAAAGTTGATCATTTATTTTTGCAGCAAAACGTCTTACCCCAAGATTCATCCGTTGTTGTGCATACGGAGAATTCGCAATTTTCCTGGTGCTTGCGAAAAGATAAAAGCCAATTTCTCGGCGAAATTATCACCTGTGCGATCGAAGAGGAGCAAGGCAAGGCTACGATGTTTATCGTTCGCGATTGTACGGAAGAAGTGGAATTAAAAAGACGGCTTCATAAACTCGCGTATGAAGATACAGTAACCCAATTAGCGAATCGCCGTCGATTCTTTGAGGCGGTTGGCGAAGCGATTTCACAAGGTGACGTGAATCAGCAACTTGCTGTGGTTTATCTCGATCTCGACGGATTCAAAATGATCAACGATCAATTTGGTCATGCGACAGGGGATCGGATCTTGATGCAAGTCGCCGAACGATTAAGGCAAATTTATTATAACAACCCATTAATAGCGCGTCTTGGTGGCGATGAATTTGCTTATTTATTCACCTATCAAAAGCAAATGGGAAACGACATTGATAAAAGTATCGACGAAATCTTACAATTATTCCAATATCCTTTTACCGTTCGGGAAAACGTCATATCTCTCGTTGCGAGCATTGGTGTTGCGAAATATCCGCAGGATGCGCAAGACCAGGATGAACTGATCACACATGCTGATCAAGCGATGTATACCGCTAAATTGCAAGGTGGAAATCAAATTGCCTTTTATAAAATTCGTTTGACGGAATGAACGTCGCCTTTTACACTGATAACCAAGAAGAATAATGGTTATCAGGTGGGGATTGTATGATTAATATAAGAAAAATTTTGCAGTTGCCCGATTTGCTCGATGCTAAGCGTGTGCTGTGTATTCAACCACATGCTGACGACAACGAAGTCGGTGCGGGGGGAACGATAAAAGCTTTACGTGACCGCGGAGCGGAGGTCGTTTTTGTCACGGTGACAGATGGTCAAGCCGGGAGTGTTGAGCCTGATTATAGCGCGCATGATCTGGTGATTAAACGTAAAATCGAGAAAGAAAATGCTGCAAAATGGTTAGATGTCTCGTTACAATACGATCTTGATTTCCCAGATGGACACGAGTATTTAATCCACGATGTTGCCGCAGAAATCGTTGAAATTCTTCGTTCTTTTCGTCCTGAAGTCGTCATGACTGTCGATCCATGGTCGCCGTATGAAGGGCATCCTGATCATCTAAAGACAGGCCATGCTGTTGTAAAGGCATTATTATTTAGTCAGAACGCTTCCGTCTTTCCCATTAAGCATCATCCTTTTTATTCCGTACCTCAAGTCGCCTTTTATGCGAGCAGTTATCCGAATACTTATATTGACGTAACACCGCATTTTTTAACGAAAATGGCGGCGATCCAGGAGCATGCTAGTCAATTTGATAATGAAGATTGGCCACTCTTGCGAGAATACCTTATCGCTTCTGCCAAAGAATTGTACTTGACGAAAATCAATCAGAATCATGAGGAGGGGTACGCCGAAGCATTTAAAGTACTTTCAACACGCCAATTGCATTATTTCCCGATGGCGATGTATCAGTAACGAGGAGGGGTAGGGGGATCAATGAAGGACAAAGAAGGTAACGTATCTTTTGCACGAAAGATTGCTTATAGTTCGAATCAATTTGGCATTAATATTTTATGGCAAGCTTTCAACACGATCGCCGTCTTTTATTATGTGACACAAGTTAAAGTTTCGGGAACGGTATTGTCCGATGGGATGATTGTGTATGGCATTGTCAATGCGTTTTTAAATGTGATGGCAGGTTATTTAAGTGACCGCACGCATACTCGCTTTGGGCGACGGATTCCTTATATCGCATTCATGAGTTTGCCACTTTGTTTAGCTTTCGTTTTACTTTTCACACCAATGACGACGAATGCTTATTGGGCAACCTTCTATTTCTTCGTTCTCGTTTTTCTTTTTGATTTCTTTTTTACTTTTGTTGCGCTTAACATGGGCGCGCTGTATCCGGAAATGTACCGTTCTTTGAAAGATCGATCGAACGTTTCAGCTTGGCAACAATTATTTGGGATCCTTGGCATGATCATCGGTGTTGCTCTTGTGAAATCATTGGGGCAAACTCTCGGCTATCCGATGATGGCGTTAGCTTTTGCAACCATTGGTGGCCTCACGTTATATGTGTCGCTTTGGGGGAGTTTTGAGGACAAATCCTATCAGACGAGCCCTTTTGATTGGAAAGATGCTTTTGTCGAAACTTTTTCTAATCGCAAATTTCTGCGCTTTATCACCGCGAATTTTATGATTCAATTGGCAACGACGATGTTTACAACATTATCTTCCTATTTTACGCAGTATGTCGTGATCATGAATGGCATCACAGGTTCTTTATTTTTGGGGAGTATTTTTATCGTAGCGATTCCTATGTCCTTTATCTGGGCAAAAATCGCGCAACGAATCGCTACTTCCGTGTTGACCATGGTCAGTGCTATTTTATTTGTGATCGATAATCTGTTTTTTCTCGTCGTTCGAACGCCTATGGAAGTAATCATCACAGGGGCGGTTATGGGTATTCCTATAGCCGGATTTATGGTCTTATTAAACATTTTACTGGCTGATGTGATCGATGAAGATGAGCGCCATACTCATCGTCGTCGCGAAGGCATGTACTACGGAGTAAATGGCTTTTTGGTCCGCTTGGGAATGTCTGTGCAGTACGCGATTATGGCGATCTATTTTTGGTCTAGCGGCTTTAATTCGCATCTTTCTGTTCAAGGTTCAAGTGCCATCCTAGGTATTCGTCTGATGATGGGTCTTTTACCTATCGTCTTTATGGGTTTTGCAACGTTTGCTTTACTTCGATATCGTTCGGTTCGAAGTGAGCGTCGTGCTGCTGCTCTGTCGAAATCATCTTAAACGAATAAGAAAATAGTTTGGCTTACTTGGATCTTGCTATTTTAATGAATGATGGTTATAATAGGAGACAGTGTCTGGAGGGGTACCAAAGTGGCCAACTGGGGCGGACTGTAAATCCGTTGCGAAAGCTTCGTAGGTTCGAATCCTACCCCCTCCACCAGCGAGTTTTAAGTAGCAAACCCTTTGATCGCATTGGTGATCGAAGGGTTTTTTTATTATAAAAAACACCATCTAAGAATAGATGGTGTTATGGCGATACGATGCTGTTTAGTGATTGATAAAGGCGATAGCGAGTGCGATCAAGGAAAAGCCAACAGCAACAAGGTACATAATACTAACCGTTTGAACTTGTGTTAAGCCAGAAGCCATCAGCCGATAATGGCTATGCGTGCGATCAGCCTTATAGACTGGACGACCTTCAATGGCACGGCGAAGAACGACGTAAATGGCATCGAAAATCGGTACACCAAGCGCAAGAATCGGAACGAAGATAGAAATCACCGTTGCGGATTTAAAGGCACCCATCACAGATACAGCAGCAAGCACAAAACCGATAAATGTTGAACCAGCATCACCCATAATAATGCGTGCAGGATAGAAATTAAAGCGTAAGAAAGCCAGGCAACCTCCGATTAATGCTGCTGCAAAAATCGCTGAGGAAGTATCACCTTTAAGCGTAGATATGATAAGAAGCGTGAGTGCAGAGACGGCAGCAATACCACCTGCAAGGCCGTCTAAACCATCTAAAAAATTAAACACATTGACAATTCCGACCACCCAAAGAATGGTTATGATCGAGGAAATCCATGGTGCAAACGTTATAAAATAATCATTATGAATGGGATCTTCGATTCCTTTGATATCTGCACCCGTATAGACGAGAATCGTAGCAGCTACAATTTGTGCTATAAATTTAGGCCATGCGGGAAAGTCTTTTTTTCTTGTTTTAGCGTAATCGTCGATCATACCGACGAGAAACATGATTACGGCACCAACGAGAAGGCCAATAAATTCACGATCCGTCCGAATGACACTATGTAAGAAACCATGTCTTACGATGATCGTTGCAACGACGAAGCCGATGATCATAGCGAGACCACCAAGCATGGGTAAAGGATTTTTATGCGCCTTTCTTTCTGTAGGCATATCGACAAAGCCAGTTTTGATGGCGACGAATCGCATGATTGGAATCAAAGCGTAGACGATCGCAAAGGCGAATAGAAAGGTAATTAAATCGACGAACAATGTTTTGCCTCCCCGAAGACACTGCGATTCACTAAATGATTCATTCCAATTATAGTGAGTATAGAGCTTTAAGGTCAATCGTAGAAGTTAACGCGCGGGACAGATAATCGTTACGATTTCGTTACGGATCGTGAAAAGAACTAAAATTCCTTGGATGGTCGATATTTCCTTTGCAAATCACGATTATATTGCTTGACTTTTACTCTCCCATCTAGGTATACTATCGAAGTGTCATCTGTGGTGCAGGGAATTGAGTAAGATACACAGGGGCGTAGTTCAGCTGGTAGAACGGCGGTCTCCAAAACCGCATGTCGTGGGTTCGAATCCTGCCGCCCC
The DNA here is from genome assembly GCA_013044175.1 of Bacilli bacterium. Lineage (GTDB taxonomy): Bacteria > Bacillota > Bacilli > Alicyclobacillales > SLC66 > JABEUY01. Next base: position 37,453 of record JABEUY010000055.1, read on the forward strand.
TGCCAGTCGTCTGATTCAATTAATATGGTGGGCGTGGCGAAGTGGTCAACGCACCGGATTGTGGCTCCGGCACTCGTGGGTTCGAACCCCATCGCTCACCCCATATGATGGGGAGTCGCCAAGTGGTAAGGCAACGGACTTTGACTCCGTTATTCGTAGGTTCGATCCCTACCTCCCCAGCCACTATGAGCCATTAGCTCAGCTGGTAGAGCACTTGACTTTTAATCAAGGTGTCCCGCGTTCGAGTCGCGGATGGCTCACCACTAACCTTTGCGGGTGTGGCGGAATTGGCAGACGCACCAGACTTAGGATCTGGCGGGCAACCGTGGGGGTTCGAGTCCCTTCACCCGCACCATTTTTGATTAACATAACCCTATCGGAGTTTAGCGCAGTTTGGTAGCGCGCCTGCCTTGGGAGCAGGAGGTCACAGGTTCGAATCCTGTAACTCCGACCAACAAAGCTTGATATAGCAAGGAAAAATGACCACCCGGTTGGAAGCAAACTGGGTGGTCATTTTTTGTGGTTACGAAAATGTCACGAATTATCTCGATGCAGAATGGCGGCTATCTTCTCTGTGGCTTCCTGTTGCATGTTTTCAGTGACATGGCTGTAGGTGTCTGCGGTCATGGCTATAGACGCATGCCCTAGTCGCTCACTAACGATTTTAAGCGGGACGTTGGCTTGCAGGAGCAGTGTGGCATGTGTATGTCTAAGATCATGAAATGATACATGGGGCAGTTTGAGCTTGGTGATTGCAAGCCGCATATCTCTTGCTAAGGTCATAGGGTCAATTGGTGTACCATCTTTATGAGACATTACGTAGGTAGAGTCAGTGGTGATAAGCTGCCTCTGTCGCCAGTCTTGCAAGCGCGTGAGCAGTTCTGTATCAACCGGGATAGACCGGATACTTCCCGCAGTTTTTGGATCACCAACAATATCGCCTATTTTTGCCCTTCGTTGTCGTGATCGCACAACCCGCAAAATGCCCCGCTCAAAATCCACGTCAGCCCACGTCAGCCCGCAAATTTCACCTCGGCGAAGCCCTGTTTGTAACGCCAGTGTCACGCCAATATAAGACGCTGGATGCTTGGTTTTTATGTAATCCAGCAGTGCATGGGCTTGCGCTACATCTAATACTGTACGTTTTTCAATGCGACCGTTTGGTGGATCAACACGCACCATAGGACTAGTCACTATAGTGCCCCGCTTGACCGCTCGATTTAAGGCGGTTCGCAACACGCGATGTATACGATGGACGCTGGACGGAGCCAGACCACGGTCCTGCAATGCGTGATACATAGTCTCGATCTGTTCATGGGTTAGTGCATCCAGATTGATAGCACCAATATAGGGAGTCATCAAATCCGCAGAATACTTGTACGTTTCATGCGTTCGAGGCGCAACAGTAGGTTCGATCGCCGTCAGCCATTCAGTCAAGTACGCCTCGATCGTCAGCGGCGGCGTAACCGCTTGAACCGCAGTGCTACCCTCCTTGATTGCCGCCAGTGCGCCCATCAACGCGTCTTGCGCATCCGCTTTGAGCGCAAATCCAGACCGTCGAATCTGCGGATAATTCCCTTTGACTGGATCATAAGGCAGATTGATAATGTAAGACCATTTATCGCCACGCTTGCGAACCGTTCCAGTAGCCAAAAAATCGCCTCCCACAAAATATTTTTTTACTTCCTCAAACTTTTTTGTTTCCAGATCATCCACAAACTGACAGCATTATACCTCTCTATTCGTAGTAAGTCACGCCATATTCGTTACGAATATTCGTAACGCTAACTTTTCAACTCATGTAGAGTCAATCCATTCTCTTAGGCGACTAAAAAATATGAGCTCATCTCAACCTATTCTCATCACTTTTTTACACTCAAACTGTATCAAAATCTGGTCTGTTTTATATGATACAGAGCTTCCAATTATGAGGGCAAACAGCCCTAAAATGCAGTCGTGACGCGGGTTTAAGGGGTTGCAAGACTGTGAAACAGGAGGTATGATAAAGGCATAGAGATTGGTACAGAGGGGTGTGGGGGACAATGCAGATAACAGTCGATCAGAAACAGTTTGCGGCAGCACTAAAAACGGGAGCGGCAACAGTCTCAACAAGATCATTTGAGGGTGCGGACAAGCTAATACGCATAAGTGCATTTTGCGATAACGATGTCTATGTCTCTAGTTTTGACGGTGTTGTAGGGCTGTCGGTACACATGTCCGCATTAAATACAATAGATGTAGCTGGATCGTTATATGTAGATCCTAAAATAGTTAAATTGATCGCGAAAATGAGCGGCGATATACGATTACAAAGCGTGATCGGCGGGCTAGTGGTATCGGATGCGGCGGGCAGTTACACGGTTGCAGCTTATGAATACCCTAGCCGCGGACCCACAAACGGTGTGCAGGTTGGTGAGATCAATGCACAAGCACTGGCAATGGTACTGCAAAACGTTCGGTATGCGGTCGCTACAAGCCCTCTGCGCCGGGCGTTGACAGGCATTCATGTACGAGCACATGCAGGGCTACTGACCGCACAAGCGGCGCAAGCTGGCGCGTTCAGTCAGGCACAGGCAGAGATTGACATAGCTACAAACCTTGACATGTTGCTGCCCGGCGCGGCAGTCGAAACATTGCTGGACCACCTACCTTCGCAGGGCACTGTAGCGGTCGAAGTGGTAGACGGTTACGTGATTTTTCGGCTGGCGGCGGTGACTGTCACGGTCACGGTTCGCTTGCTAGATCAAGTCGGATTTCCTGATTTCTCACTTATTCAAGATAGGATACAAAATAGGAAAGTCCTTGCAACTGTCCCCAAAGCCGCACTACAAGGCGCGTTGACGAGAGTTGGGGCGGTATTGACAAAAACGGCGATCCTTCCTGCCGTTGGAATAGCCGTTGGAAGCGAGGCAGTCCGTGTGTCGGCAGACAGTGAGAGTGTCAGTGCAAGCGTTGATCTTCCCGCGCAAGACGCACTAGACCTGTTATACAGCCAACATTTCAACGGCGATTTTTTAGGAGGGGCAATCTCCACCATTACTGGGGATTCCGTCACTCTGGAAATAGCTGGTGTAGACGATCATCATTTACTAGTCATTGAGGATGAGCATTCGATAAATATTCTGTCCGCACTAGCGGTCATGAGGGGGCTATAATCATGCAGGACATGCTCAAGTCGTACCACACAAGCCGTTTATCACTGGTTTCAGCGATTGCATTAAACATAGCAAGTCAGAAACTAGAGGTCGAGAATATTCGAGTGTCTATGCTGTCTAAAGCCTTGCCCACGTGGTTTGTCGCGTACCAAGATGCAGAATTGGACGTGACGGAGAATGCCCAAAACATGTTGGAGGCTATGAAGACCTTGCCACGTTGCCAGTTATCAGATGAGCAATGGCAGATCGTCGATGGCATCGAGGCAAGCATGGCGGCAATTGCAGTGCTTAGGCATGATCGGACGTTGTTAAAATCAATGCTGCACAGTATGAGCTTTAGCATCACCAGAGTCAGCAGCTATGCAGGTTGTATGGTCCCGCATGACATAGAAACCGAGTCTGCATTGCTCACTGTGAGCCACTCGAAATATCACCCAATCGACTACATCGAAAAATTAAAAGACGGTTCGGCAGACGTAGCATTCGCGGAGATTTTTGAGGGTACATCACAATCGCAATCGCCACGTTTGTATCAAGATTTGGTCAATCTAGTGAGTACGACTAAAATGTCTCGTGATGTGCTGTACGTATTCGCAAGGGTGCAAGGTCAGTACACTTACCAAGAACTAGCAGATAGCACAGGCGTAACCAAAGAGACAGTAGTAACACTGGTGGAACGCGGGTTGGAAAAATTGAAAAAGTTAGCGGAATCGAAGTACAGCATTGATGATTTGTTGAGCTTTGACAGCGATTTTGACGCACTAGAGTTATTGCAGAGACAAGCCCCCAACAAGAGATTCGATCCCGCAGCCGAAAGATTTCATCAGGAGTCATTGTGGTAAGCCTCTTGATTTTTGACGCTGCACTGGTGGGATCAGTGGCGGTGCATGAACTGGGACATGCAGTAATGGCAACGATTTTGCGGGTTCCGGTTTCGAGGTTTCGGCTGGGGTTCGGTCCACGCCTCGTCAAGATTGGGGTTCTAGATTTAAGACTAGTACCCATCACAGGCGAGGTGCAAGCTGCCCCGGCGCATTGGTGGCAAGGCGTACTAATCGCACTAGCGGGTGTAGGCGCACAGTGGGGGGTGATCGCAGGGGCAATGGTTTCCGGTTTGGCAAGACAGGACGTAGGATTTTGGGCTTGGATGTTGGGCTTGGCGATGGTCGGCACGTTGCAGCTAGTGCCAGTTTTTAATACGGATGGCGCAGTCGCAATCAGCTGGTGGCGGGACAAAAATAGGGAGGTAGATCACGATGATAACCAATGATTGGCGGCTTAGTCAGGCTCGTAAATTCTTGCTGGAGGCTATACATGCAGACCCTACGGTACTTGCTCAACTCACGGACGAGGAACTTATCACAGCGGCTGACACATTGACCGCGAAACGGCTGGGTGGCATCGATCCAGCAGACTGCACCGAGACAGAGGCTAGAATCCTTGCCAGTGTTCAGAAATCGAGCTAAAAACTCGCATCTTAGGAATTGTAGTATGAGTATTTGTTGGCTACATGCAAATACATTTGATTTTTAGGAGCCTAGTTACTGACATTACTACAAAAGGAGAGGTTGACCATGAAAGAATACACCAGTTATGTGGAAGTAAGTGCCAGTCTAGGCTTGGCAGAGGACGAGCAAGGCAATCCCACGGTAGCCTATGTGGAGATCACCACGGAGCACTCTGATGATTTATCACAAGATATCGTAGCCGACATACCACAGGGGCATCTTAAAATGGTTGCACACACACTTGATTGTGATATAGCGGATTTGACGCAGATATCGAAACAGACCTACCTCGAAAACGCAGAGTAACACGCGAATTTGTCCCACGCACCCTTCTCATTGGAGAGAGGGGTGTTTTTAATGCCAGTGAATTGTAGGGTATGTCACCGCGTATTGCGTAACCCGGTGTCGATCACGCTTGGGGTCGGTCCGGTGTGCGTGAAAAAAGTTCGAGCACAAGCGGCTACACTAATGGCACAGATGCAAGCCGAGCGTCCAAGTGGCACGACTTACGAGCAGATGTACGGATTGTCTGAACAAGAACTTACACTCTATGCCGAACGCGGCGCAAGGACTGCGTACACCGAACGCGCACGTCACGGCAGGTCGTCCAGACCGAGCGCAACCGCAGTCGAGATACCAACCGATCCGACTCGCAGAGGCTCGCAACCGATAGTTGTCGAGTGGATTGACGAAGACACAGCCACCGTTATCTCATCCGGTAGAGGCTACAACCACATAGCCAGTGCTAATACCTGCAACTGTCGCGAGTTTCGAAGTGCGGTGAGGCATCCAGAGCAATTCCTGCATGGTTGCCGCCACATGCAAGCGTACCGCCAAGCCTTAGCCATTGTTCAAAACCGCCCAGTTCCTGCACCACAACCAATGGAACCGTTTAACGAGTCCAGACCTGCGGTTCAGAACAATACGCAAGCAGTCGCTGTCCCAAATTTTACGGCGATTGATGTCACGGATGACATTGCCAGAACACAGATTCTGTCGGTCTGGAAAACGAATCGATCATGGGACGGTATTCGAATGACAGAGGATCAAGCCGCCTACGATTCACTGATGTCATCGGCAGAGGCAGAATGGGAATATGTTACAGATGGTTCGATTTTGGGTGGTACAGGAAATACGTTTGGCGTGGAAATTGAAATGGAGTTTGAGTCTAGTGGTGCTTGGGATCGCGTGGCGAGGGATCTGTACAACGAAGGGCTGTCACAGTACAGCGAACGCGTGGGCTATCACACCGCTGGCGGTATGTGGATGCCTACACGTGATGGATCGCTGACAAATGGTGGGTTGGAAATTGTCTCACCAATCTTGCAAGACCGCCCGGAAGATTGGGAGCAGCTACGCAGAGTACTGGAAATCGCGAAGTATCACGGCGCAGTGGTCAACGGCAATACAGGCTGTCACACAAATATTGGTAGCGGTCCGGTCGATAGTCGAGCTTTCAGTTGGCAGAGATTGGCGAGAGCAGCACTGGGACACGAGGCGGCTTTGTATCGTATGGGCGGCGCAGACAGTGAAAAATATCGCAGCGCGGGCACGGCAGGTGTACATCGTGGCACAGGTTACGTGCGCACGCTAGGCGATATCACATTTGGTGGGAATGCCACAATGGCTGAAATAAAATATCAGATCACAAAAGAGGATCACGCGACTTTGCTGAACGTGATGCACGATGGGCGAGTTGAATTTCGATCACCAAACGGGACGCTAGATGCGAGGCAGATTCAGGCAAATGTGGTAGTTGCCAACGCCATGATGCACCAAGCTGCAACCATCACAAACAGCAGTCCACTAGACAACACGACACCGAAACTGTCAGATTACGCGAATCAGGTCGGCTATACGGCGGTACAAACTGCACGGCTAAAAGATGACTTACAGTGGGCTGCTCGTCACGGTCAGGATACCAGCACTTTGGAGCAGAATATTGCCAACCGCGAAGCCAAAGCCGAACTAGGATTCAGGCGTTTCTTGGATTTCTTGGGCAACCCGGTGGACCGCAAGGCGGCTGCATGGCTTTACAAACGCGGATCAATCTAGTGTTGACAGTAATTGAATGAAGTGTTATAGTATCAGTATTACAACATTTTAAAAATGGAGGTTGCAGTTATGACAAAGAAGCATGAAACTCAAGAAAACAGGTATCGAGCAGTGGACACGGTTTCAGGCAAACTGCCAAGCATGGATTTCTATTTGGTGCAGCAGAACGGCGTAACCTTAGAAGCTTGCGATCCGCTGACTTTGTACGTTCAAGCCACCAAGGAGCAAGTGGACGATATGACCTTTAGTGACGTGCTCACGGTCGGCTTAGAGCAAATGTGGCGCGAGTCGCAACGCTTAGCTATGCTGGGTACGTATTCCAAGGTTTACAGTGCCATTGGGCTGCTCTATGACCCTGACAGCAGACATTGCACTTGGGAAAACCATGATGATGCGTTGATTTTGGACGCGTTTTCGCCATTCACGGTCTTGCAAAGTTTCATAAAATCTGAAAAATATCGCATCTTCGAAAAGGTTCCGCACCTCACACAACCGAAAGAAAATCTGGTTTTGGGCTGTCAGGGCTGTAAATATCACGAACCAGCAACGAGCACCTGTTCCCAGTTCCTTGCCAACAACACCAAGAAGAATCCGTGCCTTGGCTGTCAGTTCCGCGTTCCAGATGATGTGACTTACGATGATTATGTCGAGGTCACAGAAGCGAACATGACCGATCCGAGCGGTTATAAAGAATGGCTTCCATTTGACGAAAGATTGCAGGAATACGAGAACGCCCGCAGAAACTGGACGGATAGCAAACAATAAAAAATTGTCCTACGCGCCCCGCAAGCTGTGTAGGCATTAAAAATTCGAAGGGTTGTGGATTAAATGAATAAGGAAGAGTTAGTACGCGCAATTGCCATTAAGGCTGGAGTCAAGCAAACCGCAGTCGTTCCAGTGCTGGACGCAACGCTTGAGGTCATCATTGAAGCAATCAAATCTGGCGACGAAGTAGGCTTGGTCGGATTTGGTACATTCGGAACCGTGGCGAAGGTCGCGCGTAAAGGTCGAAACCCGCAGACTGGCGAGGAAATTGACATCCCCGCGCACAAAATGATCAAGTTTAAGCCGGGTAAAAATTTGAAGGGTGCAGTCAAGTAGCACCGCATCAAAGGTTTGCTACCAATAATCGCCGTGATGACTACACTTGCGGCGATTATTTTTTCTGTCCAATTTGTTGACCAAAATTGAATGATGTGCTATATTAAAGATAGATAAAATTCTTAGGGAGGTTTTTTTATGACGGAGAAAATTGAAGCTGTACAAGATTTGAATGATCCGCGCAGAGTGCCAACGATGGACGAGATTCTGGCGATATTTGGTGGTGTCCTAGTCAGTCCAGAGGAGCGAGCTGAATTGATGGGTCAAGGTGAGCAGGATGGAGTTTAACGGCACGAAACTTCGCGACTTACGCACAGACCGCCACGCAACGCTCAAGCAGTTGGCAGACCATGCGGGTTGCACAATATCTTACATTTCTAGCATCGAAAAGGGTCGGATCAAAAGCCCCAACATCACGATATTGACAAAACTTGCAGAATACTTCCAAATCTCGACGGATGAATTTGTGGTCTCTGCCAAAGAAATGCCGAAGGAACCCGCTTTGGATATGCAAGCCTTAAGGGACTTGCGCAAAATGAAGCACCTATCCTTAGAAAAAGCCGCCAAGCTTTCGGGGCTGCACCCAACTACGCTTTCAAAGTTGGAGAATGGGCACAGACGCACCGCAGAGCTTGGCACATTGACAGCGTTAGCGGGCGTGTACAATGTGGACGTAGCAGACTTGATGCTTCAACGCGAGGCGTATGTAGATTTGTCGGCATTGGTGAGGCAAAGCGACACTGTGATCATCGATGGACGCGAGATCAGTGTCAAGGACAAGGCGACGAAAGAGCGTGTCCTGACTGCACTTCGAATAGCGGCGGCGTGGGCAAGTGAGGAGTCCCCCTAAATGGGGGACTTTTTTATGTTCAGGTGCTTGACTATTATGAAGTGAAGAGGTACAGTATAGGTACTAGGAATATTTAGAAAGGGGTGGGCTGGATGGATCAGTTGGCACTTGTTGAGTCCCAATCTGTACGCAATGAATACATCGGCAGGGTCAGTGTGCTAGATAAGGTCAAGGCACTGGTGCTCTTACCGGATGATCTTCATGCCACGGTGGAAATGGTTTCGGAGTTTTATGGGGTTGGGGTTGAGGCAATCGTATGGCATATACGTAACAATCGCGAGGAATTAGAGCAGGATGGCTTGACGGTTCTGACTGGGGATCGACTCTCTGAGTTCAAAGCAGAGACTGGATTTTCCAGTAGAGCAGGAAGTCTTACAGTCATTCCTCGTCGAGCAATTTTGAGGATTGGCATGCTTTTGCGGGACAGTGAAGTGGCAAAACAAGTTCGTACCTATTTGCTGGATGCAGAGCAAGGCAGCAATAAAGTGGATTTAGCAAAAGTGCTACGCCTAGTTGAGCAAACAGCCAAAATCAATCGACAGCTTGGACAGTCGAAACCAACTGCATACGCATCTGCGATAAAGTTCGTGCAGGGAAAAACTGGTTATGACCTATCTGATTTTGCAGCACCACAAGTGACAATAGAGACACAAAATCTGGTGGCTCACGCACTGGCACATCGAGCGATTTATCTTGACCCGCAAGGTTCAGTCCCTAAAACAGAGCTTTTTCAGTTTTTGGCGGGTTACGCAGAAATGCACAACTTGCAAAAGTTGTCAGCGGTAATCTTGAAGAGACAGCTTGTACAAGTCGTGCCGCATTTACGTGCAAAGCGGCAACGTGATGGTATGAAGAGGTCATATGCTTGGGTAGGCTTGTCACTTGCAGCACAGTAATTTGTCCCACACGCCCCACCAAAATTAGAGAGGATGATAAATCATGAAAAAATCAATCATGGCACTTAGCACTATTGCAATGTTGGCAAGCATGGCAGCCCCTGCATTTGCAGCACAGACAGTCGTTCACGAGGATGGCTTTACGCTGACGAAATCCAGCATTGTCGAAACCAACAAGACCGCGTACACCGCATATACCTTCGCAGCCAAAGACCCCAATTCTGGCGTAATGACAACGTTTGTACCGATTTATCCCTTGATGCAAGTGCTCAAAGCTGCGAATGTCAGAAATACATGGAATGGTACGACTTGGCATTTGTTGACAAACTTTAGCGGTCCGATCAACATCCACGGCAAGCACGGTAAGGACGAAATTACTATCGAAAAAGGTATGTACTATCGTACTGGCGTTATCGAAAGTGGCGTACCGAGTTTTGTGTTGAGAGACCCCAGCACAGGCGTAAAGACTACGTTTTTCGGGCTGTATTATGCCGAACAGGTTTTCGTTGAGCATGGCATGCCAGCGAGTTGGAATGGCAAAACGCATACGTTTCGAGTAGTAATGCCCGGTAAAGGTTTCCTCGTGATTCCGGGTGGGGATATGCAAAAAGTGAAGCCGGGGACAGAAGTCTCACATCCAATCACAAGTCAGGTTTTCCAAAAGCCTAACTATTCTCTCTAAAAGCAATCAGTCAATCATTCAGTCTTACCCTTCCAAAAGAAGGGTTTTTATTTGTGTGGAGAGAGGGGTAAAACTCATGAAAAAACGAGTATTGACCAGTATAGCCGCAGTCGCCGTGACGCTTACCATGACCACCGCTTTTGCAGCAAGTCCGGTGGTCATGTTTGGCGATAACGCACAACGCACACACGCCAACAGCATTGCAGACGCGTATCCTTGGGCAAAAGAAGCCGCACTGACCTCCGCAACCGATCCCAAAACAGGGCTGACAGTCAGTAGCTTGGGCAGTAGCAGTACCGCGATTGGCGCGGGGAGCGTCCTGTTTTATCCGGTGTCGGCAGGTACAGCCTCGAACAACTTTCAGGGGCAAGGCTATATGATTGCCTATGACACCAGCCATTGGGTAGGTGGAAAGCCTACCGTCATAGGCATCAATCAGATTCCGAACGTGTCGAACTCATCACCTGTCTATGATCCAAATAACAACGATGCTTATCTAGCGGCGGGCACTAAGTTTTATCGATTCAGCGTGGCAGGTGGCACGTTGTCGAGTATGGCGGTCAGCATTGGCGGGACAGGAACGCTTAACGGAGGTAAGAATTACAACCAAGTCGTATCATATCCGCTCTACCTGACAGCCACACAGTCTGGTTTGTCAGTTGACACGGTTTGGATTAGTACGCAGAACGGCTGGCTATACGCAATTGATCCAAACACAATGGCTGTCGTATATAGTCACAACTTTGGTGTCCGATTTGATGCCTCACCTGCGCTTGTTACTGCCACGAATGGTACACCCTACATTGCGGTAACAGGCGCGTATGATGCCAACAATGCGAGTTTTGGTGGGCAGTCAGGTACTGGAACGTTGTTTTTGATTGATCCGGTTACAGGTTTGGCGCAGTATGCAGCGAATCCTTATCCCGGAGTTCCTTCGGTAGCCTCTCCGGTTGCGACATCCAAGGGGCATGTCGCATGGAACGACACCGAGGGGGATGTGCTTCTAGGTACGATTAATCCCGGTGGTACTATCTCAATCCTACAGCAGCACGCGAGCATAGGTGACAGTCAAACGTCCGACTTGTCCGAGTCTGGCTATGCAAACGGTCAATACATCGTACCATTTACGGACAGGGGCATGATTGGCTACGCAACCGTCGATTTGACAGATGGATTGGTTAATCAATACAAGAGTGCTGGTACTACAGGGCAACTCTACCCAATTGGCTCACCTGAAATTTCCGCATCCTTAAACATGTATTTGGCAGATCAGGAGGGCGGTATCGACCAGATCGGACCTGACCCATCGAATGGCTATCTTTTCGACGGTACACACGGCAGTTGGCTTCCAAGTTTCGGCACATCCGGTGGCACACCGCTGTCAACGCCATCCGAACTGAACTTAGGCACTGATTTAGGCACAGTCTTGCCCACCCTGACCTTAGCAACCAATCAAGGATTGGAACTTTGGGTGAATCAGGGTGAATATTTGACGTTCGGCAGTGACTACACAAGCACGAGTCCGACCGCATTCAGCACAGGTCTGACGCTCTCAATCGGTGCAAATAACCTGTCGAAAGATGCCGGGAACACTGACAAAATCGACTTCAACATCAATCTCAACGGTGGCGCGTTTCGGAACGATGTAGGCAGTGTCTCGACCTACAATGCGGCAGGTAATCCGGTAACAGGTGCAATCACGATCCCAACCGGAACGCTGGATACGTGGTTGACGAACTACAAGACAGCACACCCAACCGCGTGGATCAGCACAGGCATGAACAATGCAGTTGTTGAAGCATATCCACAAAATGGCGATACTGGTAACTACGTGTTCCAAGGCAGTACAGCGGCATCAGACGGTTCGAATGCCGAAGTCACAGTGTCATTTCCAGCAGCACCAGCCGCCTTGCCTACGCCGCCATCCGCGCTTACGGCTGTGAGTGACCCTAGTAGTGTTCTGCCGGGCTATACAGAATGGCGGTTTTTGTCGCCGGGCATGTTTAATGTCAACGAGGGCGTGACATATCCGAGCGTTGACACAGCCACGATGCACACGGTTTTGGGCACAGCTTGGAAAGAGCATCCAATCCCTGAACAAGCCATCAATAGCAGCCCCGCAGCCACCACAAGCGCGTACTACACCAATCAGCAAAACGGTGGTGGCGTGAGCGACACACAGACTGCGAACTGGTGGAACAATTTCACAATTGAATTCAACGCCACGACACGTCCCGCCTCGTTCTCCGTGCAGGGGCAGGTCAAGACAGATGGCGACATGCTTTACCGCAAAACCTACATCGGATCATGGCAACCGCACTGGTACTGGGTGTCATTCTGGTTTGGTGGTGGGTATTGGAATTGGGACGGCTACACGCCAGTTTATAATACCGAGTATCTTTATCGGAACGTGGGGGTTGTTGAAACAGAGAGCGCGAGTCTCTCGATCCCACGTGGTGAGACGTACTGGTGGAATCCGAGTACAGTCAATGTGAGTGCAAGCGGCACATTTGGCAACGGCGATACACCGATCACTCCTGCAGGTTCAGGTATGAGCTGGACGCAGCCAGTATGGGCAAGTTATGGCGGCTGGATACCGGGCGGCAGTCTTGAGGGTGTGGATTATTCGCAAGTACCGATCACGACAGGTTTAGGCAACACCAACACGCATGGCTTGACACCAAACAGCATGCTGCCGGGCACGTGGTACAGTGACGCGCCAATGCCAGCCCCTCCATACGGTGGGGACGATAGCTTGCAAGGCTATCCGACCGTCCATGCGTTCGATGCTGAACACAATGGCGGGGTACTCTTTCAACCGAATGTGAGCAATTCTGACTATCCACAGTTAGGATCGCCGCAATGGTGGGTACAACCGACATACACCGTCACCAGTGGCAGTGGCACATTCGAGCACCCGCAGATCAATACGTGGGTAGACACATGGGCAAAACCGTGGGGCAACAACGGCGGTCAGGGCATCACAAGCACCTCTAAATCGACCGTGACGTGGCATAGCTAGTGAGAAATTTGGCATCTTAGGTGTGAGTCGCGGATATTTGTCGATGGCTTGCACCTAAGATGCTAGTTTTATAGCACTGAAAGGGGTTGAGGGCATGGGATTTTTGACTTTACCGATTTACTACTTGGGGATGTTCCTATTTTCGTTGGCTGTCATCGTGCAGTTTACGGTTGGTGGCTTGGCGTTCGATCAGATGTGGACGAATACAGCATTAAAGAACGCCACGAGTGCGGGCATCACGCAGGTGGTGGGTGGTGGCGGTGGCATTGGATCGGCGCAGGTGATTAACGTTGTTGATGCCGAGAATATTGCCAATCAGGAATGGTCGATGCAGAATCAAGCATGGACACCAAGTGGTCAGCCCATTACCGCTACGTTTACACCGGGTGCAGTCAACAGCCTGACACCTGCTGGATCGTATGACACTTTGACTGGAACGGCAGTGGTAGCAGTGCAAGAAAATGCCATAAATCATTTGATCGATACGTTTGGTAAGACCGTCAACAACGGCGGGACGATTACGGACACGATCTCGTCCAGTCTGCCCGGAACGCTTTCCTAACCTCCAGCCCCCCCCTCTGCCATCAACGACAGAAGGGGGGGGGGCTTTTTCTCGTATCTATGTGGCTGGACATGAGTAATCATACACAACCAGCTCAATAGATCCAAGTTTTCCGACCTTCTACCCTCCGAAAACTGGAAACTGTAGACTAGTCCGTCCTAGTATTTAGGACAGAAAGCTAGTACATGGTTCTATGTTCTACAATCTAGGATATGGGAACTGTAGACTAGTCCGTCCTAGTATTTAGGATATGTAGGATATGCTTGTCATAGTTACGTCAGGGGTTGAGGGCTTTACGTCACCCTTTGAAATCGCCTCTACGCCAGTAACAGTGCGGGTTGCGGCGTTTTACGTCACACGTCAGGGATAGCTTTATTCCTATACTACATATATCCCTTCTTTTCTTCTCTCCTCTATAGTAGCAAATAGAAGAGAGAAGGGTGACGTATTGACGAAGCCACGTCACTACTGAAAAAATGGTATGACTTAGCCCTGACGTACCCCTGACTTAGAGCCTCTAGCCCTGACGTGCTTCCTAAATACGAACCTTCTATGGAATTGTATGCCATACTCACCTACCCAAGCCTGACTCACCTACCCCATTCCAACCACACCACATAGCCACATGACCTCACAGGATGCCTCCAGAACGATTTGAAATGCGCCCGTGATAGTTAGTCGCGGCGGGCGGGTACAAACGTCCTGCGAGGCTGCTAGATGCCTTAAAATCGAAATGGCTGATTTTTGAGGGTTTATGTGAGAGGGGGTTTGGGGCTGTAGGGGGTTCTAGGTACGCGAGGATGCCCCTAGAACGATCTTAGAAGCACCGGGCAGATGATTGCCTATGCCGGGTGCTCGAACGGCTTCAAGGCGATCATGGCGACTTTAAAAATAAACTTTGAGCCAGAAGCTGTCATTTTCCCCAGTACAGGCGTTTTTCGCGATATCACAGGGGGTAACGCCATACTCGTATCCTCATCATAATATCGCCGCATGTCAGCGTCAAATGAGTTGTAACTCTTAATAATCAAGTCTAATCACATGAAAAATCTCAACTCTCCTTAAATCACCCAACTCTCACGAATCAACCGCTAATCGTTGGTAACGAACTCTAATCATCGTAACATCTTCTAATGAGCATAAATCAAGCCGTTTTCCTATGTAAAATTCCAGTTATCAAGCGCACCGGAATTGGAAGTTTGTCGCCCACTTTGCAGTGTTGACGCGGGTTGACAGGCTTTTGAGCATGTTGTAGGCTATGAATGTAGACAAAAACAACTGGGAAAAGAGGGAACGAAGATTGTAGCTATTAAGTTAAAAAGATCCCATGAGTCCTGCCAGACTCATGGGATCACCAAGAAGGAGTGAGACAAAAATGAGTGTATCAACTCAAGACGTATTATTGATGCAGTTGCAGTCAAGCGGCATCACAGTTGCCGACAGCGGCGATATCTTAAAAAATGGAGGTGCTAGGGATGCACGAGATAAGTTTGATCGTCCTACCGTCAAAAGTAATTCGTTGATTTTGCACAGCGTCACAGGCAACCAGATAACCTTAGTCTCTAATTTTGGGGATAAGGATTATCTAAAGGAACACCTCAATGCGCAGTTTGATGGCGAGACTAAACGATGGGTAATAGGCATCAACTACTTTAAAAAAGCAATTCGACTTTTTAAACATGTTACTGTCAAAGCAAGTGTGCGGGCGACAAAGGAGCAGCAGTTGGCAAAGATAGAACAACAAGCTGCGGATGAAGCTGCAGAACGTGCGCGATTGGTGTGGGATGGTGTACTACCGCAGGACATGCAAGCCAAGCATGTTGTACTGTATGCTTATCAAAACGCAGGGGTCAACTTCCTCTTGAAATATAAGACCACCGTTCTAGGGTTTGCGGTCGGTCTAGGCAAAACACCCACCGCAATTGCAGCCGCAAACGTTCTTTTAGATCAAAAAGAGGTCTCACGTGTTCTGATCATTGCACCGAATTCTGTTAAATTTCAATGGGCATCAGAGATCGCTAAATTCAGTGGCAGAACGGCTGTCGTTCTGGACAATTCAACCCCTGTCAGACTCAAAAAGGCGTTCGAGGCGGCGCAGATAGCAGACTATGTAATCTTACATTATGAAATGCTACGCAGCGCAAAATATAAAACGCAGATCACCGCTTTGGCAGTAAATGCTGTGGTCATTGCAGACGAGGCACATAAGGTCAAAAACTATAAAGCCCAGCAAACACAGGCATTCCAGACGCTTACAAACGATAGAAAATATATGTGGTTACTGACTGCAACACCATTCCCAAACGCGCAACCGCAGGAGACTTACACCATGCTCTCTCACGTGCATCCGATAGGGTCATGGCTAGACTTTGGACGCAAGTACGTGGTTTTTGAGAGAGGTTACAGAGGCGCACGTGTTCCGGTGCGTTTGAGGAATCATAAGAGTTTGCGCAACGAAATGCAGGATACTGTGATCTTGCGCCAACATAACAGCCCTGACGTGCAGATCAGCCTACCGAGCACGCGTTATGTCACGCAAGAACTGTCCATGTCAGCGGAGCAGTGCAAGATTTACGATGCGATGGCAAGCGATTTGATGCACAAATTGGACGCTATGGACTCAACAACCTATCGCCAGAACGCCGCGAATGTGTTGGCGCAGATGAAACGGTTAGAGCAGATCGCCAACGATGTGGACTTGCTTGAGGATGAGGCGACAGTGGACATGGACAGGCTATCGGTCAAGGAGGAATGGGCTGTCAACGTGATTTCAGATCATTTAGAAGATGCTGAAAATCGTGGTATTGTCGTATTTGCTGAATCAAAATTGGTGCTACGGAAGATCAACAAAGCACTCATCAATCAAGGCTTGGATGCCTCACAGATAGGAACGATAAGTGGTGAGGTAGCACCTGAAAAGCGAACAAAGATTGTCAGTGACTTTGGTACTGGAGCCATTCGAGTTGTACTGTCTACCAGCGCAGGAGAAGAGGGTATCAACCTACAAACAGGTGGGCACACAATGATCCACATGGATCAACCGTGGGTTCCCAAATCCATTACCCAGCGCGAAGGTCGTATCTTACGCAGTGGGCAACCAAGTGAATTCACACTCTTTTATAGCCCTCTCATGGCGGGCACAGTGGAGTTTTACAAACGTTCGAAGATCATGTTCAAGGTCGGGGAAATCGAGAAGTTGCTTGGACAAGGGGCGGCTGGATCGGTGGCAGAAAACATCAATGAGACAGGCGCAGCATGGACACTTGACGAGCTTAAAGACATGCTAAGACGATGAAATGTCTCCCCGCCTCTTGACTGGTGAGAGGCGGGGAAAGTGTAGGTATATTTAAAATTTGGGGGCGATAGAGGATGGAAGATAAACAGGCACTGAAAAATGCCTTACAGAAATACCATGAGGTTTGTGTACAAAAATCAGAAATAGAGGATCAGCTTTTTAAACTGCTGGGACGAGAAAAGTCGCCTGACCGCGTAGGGACACCTGACTCTTGCACACAACAGTTGCAAAAGGTAGCCAACAAACTCAAAATGTTGCCAAATTGCTCGCATTTTGCTGACGCGCTGAATATCGCACTTAATCAACTCTATTCGATGGATCAAGATCCACGCCCGGATGGGTTTGATGCGGATTTGCAGCTACTTGCCCTTTACCAGAATATATTACCTCTTTTACAGCAACCCAAAACAGAAATAGTAAAAGCAGCTTTACAGTTTCTGTATACACAACATCAAATTTTTAGTGATCAGATTGATTATTTATATCTGCAAACTCTGCTCGATGCTATTGGGACCATTGCCAATCACTAAATAGTCCCACCTGCCCTTCACTGATGGAAGGGCAGATGATCACATGAAGAAGTCACGATTTATCAAGGAACAGAAAGGTGCACTGGGCGGGTTTGTCCCAGACCTGATCGCCGGGATCATCGCTGCATACGGACTGGACCTGCTGTTGGGCATCTTTTCAATGTTGCTCAAATCATTCATAGCAACTGTCACAATTGTAAATCTCGCCCATGCGTACAGCACCACGCTCAACGGCATCGATCCTGCAACGAACGTAGGTTACGCCACCGAGGCAGCCCAAGCATTTGGAAATACGCTACCAGTCGCGAATGCAGGAAGTGACGTGGTTTCAGTACCACCGACTCTTGGGCAAGAGACTTCGCCCGGCGATCTAGCACTATATCTTGGCGGCGACCCGGGCAACGCAGGCTATGATCAATTAACCGTGGATTATGCCTTGGAGCTGCCCATCTCGATTCCCACATGGACTGGCGGCACATGGACATCCGTACAGCCACAGCCGATGCAGTTGTATTACACACTTACATTTTATCAGATCTGGTAACGATTTTTGTCCTACCTGCCCCACAAGATGTGAGGCACAATACAAGGAGGTCAGACGCATGACGAATTACACAATATCCGTGGAGGACATAGAAGATCCAGAGAATTACAGCGTAATAGAAACAAAGTATCCAACTCACGAATCCCGCGCAAGAGAGTTGGCGAAGCAACTCGCTGAAAAGTATAAGGATTCAAACTATCGCCTGACCGTGGAATTTTTTAGGGAATCTGATGGCTACACTGGTTACATCAATCCTGACGAAACCGACGATGGGGAGTACGCAGAAAACTGGCTTTAAGCCACCACAAATACGGAGGTTATACCCATGACGAACTTTACTATCTCTGTTACCGATATTGAATCTGGCGAGGATGTCTTAATTGAGGAAAAGTACACTAGTAATGAATCCCGCGCCGAAGAAATCGCCCAAGAATTCGTGGAGAAATATGGTAAAACGTATTACGTGATCACCGTAACTTGGCATCGAGATCGAGACGGCATGAACGGATATTTAAACCCTAATGGTGCAGATTTCAATCCAGAAGATTGGAACGCATAACCGCATAATTTGTCCTACAGCCCCCTTCTCCAATAGAGAAAAGGGGGCTATTTTTATGCCTAAAACCGATGATTTTTGGGATCAAAGCCGTGACGAATGGGCAGCAATTAATCAAGTCGATTTGACGGATAATGACTTATTCAAATGGCAAGAAGTGGTATTACGCGAACTTCAAGAAATAACCAACAAGGAGGGCACACAATCGGAGGTAAGCCGGGCAACTCGCGAAGCGCAGTTATCGACTCTGATCGCCACTCATAAAGACATCCCAATCAAGGTCAGACGCTCAATCGTAGTGTCACTCTTGGATGACATGTTTAGCTTCGGACCGCTGCAATCGTTGTGGAACGATTCAAAAATATCAGACATGCAGGTTTTCGTACCAACAGACAACCGAGAAACACAGATCATCACGTACAGCAGTGCCGCTGGTCGCCGGGTTTACGATGGCGCAGGGTTTAGGGACTATGGGCATGTCATGACATGGTTGAATCGCCATTTGGCGCAGTTTGGACAGCATTATGACGCTGCGAAAGTGAGCATGGATGCGGTGTTTCCAAATGGTGAGAGAATGCACGTGATCACTGGCGTGTCAGGCTATTCAACATTTCGACGTGATGCGAACGGTGAAATGTCGTACCATTTTGTGCCCTGCGTGATTATCACCATGCGGAGATTTACCAATGCCTTTACGCTTGGCGACCTGACAGCACGATCACCTTCACTGGCAGCCGTACCGCAGTTTTCAGACTTGCGCGAGGTCAAAAAGTCGTACACACGCAAGACGCTGTACACGCAGTATGATGGTCGCAGCCTTGATCCTGCCACCATCGACTATTTAAAAATCATCGTTCAAATGGCGAAAAACCACGTCATCAGTGGAGGCACAGGCTGCCATGATGCCGATGCACCGATCTTGATGTTTGACGGATCAACAAAACGTGCTGCTGATGTGCAGTTAGGCGATCAGTTAATGGGATCAGATAGTACACCAAGAACGGTGGTTGACCTGCACCGTGGCGTGGATCGGATGGTAAGAGTGATACCAAACAAGGGTGAACCGTTCGTTGTGAACGAGGGGCATGTTTTATCACTTAAAACAACGCCTAAAGAGGTTGGAGACACGCGCAAGACGCGAAGTATAACGATTGCGGAGTATCGCGGGCAGCACAAAAAATTCAAGCATCTGCACAAATTATGGCGTACAGACATCGAATTTGCGTCAAAAAACTTACTAATCGAGCCTTACTTTTTAGGTTTATTATTGGGGGACGGTTCGATAGGTAATCACAGGGTCGCTATGTGCAGTCCTGATCCAGAGATTATTCAACGTGTGTATGACGAAGCAAGAATAAGAGGGTTACATGTAAGGGTAAACGGATATGGCACTAGCCGTGATTACTATATCTGTTCCGATGTGAAAGGTGAGTATCACAAGAACAATTTGATCTATGATCTAAAAGCATTAGGGCTTTATGGAACTCACGCAGGAGATAAGTTTATCCCTACCATCTACAAAACTGCATCACGACAGCAAAGACTAGAATTGTTGGCAGGGCTTCTAGACACAGACGGTAGTTGGGGTGGCGGCGGGTATGACTACATTACGAAATCGGAGCAGTTAGCTACAGACATACAGTTTTTGAGCCGTAGTTTAGGCTTTAGTACGAGTATTAGTAAGTGTAACAAGGGGTTTACTAGATCAGATGGCACGAAGTTTGTCGGACAATATTTTAGATTATGTGTTAGTGGCAATTGTGAACAAATCCCCTGCAAAGTCGCGCGTAAAAAGGGGACTGTGAGGCAGCAGAAAAAAGATGTGCTAGTGACTGGTTTTACCCTTGAAGATGTAGGCTATGGCAACTATTACGGTTGGGAATTGGACGGAGATCATCTTTATTTAGATGGTCAGTTTATCGTTCATCACAATAGTGGAAAATCCAGTCTCGCAAATGCCCTGACCGCAGAAATTCCAGATGGCACACTGCTCATCGTGTTAGAAGAGGCGCCAGAGCTGCAACCGCAGAACACCGATCACGCGATCCGTATTGTCCAGCGTGAGGGTGTTTTCGATTTGTCTGATGCGATGAAAGCTACGTTGAGAATGTACCCTGACCGCATTTTCATTGCAGAACTGCGGGACACACTGGCTTACACGTTCCTTCGCGCCATACAGAGCGGACACAGTGGATCTTCCACGACGGTCCACGCAAACTCGTGCCGTGATGCCATTGATGTGGTGATCAATTTTGCCGCCAATCATGAATCCCACCCGCCACGTGACATGGTTCGAGATATCCTGTTTCGGCAGGTACACACGCTCATCCATGCCGAGGCGGTCAAGAAACCAGATGGCATTGCTCGTATGATTGACGAAGTGGTGCAACTTTTGCCTAATCAGACGCTGCATACGGTCGCGCAATATCATCAGGTCGGAATCAACGAGGACGGCACAGTGGCTGGGTACTTCGAATTCAATGGTCCTACAGACGCGTTCATTCAGGAAATGTTTGACGCTGGTATCGAAATACCGAAATCTTGGGGGTGGACCGTATGATTCAGATGTTATTTATCTTGGTGCCCGCGTTGATGATCGTTGCATATCTGACCTTCGAGCACTTCAAAACAGCCCCGGTCGCGCGTTTGCAGAAGCGGCTTGGCGTTAAACGCAAGCGAGGCAAGGGTATGCAGTCGCTGCATAACCTGTTCACCGCCAAGAGGCAGCTGACCTACATCACCATTGGATCGGTTGTCGCCGGGATTTATATTGCAGTCGCCATGCTGCATGCCACACCATTTATTGGAGCAATCGGTGGCGGTGTTCTTCCGTACCTGATATCTGAAGCGTGGAAAGAACGCTGGCTGGATCGTTACGAGGCTGGCGTGGTACAAGCCTTGGAGTATGGGGCTGGAATTTTTAAAACTGGCGCAACCGTTGAGCAATGGGTGCGCGAAGTAGGTTCGGAGGTCGAAGGATCAATTGTTACGGTTTTTGAAAGAGGCAAATACCAAGTCGAGTCTGGACAATTTGGCGTGGTCGATTGGCTTAAATATACAGCCGAGACAACACCAAGCAAATTTTTTAGCTATGTGCTCTACGGTCTAATCGCCAATTACGAGCAAGCGTCTAGCCTACAAACGTACATGCAGGAGACCCTCGCGGAGATCAACCATCGAAAAAAATACGAGCGCGTCATGAGGCAGCAGCGCGATGAGGCGATGAAACTTCTGGTGGCTATATCGCTTGCCCCGGTCGCGTTATACGCCATGTTTGCTGGAGCAATCAATGGCTACCTAGCTACCAATCTCACCCAAAACCTGATCTTCGGTGTTGGCTTGCTGGGCTATGTCATCCTCTTGTTGTTCGCGAGAAAAACTGCATCCGCGAAGCCTAAAGTATGATCAACATACTCTGGCTTTCCATGCTTGCTGTCGTTCTGGTCGCCGCCATCACGGATTACAGATGGCAGATCATCCCCAACCGCCTTGTCAGAGCGGGTGTCCTGATTGCCCTTGTCGAGCATACCGCTTGGCAGGGGCTTTATGGTTTAGGAGTTACGCTTGCAGTCTGGGCATTGTGCCTCATAATCGGCTTTGCCCTCTGGCGTGTTGCCCCGGTCGGTGCAGGTGACATCAAACTTTTGGCTATGATGGCGGCTTTTGTAGGTGCGGGGAACATGCTCTCGATCCTGATTCTCGCACTCGTATTGCAGCTACTGGCGCGAATCATTCGAGCAAGACGCGGGTTTTCAATGGCGTTTGCACCTGCCCTCATGGTCGGTAGCCTGTTAGTATTCTGGTATCTCTTCCCATAGTCAAACTGGGGCACTCCCCAGTTAGAGGTAGGAAACTAGCAAAGGGTACGCCATTTTACGCGAAAAAGTCGGTCGGAAACAAGTTGTAAAGCAGGTTTTAGAATCTAAATAGACAAAGGGGAAATTTTCAATGGCTGGTCAAAGGGTTGGATATATCAGGGTTAGTACAGACGAGCAAAATCGAGAAAGGCAGCTTGATGGTGTGTCACTGGATAAGGTTTTCAGCGAGGCAAAATCTGGTAAGAATACAGATCGTCCGCAGCTTCAAGCCATGTTGCAATACGTCCGCGAAGGGGACACGGTGACCGTGCATAGCATCGACCGCCTAGCGAGGAATCTGGATGACCTACGCAAGTTGGTGTTTGATCTGACAGGGCGTGGTGTGAGGGTTGAATTTTTGAAAGAGAATCTGGTTTTTGACACAACCGACTCACCTTGGAAAACGATGTTTCTAACGATGACAGGCATGTTTGCCGAGTTCGAGAGGGCGATAAATCGTGAACGTCAACGTGAAGGTATCGAGCTTGCGAAAAAGCGTGGCGCATACAAGGGTCGCAAACGTGTTTTGACCAAGCCACAGGTTCTAACGATAAGGCAAAGATTGGCAAATGGCGAGTCGGTCACAGCATTGGCGCAGGAATTAAGAGTCAGCAGAATGACGATTTACAACTACCTGAACGCCTAAATTTGTCCTACCCGACCCCTTTCTAACATAGAGAGGGGTGTTTTTATGCTCAACTTGGTGAACAAGGAACAAGAATTGTTCGAGGATCGTACCATGCGTGATCGGTTGGCGACACAGGTAGATGTGTTGGAACGCGTGAAAGCCTTAGCCACATTACCTGATGGGTTGAATGTAACGGTTGAAATGGCTGCAAATTATTACGAGGTTGGTAAACAGGCAATCGTCAGCCTGATTTATGATAACCGCTTGGAGCTTGAAGAGGATAAGTTGAGACTTCTAACAGGTGATGAACTGAATTCCTTTAAGGAAGTGGGTGTGATTCCCAAAAACACAGCGTCACTCACACTCATTCCCCGCCGTGCTCTCCTACGAATCGGCATGCTCTTACGTGACAGCGAGATTGCCAAAACCGTGCGTAACTACTTGCTGAACGTTGAAGAAACCGCGAGAGCCGAAGCCCCGCAGGTGATTCAAAAAGCGTTGACGAAAACGAGTCACCGCATGGCTTGGGGTGCTGTTCGCAATGCCATCAAGCAGAAAACACAGATTGGTATCATGATTGGGCTGACTCCTGCAATGGCTTCACTTATCGCTATGGAGGATACGGAAAAAGAGTTTGGCACAGACTTGTCCTCATTCAAGCGTCAAATCCGTGAAGAGGGTACGGACACCACCTACACACCCACCGATATTGGCAAGCGACTGGACCCGCCCTTGTCTGCGGTAAAGGTCAACGCGCTCTTGGAAACGTTGGGCTTTCAGGTGCGGACCGTCGAGAAGGAATGGACGCTGACGGAAAAAGGACAGCCTTACGCACGACTCATGCCTGTACAGATCAATCATGCAACACGCGGCGTGGAAACCACCAAATATATGATACGGTGGAAGGAAAGCATCATAAGTCTGTTACGAGCCTAAATTGTCCTACCAGCCCCTTCTCTTTCATAAGAGAGGGGGCATTTTAATGAGCAGACGACGACCACACAAAGACACAACTGTAAAAATTGGGCAGGTAGGTGAGCAGATCGTTGCCGCTTCCATTCGAAGATATTTGCAGAGCGATGCCTTGCGGACGTACAACAACGTCTATTTCCGGGATGAGCGAGGGAATCCGTTCCAAATTGATCATCTGGCATTGACTCCACAAGGTTTAATTGTCGTTGAGACGAAGCACTGGGCGGGAATGGTTTGGGGTGGCGAGTCAGAGCGCAATTGGAGTTACCTACCGAATGGCAGATATTGCTACACGCGGCAGTTCTACAGCCCGGTCCTACAAAATCGAACGCATGTCCAGAAGTTGAAACGCGTATTGGACAATGACTTAAAAATGGCATCACTAGTCGTTTTTGGTAATCCTACGGTCACGCTGAACCTGAAAGGTGTGGAGGGCGTGTACACGCTGGCGGGGTTCGAAGCTGCACTGGAATCCATTCAGAAGATGGAGGCTATTTACGATCAAGCGGCACTGGCATTTTGGCACGAGCGGATCATGAGCAGTCGATTTGTAGACTTCGCGGGCATGTCAGAGCAGCTTGAATATGCCCAGAATGCGAAAAATCTGGGCTGCTATGTCGCACACAAGCAGGGGCTGCGCACATGAAAACCACGCAGAGCATATACAGCTCGTTTTGTCGGCAGTACGAGTTTACAGAGCAGGAAGCAGCCAAGTTTCTGTCAGGGCGAGTCAATCGGACAGTCGTATACGACATGCTGGCGACGACAGCGGCGGCTTTAGGACCGTCAGGACTGCAAGAACTAGAGGCTATTCTTGGCGAGTACGACTATTCACTGCCGCCAAGGGGTGTATTGGGAAGGTGGCACAAACTATGATCTACACACTTTTTCTCTTGTTACCACTACTGGCAGTTTGGCTAGGCTGGCGAGTCGTCGCTCGATTCGATCCGTATGTAGGTGACACGTTTTACCGCGTCAAACTGGCGTATCGGAAGAGCACCGAGAAGTCAGTTTTGAAGCGGATCAAGACGCTGGTTTACAACTACATCGAAGCGGTAATTCCGAAGGACTGGTTAGTCCCTCTCGAAAGGATTCTCACGTCAGCGGGGCGACCGGGCGGGTTGAACGCCATCGACGTTATCCTCATGCAGTTACTGATCGTGGCTGGTATGGGAATTTTAGATATGTGGGCGACAAAATCTTCACCTATATTTCTCCTGATTCTGACAATCGCAGTTGTGACCATGCCGTGGCGCAGGTGGCTGGGGCAAATTCAGACACGGCGGTTGAACGCAGCCGAGCAGATACGCGGTCTAAAGCGGCGGTATGTGTCGCTCTTGCAGCAGGGTACGCCATTCGAGGAATCGCTGCGGATTATTTCCAGAGAGGCACAGGGCGATTTTGGCGAAGTGTTCCGCAGACGCTTGAAAGAGGGACGCATGCGAGGGCTGTCAGAATCTTTGTTGGATTTGCAACATGAATTCAGGGTTGCGGAATTGACAAATTTTATCCAAGTTGTGCGGGTTGCAGATCGAAATTCTACGGCAGCATTAGTGGAGCTAGTGGGGGCGCAAGTCAAGGATGAAACCTCAAAAATGCAAGATTTTGTTGACAAACGTAAGGCTGTGACTGAAAATCGAATGCGTATGTATACGGCTGGCGCGTTTGTGTACATGTTGGTGTTTGCTGGATATTTTGTATACAGGATCGCAATGGCTTATTTCAGCGTCCACAGCATTTTCGGACTTTAGAAAAAAATTGTCCCACAAGCCCTCATCACTATAGATGGGGGCTTTTATTTTGACTTGAAAGGGTGGGCGGTATGTCGAAAAACAACAAAGGTTTGATTTGGGTTGAAGAAGTCCTGATGGCATGTGTAGTCGTGTTTGGCTTGTGGGGTGCGATTAAGGGCGCATGGATTGCGCTATTGATTGTAGCGGCGGCGGTTGTAGCTATGGTGAGACAGTACAAGATTTTGAAATCCTTGGATGTCGAGGATGAGGACGAGGGGGAGGACAACGAAGATGAATAAGCTCAATAGGCTGTCCCTGCGCCTCTATGTATGGTATTTGACGCGCAGACCGAACAAGACCGTTTTTGGCTGGAATCAGTTGATGGACTTGGGTATCGTCATTGGGCTGCTGTTCGTATTCGTTCAAAACAATGCCACATTGGGGACTCTGTTTACTACCATTACTACCGCAGTACAGACAGAACTTACCAAACTCATTACCACGAACACGCTGTAACACGCATTGAGACTGAAAAATTTACGAGTTTGAGAGTCGCAAACCTATAAATGTCGGTTGCGCAATCTCAAACTCGTAAATTTATGAGCTAAAACAGGAGGTCAGGACATGATTATTGGACTAGATGCTGGATATGGGCACACAAAGTGGACAACAGATGGTGTGACTGTAAAAACAATTCCTTCGGTGGTATCGCCCACGAATCTGCAAGACTTTGACAGCGACATGTTCGGCGGCGGTGGTGGGTATCGAGATTTGGCACTGGAGATTGCGGGGGCGCGATATTTGGTGGGTGAGTTTGCGTTGAGAGAAGATGCCCAAGCAACACGCGTCATTAGTGCCGAGCGCACAAGTGGCGTGGAGTTTAAGGCGTTGGTGAGCACGGTTTTGCTATCGGAAATGTTGGATAAGGACACAGTGGTCTGCACCGGACTGCCTTACAATGCGCCCAAGGAGGCACTGGCAGCCCTCGAATCTGAACTAAAGAATCTTCGATTGTCGGCAAACGGTATCTCCGGCGTGATAAAAGACAAGTTTTGGAGCGGCACGTTGAAAGATGTACACGTGTACAGACAGGCGCAAGCTGTGATTTTCGATGCCGTCTTCGCCTACCAAGGCAAAAAGATTGTCCCTGTACGCGATCAGGAACTGTTAGAAGTCGCAGGTACAAGGGTTGCAGTGGTTGATATTGGCTACAAGACAACGGATGTCATTGTCTGCGAATTGAATCCAGAATTTAGGGTTATCAAAGAGTTGAGCTTTACAGTCTCACACGCGGTTTCCAGCGTTGGCAAGCACCTGCAAGAGGACTACAAACGCATCACCAGAAATGGTGAGAGCGCACTGGACGCGAGGCGTTTGGATCAAGTGATCATTGGTGGCAAAATCCCGGATGCTGGTAAGGTGCTGGACATGTCGGTCGAACGTGATCAAGCCACTAAGGTGGTAGGTCGCCAAATTATGAATCAGGTTTTTGAGAAGTGGGGACAAGCCCTTAGCACCATCCAAGTGGTCTATTTGGGCGGTGGCGGCGGTGAGCTTTTTGGGGATTACCTGACACGCAATCTGCACCCCAATGTTTATAAGATCAAAGATGCACAAGGTGCGAATGCGCGTGGCTACTTCAAAATGCAGCAATTCATGTAGGGAGAGGGAGGGGCGGTACGCTTGGAATTAGTACCAGTTTTTCAAGAGATCATGGATACGGCGGGTGGCATCGCCCCAATCGGTTACGAAGCACTAATCAGGGCGCGAGGATCGCTGCGGGTGTTGGAGGCGATGGAGGTCTTTGCGGCTGCATCCGAGTTTGGTGGGCGGGAAAAGTTGGATCAACAGATACAAGCCATCCAACTCGAACAGGGCTTGCCCCTTCTGCAACCGAACCAAAGACTATTTCTGAATATGCCAAGTTACCCAGTACATGAAGAGTATTATGCAGCACTAAGCCCCTACGCTTCAAGGCTGGTGCTGGAAGTCAGCGAGAAGGCAAAGGTCACTGACGCACAGTTTTATTGGCTTCATGAACTACACAAGACTGGTGCAGAGATCGCGATTGATGACTTTGGGGTAGGCAGTCATAACCTCGCGACACTCACTAAGCTGCAACCGGATGGGATTAAGCTGGACATGTCATTTGTCCACAATCAAGACTATGAGACCATCCGCAAGGTGCGTCGATTCGCAGAAGATTGGAACGCAAGCCTGATCGTTGAGGGTATCGAGACCGAACAAGAAGCCGCCGCTGTGATGGATGCAGGTGTGCGATATATACAGGGATTTTTTTACAGTCGCCCACAAGAAGCTTGGTATTACTGGCTTTGAAATTGTCCCACATCCTCCTTTCTTCTTAGAAGGGAGGATTTTTTATGACTATTGATCAGGATATCAAGATGTTTGAACAAGCTCACGAAAATGCCGTTCATGCCATGCTAGACGCAGAACGGCATTTAGAACGTCTGTACACGGAACGGCATCTAGCAGACGCGATGTACCGGAAATTGGGAGAAGATGGGGTTGCTTATGATATCGAAGTTGACCCACAGAGCGACAAGATTTTGGTCCGCTTACGCAAAAACAACGTGTCCGTAACGTGCGCGGCGAAGTCGTTGTCTACCGCTTTGATGGGTGCGCGGGCTGCTTTGATGGGGGATGCCCACTATGCTTTCTAAGACTCACCAAGCGTTTGGGCTATCTGCCGTGGCTTACGTATTGGTCAATTACACGCATACACCGATCCTGTCCGTTGCTGGAATTGGAGCACTGGCAGTATCGTTGGCGACATCCATCATACCGGATTGTGATTTGGCAGGTAGCATGCCATCCAAAGCCTTTTTTCCCTACACGTGGGTATTGGAAGTCTTGCGGCTGGACGATCATAGGGGCTTTACGCATAGCATCCTAGCCGCCGCGCCTTGGTGGGTGCTGGCATACTTTTCACAGCCGTGGCGGGTTACGATTGGACCGATTCATTTCTCATTTTTTCCAATTGTTGTGGGCGCGGCAGTGGGTTATTCATCACACATTGTCATTGACCTTCTGAACAAAAAAGGTGAGCAGTTGTTTTTCCCGCTCAAACCGAGGTTTGCACTACATTTTTGCAGTGCAGAGGGATTCTGGAATCGCGCGTTTGAATATCTGTCATTGATCGCGTTTTTCGGATTGGCGTTGTGGAGCATTGGGCTTACGTTTCCACCTGCGCATGGGGTGTTCGTCGCGTTGATGAATTTGTCCCACACCGCCCTCAAACATTAGAAAGGAGGAATTTTTATGAATCTTAAGACTGGGTTCAAAACGGTGACACTGGCGGCTACCACGTTTATTACAAGTACGTTGCCCGCTTTTGCTGCGGTCGCTGCCCCACCCCCGGTCACTGGTGTTGCGGCTGATGGGGTGAGTGGGATCGCAGGTCAGGCACAGTTGGTGTATCAGGAGTTGCAGACCAGTGCTCACCTCGCGACGATTCAGGGCGTTTTGGTGGTTGTGCTGGTATTTCTTGTAATTCACAAAGCGACCAAAGCTGCCCACGAACAGGCTACTACCAAGATTTGGCAGACAATCGCCTTTGGGTTGGTTGGTCTGATCTTGATCATCGACCCGCTAATCTTGATCAACCTTGCATTGTGGGCTGGCAGCTTTGTTGGGGCGTAGGATGAAGGGAGGATAGGCGCAGGGGCGATTGCTCTTGCGCCATTTTCATGTACAGGACATACAGGGAGCTTTATCAAGTCAAGACTGAAATTACGAAAATCGGCACAGGGGCAGGAGCTTTAAAGATCGGCAAATACTTGTCTGTTGGTCTGGACATAGTGGGCTTGGGCGTGATCGGTGCGATTTTTCCGGGCATATTCGTTGCGGCAATCCTTCATGCAGTCTATCATCCAATCTCGCGCATTGTGTGGATGGTGGCTATCGGTGTCATGATAGGTTGGGCAGCGAAGCAATTCGACCCTAAAGGCAAGAGCGTACTGGCTTACGCTGGTGATGTGATTGCATATCTTCGCCGTAAGAGAATGAGTGACGGCTTTAAGCCTGTAGCCTTACTCAAAAATCCAAGTGTGCCCCGCTTCGCGTTCTATGCTGTAGACCAAGGCACTGCACAGGCGACACCGATCACTGGAAAAGGCGCATTCACACTGCTAAAGCCGATGGGTGTACGAGTCATGAAAGATGGCACATGGCTCATCAAGCGTTCTAGTCACCCGCTACCGGTTGGAAAATATAGGATAGTGAACGGTCAGGTCAAGCCTGTCTCACCAATGCCAATTTTACAGCAAGAATAGTCCCACAGCCCCTTCTCTCTAATGAGAGGGGGTTTTTTCATGGCACAACCAGTCATTTATGCAGAAAATGGAATTGTGATAGATAATCGAGCGCGAGGTTATGCCGTTTATGTTGTTGACGCAGACCTGCGACCGTTGACGAGTGCAGGGGCGCAGAATCAAGCAATATCAGCACTCGCCAAAGGCATGAAGGAGGTACTAGGCGAATGGCACGTGTACAGCCTTGCGATTGGTGTACCGCCTAATACTTGGAAGGAACGATTCTTGAAAACCGAGCACCCATTGAGTGTCGATCATGTGGCTGCGGGCTTGAAAAAGTCGGCTGGTGTGTTGTTTGAGAGGCGCGTTTACATCGTCGTGCCAATCAGTAACAAACTGACAATCCAGCTTAAAGATAATGGTAAAGAATTCCTGCAAGCTGCCAAGCGGACACTAACACACTCGGTCAAACGCGCATTAAGACTCGAAAATTTTCATGTCCAGCTCTTGGAACAGTTCGAAGAAGAGAGGCGTGTCTGGCACAGGAAATTCAGGGCATTCCTAAAGCTGCACCCGGCATCACAAGTCGAATTGGAAACGTGGCTACGTCACGGATTTTATCGTGGAGGTGTAGCCCCGGACAGCCGTTTCCCAAAAAACCTACCAGCTTTCGTGAGTTCGGATGGCGTGATTCACCCACAGCACCATCTTGGCATTTGGACACATGATGGAGTCCTGAAGGAGTCATTCTACAACCTCAAAGTCATTCAGCCGACCAAAAACGAGTCCTATCAAACGTTCTACAACGTGCTAAGAGTGCCCAACGAAATCGACGAATCGGACGCAAGCGGCTATGACTGGGTTCACCAAGTCGAATACATGGATATCCCGGTAGACGTAGCCATGCACATCCGTGTTGAGGATCCGATTGCAGCACGCAAAAACCTGCGGAAGAAGCGGCTTCGCGCCGAAAGTCAGTGGAAGGAATACGCAGAGGGCGGCGAAACACCACCGCTGGAATTAGAAGTGGATATCGAGCACACAGCCGAGCTGGAACAGAAACTTCGGATGCGTGATCCGCTCGTTCATGTAAAAACGGTCATTGGTTTTGGTGCGGAGAGTTCGGATCGCTTGGCAGAGTACCGTAATCTGGTGCAAAGCAACCTAGCACTAACCGATCTAGTGCAGCCTCCAGCCGACCAACTAAGACTCTGGCAGTCATTCTATCCTTGGGGGCGTGGCATTTCCCAAGGCTATGAAATCCCAATGGATGCGGGAGTTTTTGCGGCAGGGCTACCGTTTTCGACGTTGGACTTTGGCGACTCGCGGGGCTTTTATTTGGGCAAGACGCTAAACGAGCGGTCAGTTTTTATGGACCCACGCCGCCCGGCACAGGAATTAAACATGCAGCCGTCTATTCTGCTTTGCGGTGGGTTGGGATCAGGGAAAACGAACACAGCCGAGTATATCGCCGCAACGTTGTACTCATGGGGCGCGAAAGGTTTCATTCAAGACCCAAAAGGTCACGACTACGATAATTTTTACAAAACTGGCGCGAGAGTCAACATGATTCGCTTGCGGGAAGAGGGAGCAGCACTCAATCCGTTCAGGTTGGGCGTGGAGGGTGTAGAGCGGGACTTACTGGATATAGTGTTTAATAATGTCACGCATGATGACAACACGCGAGATATCCGCAGTGCCTTGATCGGTCAGGCTTTAACGGCTGTCAAAGCACAGGAAGTTCAGGATATGCACACGTTCGGTAATGCTTTGGCGGCTCTAAGACAAGCCGAGACACGCGAAGTCTATGTCCTACAGCTTGACCTGCTCTTGGGCATGATGGGCGATTTACTTAGTAATCCTCTTGGGCGCGTCCTGTTCGGCAAGGATTCGCAAGGACAGACACCACAAGACTACGATGTTACGATTGTGGATACAAGCGGGTTGACGATCCCCAATGGCACACCCAAAACATTGAATGAGCGTTTGAGCGTTGCCCTCTATTACGCGGTGGCAGGAATGGGTATGGGGTACTTCTCGAACCTGCCACAATCAGTTCTAAAGTTCATGATCTTGGACGAGGCTTGGACGTTGCGAAAGTTCTCACAAGGCGTGGATTTGGTGGACAATCTCTTGCGCAAGTCTCGATCCCTGAACATTGTGCCCTTGATGCTCATGCAGAATGCTACGGACTTCGCGAACTGGGGCGAGAGCATTGATGGACTGTTCGCTTGGCGGTTTGTCATGCGTCAGAATTCGCAAGTCGAGACTGCCGCAGCCCTCAAATTGGCGGGGTTGGATCACGAGGACGCGCAATATTGGTATAAGGTATTCGCGAGTTTCAGACCCGGTGAAGGGTTGGTGGTGGATGCACTGGGGCGCGTTCAGCAAATGCAAGTCGAAATGTTGCCACACAAGCTGCTGGCGTGGTTCGATACAACGCCAAAAGCCGATGATGGCTGGTAAAATTGTCCCATTCACCCCTTCTCAATCGAGAGGGGGTTTTTTCTTGCGTAAAATGATCGCGATAGTTTTAGGTGCTGCTACAATGCTGGCGGTAACGGCCTTACCTGCATTTGCTGCAACCGCAGTCGTTCATGTTGCGGCTGCGAGCACGAATGGGCTGGTGTCTGGGGTGAATTTATTCAGTGGTGGCAACGTTCCAATCGTCAGTGATTACGTGTTTGACAGTGACGGATGGCTGGGGAATTTCAATGCGATCTACTGGATTGCGAACCTATTGTTTTCCATTTCCGTTACCTCGATGTTCGCGGCTATCGAGTTTTTCCGGCTTGGGAGTTCGGCTGGCGGGTTGTCTGCGCTCATAAATATGGTGTTGGCTATCTTGCACCATGCGTACACAGTTCTGGGAACCGTGATCCCGCTGGCGGTGCTGACTTTTGTCGGCATATTTTTCTGGTTTGGCGTAGTCAAGCAGGATGTCCATGCTGTCTGGGGGCGCGTGATCAAATTTGGGTTGGTGCTGGGCATGTTCGCGATTTTAGTAAGCCCAAGCTTCACCAACTCACAAGTTTTACAAAATGTGAGTGAGTTTCCGGTTACGATAGGCAGCACGATGGCTGATGCGATAAGCGGGCTGTTCAGCGCAGCAAGCGGCAGCGGCAGTCCTTCGAAGGTCGCTGGGGCAGATATCTCCAGTCAAATATGGGACACGTTGGTGATCCCTGAATGGATAGCGGGCGAAGAAGGGCAAAACTGGAACGTGCAGGGAACGGCTGTCGTGCCCCTTTTTGGCGGTAAAGGCACGTCAGCATGGCGGTACATCTTGGGACTACCGCTTCAAAACTCGTCAAGAAATGCAGTAGTGGGGCGGCTGCAAGCGACACAGGGCGGGGCGACCGCGTTCAGTTTTGGTAATCGGATTGACGTGGCATTCATGGCATCTATTGGGAATATCGGACCGGATATTTACTACCTACTGATGGGCTTAGTGATGATTCTTGCAAGGATCGCGTTCTTAATCCTTGTGGCGGCAGGGGCTATTATTCTGCCATTAGAATTGTTTCCAGCCACGAGGTCTTTGACCGCATCCATCAAGTGGTTCCAATATATGACAATGACGCTGGCAGTATTGTTTCTTGTGACCATCTACAGTGCCATCGTTAATGGGTTAGTGTTATTGACAAGCACGGCACTCGCTGGAACCGTATTCCAAGCTGCAAGCAACTCGGCTTCCAAAGGCACGGCTACTACGGTGAGCTTTGTAGGGGACTTCGTGTTTATTGGTAACGGATTGGCGTACTTGGCGGCTATCTTGATCGCCTACTATTTGTATAAAAAGTTAAAGCCGATGCAACGGATTAAGTCACTCACCAATGGCGCAGTCGCTCATAGTCGTGAGGCGAGAGATCAACGCACAGAAGCTGCCAAGCAGTCGCAGATGTTGCAGGTCAACGAGAAGAAGCGGCGCAATAATCCGAGCACTGGCAAGCGAGAGCAGAACGTGACGGACGGCGAAGCGGGTGCGCCATTGGCAAGTGCCCGGTATCGCAATGCTTCGCGGGATAGCAGTACAGATACCACATCCTCTGATCTTGACGATGATGAGAGAGATTACAGCAGTTACGGTAGTCGCAATCCTACTGCCGAGGCAATGACAAAACCTGTGACACCGCATGATCCATTTTTCAATAAGCAATCGACAGACAAAGGTACGTCTACGCATGTCAACGTTGGTGATACCGGGGCAGACAGCGAGACAGACAAGGCAGTGAAAACCGTCGAATCAGCAGTGGCGAAGGGCAAATCGGCTGTTATGAAGGGCAAGAAGATTGCAGGGCAACTCGCAAGACCGGATCAAGGCGTTGACTTGCTGGTGGACGCTACGCTGGGCAAGGCGACTAGCTACATGAAGAAAGTGGCTAAAAATCGCGTAGTCAAAGTCGTTCGAACGGTTGCGGCTGGGAGAGCGGAGCGCAAGGCGGCTGCATCAAGCCCCATGACTGCCAAGGCTGCACCGGGCACCAAGGCTACACCGAGCACCACGGCTGTACCGGGCACTAAAGCTGCACCGATTGCCAAAGCTGCCAAGGCGACCAAGCCTACACCAGTCACACCTAGCACACCAATCACCAAGCCTACACCGACAACACCAGTCACCAAGCCTACAGCAACTAAGCCAATTTTCACGTTGCGGCACAAGAATGTAGCGCAGATTCGCAAGCCTCGCACTGCGGTTCGTGCCTCCGCAAGACCGCCGATCCGCAGGAATTGGATTCGTGGTGTTAAGTCGTGAACATAAACATGAAGGATAAGCTGTTACAAAGAGGCAAGGAAAAGGTAAAGCAGAAAATTGTAGATCACGCCAAAGATGGCATGTCAGAGGAAGTCCAAGAAACTGTTGATAAGTTTGCTGAAAAGATCGGTGACGCGATTGATGCTGCCAAAATCGCGTCACAAGCCGCGACCGGAAACGTTGTCGGTGCGGTAGTCACAACATTAAAAAACAAGCGGTTCCGCAAGGTATTGCTAGTCCTGCTGGCTGTCGCGGTTGCCGTATGGTTGCTGTCGATGGTGTTAATGATGAGCATAATCATGGGTGCTGTGGGTTTATTCCAGCACCCCATGATGTCGTTCGGAACGAGTCAGAGCATTACCGAGGTGGAGCCGAATGGTCAGCGCATCAACATATCCTTTATATCACTTGCCAACGCGTGGACTAAGACGATCCGCTGGGATGGTCACACCGGGTTGACAGCCGCAGAGATTGCACAGGTCACCAGTCAACAACTCAATTTGTCTTATGGGTTGCTCGAAACGTTCTATGAGATCGGTGTCCGTCAAGGTGCGGCGAATCCGGTTAAGTCACTGGGCTACGTGGTTCAGCAGCTAGAGCCTAGTGAGATCAGCTTTGTACCAGTGCAGCTACGCAAAGTCGGTTATTCAAAGGGCAAAAAGTTTTACTACTACGTCACCGAGCAGGTTTTGAAGGATATCACAAGATACAATGGTCACTGGGTTACGCACTACCAGATCATCACCGAGTCAAATGGTTCACAAATTGTCTCATCCCAGCCGCCCACGCTACAACGCAAGGACTATCAGCCTTTGTATCGAGCGGAACAGGCGTTCGACATCCATCAAGACTTGCTGGATCAGCAAACATTTTTCGGACAGGCACTGGTGTTAGACCCCAACTTCTACGATCCCAACGCATTACCGGCTTTACAAATGCTGGAAGGTGGCAGCACGAGCAGTTCTGGCAGCAGTACCCCGCCGAGTTCTGGCGTACCGATGCCGAAACCGCAGATAATCGCGGTCCTGCAGGAAGCCATTGTCATTGATCGCGTACCACAGTCATGGCTACCGTATCTCGAAATCATCGTTGGGCATGAGGATGGTTCAGGCAATCCAGACGCAGTCGATCCGATCTTGGTGGACGGTGAGAACGCGAGTGGACTCATGCAGATGCTGCCGAGCACCTTTTGGAGTGATCATGTTTCAGGCTACAACGACATTTGGAATCCGTTAGACAATGCGGTATCAGCCATCAACCATATCAAGGGTGCATGGGGTAGTCCTACAAATATCCCCGGCGTGGTCAGTGGAACGTATACAGGCTACTAAAAAAGGTCAAAAAACTAGCATCTATGCTGGATGGGGGTGAGTATTCGTTGGTTGGTGAACCTAAGATGCGAGTTTTTTGACCCCTTGAAGCCACATAGCAGCAACAAAATTGTCATACCACCCCTTCTCAATCGAGAGGGGGTTCTTTCGTGGCAAAGATCGCGTTTCTGTGTGTGGATGAAAGCATGGCGACATGGATCATAAATGAGTCAAAATCCTTTACCTTTACCGCGCAAATCGGTAATGACAAGTCAGCCGATGCTTATATTGCGATGGCTATGCACGATGAAGATATTGACAAATACCTGCCTATCGTACAAGACCAGATGTTTGCATGGTTCGGCGTATCTAACGATGTCGTAAAAGCTCTTAAGCCGTTCGAGTTTGCGACTTGGGATGAAATATCAGATGGCGATGCAGTTTTACAGTGCGCCGAACGCATGAGTCAGTAGATCGATGCGGCACGTGCAGCTGCCAAGCCATCTAAAACGATCAAGGTTCCAAAATTACGTGTGTCCAAGCGGGATGAAATCGCAGACGAAGATAGCGGCGAGATTGAAATCATTGAGGACGCAGAGCCAATGCCATCCTACGCAATCGCCGTTGCAGGGTTGCCGGGAGCTGGAACCAGTTTTGTTGCATGGAATTTGGCAGTAGTTATGGGTTTGACACTGCTCGAAGGAGTCAAGACCGGATCATTGTCAACTTGGACAGGCGACTCAACAACTGTCCAACAAGCCTTGGACGAGACTTTACCGCTGGGCACGGTAGTGGATGACGATTACAGTATTGACAGCATCATGGCAAGGCGCGTGATCGTGGACTGCGGGGCAGATCGGCTGCATTCGATATTTGTACGAGCCAAAACGAGAATCTGGGTGACTCGACTCGATCCGGTGCAACCGCCGATTCCTGCGCGGGCGTTGGTAGTGGTAAATCGCGTACCGCAGAATCTGCCGTTTGACGTGCGAGAAGTCGTCAAAACCAAGATCGCACTGACCATACCGGATGGCGGTTTAGACGTGGTCTTGTCAATGTTTACCCACCGGGCTTGGATCACCAGTCAAGATCGAGAGATACAGGAAAAATGGAAATCTTTAGTCAGCACGAAGGGAGATGGGGATAAATGGGACAGTATTGGCTAGTCGTGCCAAATGACGAATACCCTGATTTAGCGGTCAATTTTGAGGTTCTAGGTGACGTACAAATCGCAAGGATAGCAGACGAGATCAAGGGTGTCGTGAGCACATACGGACTACCGGGTGCAATCGTACTAGGTGTGCCAGTGGCTGGGCTGGACAAGCGTGTGGCATGGTTTCGTCATAATTTGCCAGATGCTAGGCTGTACTTGGCAGGTACAATATCACCGTTTGCCTTGGCTGGATTGGATATTTCAGGTGTTCTGACCGTTCCGTTGCCCGCTGAATTTGTGAAAGCCGAGAGATCAGGCGAACCGGAGCACGCAGTTGCACTGCGCATTCAAACGCCAGTCACCACCACCGAACCTGCACCATTGTTGGAACCGACAGGCAAGGATCAGATAATTATGGTCTTTAGCGGTAAGGGCGGCGAAGGTAAAACCACCGTAGCGGCACAGCTTGGGGTGCTGCTTGCCAAACGCGGCATATCCACACTCATCATTGATGCGGACTACAAGGGTAATCAAGCCGAGTGGTTCCGAGGCAATGGGCAACCGCCAATACACAGCATTTTGGATTTTCGCGGACGTGGTGACTACAGCGATCGCGCCACGATTGAGAGCTTTTTGATTGTGAGAGATGGACTAAAAATTTTACCGTGTCCTCAAACCGAGTCTGGACCAGTGCCATCCGAGGTCTTGGACCGTGCAATTCGAGCGTACAAGCCGTATTACTCGATCATCATACTGGACATGCACCAAGGGCTTTCACCGGAACTGCTCACGGCTGCCAAATACGCCAACAAATACGTGGCAGTGACCTTACCGAGTGACCGCAGATTGTTGTCCTTCGCGACAACCTTGAACCAATTACTTACCCATAAAATTTCCAAGAAGAACCTGCATATCGTGGTCAACCGCGCACATCATGGCGAGGCAGACAGCAAAAAAGTTCGTGCTGGGCTGCATGACATTTTGGGCGATGGTTATTCGATGAATTACCACGTATTACCTTATTGTGAGGATTTGAGTGTCGATGATGATCCTGACTTTGTACCTATTGTGGATATGCGCGGTTCGGAGGCGTATCCTGCCGCATTTATCAAGTTCGCGGAGGCGTTGACCGGGCTTAAACTGCGCAGCGGTAAAGGCAAGTCGCCTGATAAGCCGGGCGGTAAACCGAGTGGTAAAGCCAAGCCAAGCGGGTTTTTAAGCGGACTGTTCGGCGGTGGCAAAAAGAAACCTGCCAAGAAAGCAACTAAAGGAGGTAAGGCACGTGGCTAAACGAAAAATCTTGAAGGATCGTCCGGGCGTTGTCTGGTTGCTGGGACTCGCGGCTATCGGTCTTGCCACGGCGTATGTGGCAATATCCTCCATTCATGGAGCCGAAAAAATGGTGGTGGTACTTACGGCTGCCAGTACGATACCTGCGGATACCGTGATCACCAGTGCCGAGGTCACGAGCACGAGCATTTCCGCGTCCGTGGTCCCGCCAAACGCAGTGCAAAACTCACAAGCCATTGTCGGCAAATATGCAGATGCCACCATTGCACAGGGAGAGCCGATCTTACAATCAGTTGTTGCACCCGCCACCACCGTTCGCCAGTTGGTGCGCACGTATGGAATGAATTTTGTAGGCGCAACGGTGCAACTTGATCCCGCCGACTTGCCGATTACAGATGTGAATCCGGGCGATTTGGTGGATTTGATTGGCGTATATGGCACTCAAAACCAGCAGGTCTATACACAGTGGATTGCGCAAGGTGTTCCGGTTCTTGCTATCGACACCACCAATACCAAGATCGTACTTGCCATTCCGCAAGCCGATGCACTAGCGTTGGTCAGGGATTTAACGACAGGCAAGGTGCGCGTCATGCTAGACCCGCAGCCGTTTAACGCTGCGAACATGTTTAGGACACAGACGAGTACGAGCAATGCGTTGCCGAGTGTTAAGGCGGTAAAGGCGGTCAAGGCAGTAAAAACGGTCAAATCTGTGCAGAGTGTTAAGGTGGTCAAGGCAGTCAAGACTAAAAAATAGTCCCCCAAGCCCTTCTCTAGTACACAGAGAGGGGCTTTTTTATGTCTGATATTCCGTATTTCTTCAAATCGCCAGATGAGCCGCAGCTAAAGGCTATTTTGTCATTCTACGAGCAGGACAAGTTGCACGAGGTATTTACAGCCAGCCGCGACGAGTGCCGGGAATGGAGCGACGAGTTTCTAGCGGCGAGACAGGAACAGGAGGAATGATAGCCGTGTTTTTGAAGGAACTGGAAGCCGTAATATTGCCGTGGTGGTTGTTGGCGGTATTGCTCACTGGGGATGCAGGGGCGTGGCACTACCCGCTACTAATCGCCGCGCTCTACATCGTATTCACAGAAATTCGCTACCGTATGGCAGTACAGGAAAGCCGATCCACAGGCTTTCAACGCATGATGCGTATGCCGATTGCACCTTGGCTTTTACGCGCTGTCTTGTGGCGGCGAATGACAATCCCGCGTGGGATGAAGTGCTACACGATTCATGTGCATGGTGCGCCTGAATCAGCTAAGGGCTTTGTCCGGGAACTTCGAGCGGATATGGCAGTAGCCAATCGTGAGCAAGCCGTTTATGTCGGCAACACGTTTTACGATCTAGGCGAGTGGGCTGTACGGCAGTTGGGGCAGGAGCGAGTGCAGATCACAGATGGGGCGTTGTTTGGGCGATGGTTGCAGACTTGGAAAGCACCTGATGAACTTTGGAGAATCATAATAATAAACACATAGCCGGATGAGTAAGTGCGCGGACATATTGTATGGTGTAGTGTTAATGCGCGGCGGCATGGGCGTTTTCTATACGGTGAAAGTCCAGAATGGTGAAGGTAGCAGTAGCAATGAGTTTAAGCCGAGGGTGTCCATCGTGAGGTGGAATCTGAAGCAAGGTGACAGTTCAAGATCAATAAACAACGTCAGTTTCTGGATAGTATGATTAGCACAGTAACAGTTTCATATTGAGATTAGCAGCGTAAACTGGCCCATGCGTGGCTACGGTGGGTAAGGGGCAGCATGGTACTGCGAAACCAGTGGAAGGTTTTGGACCGCAGAAAACATTGCAAGAGTTAAAAGACATATTTGTGCTGTATGTTATTCGCTTTTATGGAAGCTTGCCATATTGGGAAAAACCCTGTATTGGCGGGCTTTTTTCTTCGTTTGAGTTCGTTTGAAATCCTCTGAAATATTCCGTATTTCAATCTGTTCGCACATATTTCCGCACACAAAAACTTTCCGCAAGAACATAAATATGATTCTATTGCGAAAACTCCTTGTGTGAAATATGGTGTAAGTCACTGAGCACATACTGAATAATTATCATCAACTATTTTTTTGTAGAAGAATCATTGTATTTGTTCGCCCCGTAGAATATAATAAAGTGTATTATAATTCTGGGGTGATTTCAAATGGGATATATGACCGCTAGTCAAGCCGCAGAAAAATGGAATTTATCTCAAAGGCGGGTACAGGTACTTTGCTCACAAGATAGGATTCATGGAGTATTTAAGCTTGGTGATAATTGGGCTATACCGGATGATGCAGAAAAACCTCAACACAATAGCAAAAAGAAGGAATTAGCAGAAAAATGATAAGTAAGAAATTCACTGTAATAGATTTGTTTTGTGGTTGTGGAGGCTTTTCTAAGGGATTTGAGCAAGCCGGCTTCAACGTGAAATTGGGGATTGATTCATGGATGGATGCAATTGTTACCTACCAAAATAATTTTCCTGCAGCTAAAACTATTAATGAGGATATTTCTCAAATTAGTGGTCAACAAATTCTAAATTCACTCAATATGGAAGCGGGTGAAATCGATGTTGTCATTGGTGGTCCGCCGTGTCAGGGGTTTTCTGTCTCAGGAAAACGAATGATTGATGATCCAAGAAATAAACTATATAAAACATTCGTAGATATTGTAAGTTATATTAAACCCAAAATGTTTGTGATGGAAAATGTACCAGGACTTATGCGATTGTTTGGGGGAGCAGTAAAAGACAGTGTGCTGCAAGATTTTTCGAGTTTAGGTTATTCTGTTGAACTAAAATTATTATCAGCTGATAATTATGGAGTTCCGCAACATCGAAACCGCATATTTTTTGTGGGAATCAATAAGGATAAAATATTTCAAACGAGCAGATTTATTTTTCCCATACCTTCGTTTGGTGAAGATGAACGTCTGCAGCCATTTGTCACCTGTAAGGACGCAATTTCCGACTTGGATTTTATATCTGATTCAGTGTTAGGTGAAGATTGTATTGATTATCAGATCTCACCACAAAACGATTTTCAGTTAAAAATGCGTAATGACAGTTGCAACTTGTATAATCATGTAACAACTATTCATACAGAGCAAACCAAAAGAATTATTGCGATGGTCCCTGATGGAGGGAATTATAAAAGCTTACCAAAAGAACTTTGGAATACTAGGAAGGTTAATATCGCTTGGACAAGAATGAATAGTCAAAGACCTTCTTTTACAATTGACACTGGGCATAATCATCATTTTCATTATCTCGCCAACAGAGTTCCAACAGTAAGAGAATCCGCAAGAATTCAATCATTCCCAGATACATTTAAGTTTATTGGTATTAAAACAAGCCAACTTAAACAAGTTGGAAATGCCGTTCCTCCTTTGCTTGCCGAAGCCATTGCTACTGAAGTATTTAAAACATTAGAAAGGGGTTAGCTTATATGTTTGACCATACTAAGCAATTTCGTTGTGATATTGTACGTGGAAAAACGCTAAAAGAGATTGATAATATTTTACCTGCATATGCAAAGATCATAAACGATACCTGTCCTTGCACAGAAAAAGAGTTTAATGATAAATTCAATGAGGCCCTAAAAGCATATTTGCCTACAAACATAAGTCCGACCTTAAAGACTTTAAATAATCATCGTAGTGAAATAGCTGGAAAGCTTTTTGGCATGTACTACAAAGAGCCGAGCCTAGATGATGGAGATGTATATGTCCATATATCCGAAAGGACATTAAAGTTTATAGAAGATAATGATCAACCGGCATTTTTTAAAGATGTTTGCTTCAGAATGCA
The DNA here is from genome assembly GCA_013044175.1 of Bacilli bacterium. Taxonomy (GTDB): domain Bacteria; phylum Bacillota; class Bacilli; order Alicyclobacillales; family SLC66; genus JABEUY01. The sequence goes on from JABEUY010000055.1 coordinate 79,978, forward strand.
GTTTCCAAATGGGATGACCAAATTGCAAAAACTTAAAGAAAGAATTGAAATGGAAATTAATGTACGCCCTAATTCGTATGTTCTCAAAGTATTATCCTGTGCAAAGGACAAAAATGTAATTATAACAAATACCGACATTGGATATTATGTATTAAATGCTCTTGAAGTTTTACAATCTAAAGCTGATCCAATGGAGATTGTTAATGAAATAATAAACGACAAAGATAAAAGAATAATTCGAAAAATCTGCACTAAAAAGAAAGCTTCTTCGTGGAATATGCAACATATAAATGAACAACTGAACTACTTAGAATTATCAAATCTAATTACTGTAAATTCTGACGGAATAATAGAATTAAATCCTCATGAAGCTAAAGTGATCAAACTATTTGCTGATTTATGGAATCAAAAACCTGAATTCGATGTTTATTCATATCAGCTTACTACAAAAGCTGAGCGTAAGAAATTTTTTTATGATTGGGATAAGTATTTTTCTCACATTAGTAGCAAATCAGTTGAGCTTGCCACGACAATTTCTTCGTTAGGCATACACATGATTGAAAAGTCATCTGTTACAGAACCAAAAGGCAACTCAGTTGAGTTCGGTGATGAGGGCGAGATGTACGTCTATCAGTATGAGAAAGAACGTGTGCGTTCTTTTGATACTCGTCTTGCAAATAAGGTTGTTCATTTAGGCAAAACAAGAGGTTTGGGGTATGATATTCAATCTGTTATTGCTGAAAAAGGTAATATGGCTGAATTTGTTAAATATATAGAGGTTAAATCTACGAAGCGTGTAACTGAGCCAGATATTCAAGATAGCGCATGGATAGATACACTGAATATCACACGAAATGAATGGATTGCTGCTCAACAGCACAAGGATTTTTACTCAATTTATAGAGTTTATTTTATTCGTGGAAATATCATAATGTACGTTATAAAAAATGTTTGTCAGAAAGAAAAGGATGGTCTTTTAAAAGTAGTTCCTATGACGTATAGAGTAGACTTTGGCAATTCAGCAATAGATTACGCTTTGCCACAGAAATAGTAGGAGGCTAATATGTTTAAAGTAGTTTCGTTATTTTCAGGTTGTGGAGGAGCAGATCAGGGCATTTTAGGGAATTTTAGGTTTAATAGTAAAAGATACACTAAATTGCCTTTTGAATTAGTCTATGCATTAGATATAGATGAAAAAGCATTAAATACTCACAAGAAGAATTTTCGTTGCAAAAATGTGGTGTGTGGTGACATATGCGACATACCATCAGATGATATTCCCAATCATGATGTATTGGTTGGTGGATTTCCTTGCCAATCTTTTAGTACTGTGAATCCTACTAAAAATCCTTTTGATGATAGGGCAGATCTGTATAAGCAAATGGTGAGAATTGCACAGGATAAACAACCAAAGATATTTATTGCCGAAAATGTAAAGGGGTTTATGACTTTATATGGAGGTAAAATATTTCATAATGTTATTTCCGATTTTGAAAATGCTGGGTACAAAACATATCCCATGTTAATTAATGCTGCTGATTACGGTGTTCCTCAAAAAAGAGAAAGAGTTATTATCATTGGAGTTAGAAATGATATCCATCATGAATTTTGTTTTCCGATCAAACCGTTTCTGGATAACTGGGTGCCATTATCTGTCGCTGTATCTCAGCTTGCAATAGAAGAAGAAAAGTATTATTTTTCAAAACGTGCTGTAGAAGGAATGAAGAGAGCAAAAACCAATATGAAGCGAGGGTTAGCACAAAAACTAAATGAACCATGCCTCACAGTCACAAGCCATTTGGCAAAAGTAAGCTTAAATTCTCGTGATCCAGTCTTATTGGTTGATCCTGATAAAGAACTTTATAGGCGTTTTACGCCACGAGAAGCAGCACGTATTCAATCATTCCCAGATAGTTTTGAGTTTGTAGGATCAGAAGCAGACGCTTACAGACAAATTGGAAACGCCATTCCTCCTGTTATGTTTTGGCACGTTGCTAAAGCTGTGGCTGAATTATTAAATAAAGTCACAATCTAACTCTACAAAAGGGATTGTAAAAATCTGAAAATCGGTAAGCATCAAACTCGCCACACCTAGCCACTAGCTCACCCACCTGAGATAATCTCCTCATAAGTTATGGAGGAGGCATAGAGTCATGACGCAACAAGAACTGCGAAAACAATGGGAGACACGTGTCCGCGATTTTCGTGCGAGTGGTCAAAGTGCTGTTTCGTGGTGTGCGGATCACCAACTAAAAACGCATCAATTAGTGTACTGGATTAAACAATGTGACAATTAAGTTCGCGCGAATATAATCGAAAATGTTGGCTATTTCAAATACTCCGCGGGGTTCGAAAGCCAGCACGATCACGTATAGTATCGTAGAGACCGCCAAGGAAAACGGGTCAGATTCGCTCACATACCGCGGATGTCGTACTCCCTCCACGCCGATAACCCTCACCCAATCTACAGTATAAATGGCACTCACTAAGAACGATAGGTGGGTGCTATTTGACGCTTACTGATCACGATGATCTACATGATCGGAGCCAAACTGGCCCTATAAAAAAAACACAACCGGTATAGGAAGCGCCACCGATCACCTGTCCGACTGTGCTCCTGTCCAATGCTTCTTTCATAGTCTTACACAAATGCAGAATGAATAGCTAGTCCGCCGATCATTGTAGATGGCGAGGAGCCAATATTCGCCATTCCAATCACACTTGCTGTTCTAAAGGGATAGTCACATCAAAAAATTGGTTGATATCGGTAGAATTAAGTGCTATTTTATTACTTGTCAGTAAAAATCACGAATCGAAGAAAGGGTGTTTTACTTTGAAAGGATTTCGAGTAGTAGCAGGAACGACCTTGATATCATTAGTACTTACCACTGTATTTGTCGCACCATCTTTTGCTAAGTCTGTCGCTCATCCATATAATGCGGTGCGAGCGACTTTGGTGAAGAATGTGAATGTTTCTGGCACGACAATGGTTGAAGCATCGGATGGAACGATGTACGTTGAGACTTTGCAAGGCAACGTTGTTAAATTGACTGCAGATGGTGGTATTGAGGGGATTGCTCAAACTGGATTCTTATCTAATAGCGGTCTTCAGTTGTCGTCCGATGGGCAAACATTGTCTGCATCGGGAAAGGGGCAATTCGGAGAATTCACAATGTATCTTGGGTCGAGAAGTTACCAAGAATCTATAGGTACTGATACTATCAATACAGCATCTATGTCTGTAACAAATAGTATCGATCGTGGTTTGTATGATATAACGTCACCAGACGGAAACACAGGCTATTCTTTAGACACTTTTGACAGTAGTGGTACTGTTACAGAAGAGGCAATTAACAATAACGGTACTTCTGGTAGTTACAGTTCTTCGTTACTATTGAATACCGGGAATAATTACGATATGCAAATCTCTCCAGACGATAGTACGCTGTACATTGACAACAATGATGATGTACTTAATTACAATATTGTAGAATTTAATACAGTTGCCGATACATTTCAATCGGAGAATGTGGTGGGTGGGTATGAAGGCATGATCTTATCCTCAGATGGCTCCACGCTCTATCTCACGAATTGGGGTAGTCACCCTAAAATTCTTACGTTCTCTACAGCCAGCAAAAGTGTAACCGGAAATCCCATTACTGGGTACTACCTTCCTAAAAATGATCCTGCAGATGCTAATAGTTTGGATCTCGGTGGTTCTTTATTATATGCATCTGGGAACATTAATGGTCAACAATCAGTGGCTGTTGTTAATATGTCACAAAAAAGGTAGAAGGAGCTGTGATAAACAAGAATTTCAAACATATTGATGCGATTGATGTCTCCAATAATGGTTCGAGGTTGGATGTGCTCACGGATAATGGCTTATACATATACAACGTTTCGTTCGCGACACCTGTAATCCACTCCTATTCCCCTAGAATGCAGAAGGCAGTGATTTCGCTCAATGGTCAAATCATCTCACGACCCTATCGCACGGTCATAAACGGGGCTAACTATCTACCAATTTCATCAGTAGAAAGCTTATTGCATAGGATTGGAATTACTGCGGTGTGGAATGGTAGTACAAAAGTGTGGTCTATGACCATATCAGCCAAACCTAGCGGTTCACTATCGATAGATGGGAAGACAGGCTCAGCGGCGATTCGTGTAAATGGGCAAACGGTCGAAAATCATGTGCCTATCACTGTGTTAAAAGATCCATCAACAGGAGTAGAAAGCGTATATATGCCAGTTTGGTTTATTCAGCAAACGCTCAATAATATCGGATTTAAGCCCAGTACTGACATATGGATTAGTGGTTCTTCGACACCAATATGGACATTATATTGGTCTAAATAAACAAATGGTCGAACGTTTGTTTGAAACTGTTTGTGCGCTTGGCATGGGCGTTTTCTATACGGTGAAAGTCCAGAATGGTGAAGGTAGCATCAGTCATTAGCTTAACTTACAGTACCAACTTGGACACTTACCAGTAAATCCGGGAATTAAATGTTACATCGCATACAGTTATTAACACTGATAAAGGGGTTAATCAGGTGAAAAGGTTACCTACCATCTTAGCCACACTACTATTACTCACAAGTGTTTCAGTTTCTCCATCAATAGCCGCGGCTGCAACGGCAAAGAGTAGTTTACCTACTGAATTAAAAAAAGAATATTATAAGGAAACCATGAACATCATTCACGAATATGGAATCTATTCTGGTCGTGCTCCAATTCCTTCATACGCTGGAATATCAGGGCTTGCTTATGCTAATCTAGTGAAATTTAAAGGCGTGAAGAATAGTGTATTGCTGCTGCTGTACATCAGCAGGCAAAGCGAATTTGCATATGATTTGTGGGACGGTGATAAGCAGTTGGTTAATGGCTGGCTTCCGCTAGGTAGCGGCATCGTTTCGTATGGCAGTGCAAATTTAGATCGATTGCGTGATGGCATGTTGTACGTTCATGTAATAAATGGAGGTCAAGGTGGTGGAACTGGTGTCCAAGAAGATGATTTCTACACGATTTCCAGATTAAAATGGGTAGAAGTGGCTGCTTTAATTGATAAATGGTCGCAAAACAACGCCACAGACACGATCAATGTGTATGATGTAATTAAGAATAAGAAGTTAAGACCTGTTTCAGCATCAGTGTACAAAGACATCTTCAAGAGGTATGCAGAGGGTAAAAATACAAAGTTATTCAGTGATTCTTGGGGATACAATTATTTTGCGTCTCACACAAGTAGAAATAGACTGCGCGATGGTGAAATTTATGAATTCTTGGCGCGTCTTAGAAAATAATCAATTTGTCCCCCACGTCCCTTCTCTAAATGAGAGGGGGTTTTTTCATGTCCGAAAAATGGGAATTTGGGAAGATCAAGACCATTCCAGACTGGATGCAGCGGTTGAAAGATCGACCTAGCAAGTCGAATACCGCAGACACAAACGTTTCATGGGTACGCATCATTCCGTTTGCTGGACAAAAGCATGATGCCGACAAGTTGCCATCAAAACTTGGTGGCTTGGGTGGCGAGGTCCATTGGCGATTCTGCAAAGATGGTGCGGGCAAGATCAGTGTGTATGCAGGGTATCAGTCTGCCGATGCGCTGCGTAGGGCACTAGAACAACGTTTAACCGATGCCGACCTTCAAGCCACCAATGAGCCGCCGACCTACGAAGAGAAATTCGTCAACCGGGTTGGTGAGCTTGGCGGCGTTTTGAATGATAAGGCAAAACTAGAATCGATTCTGGACGCGCTCGAAAATGACACGTATTTGGACATCGTTTTCGAACAACGCCCGGACCACGAATTCAAAAACGCACTCAAAAATCGCGGCGGTACTGCAAAAAGCGACAAGTCTCACATGAGTGACGCGGCAGACGCTTGGAAGGAACTGTTATTTATGGACGGTAAGACCAAGCCTAAGACAGCCGCCAAGGGGCAAGCACCTGCGGAGTCAAACCCTGTCGATAAGGATCGAGCCAAGCAGATCAATGACCTGCTGGCTGAAAGCACCAACTATTTCCGTGTGTCGATCAAGCTTGGGGCAGCGCACTCCAAGCACATTCAGACGATTTTTACCGAACTTAACAGTCAATTTAAGCATCGTCACCGCCTTAGTCTGTCCGACGAGGCAAAGAGCACACTTTGGAAAAAAGGTAGCGCGGAAGGGCTGTGGCGTGAAGCAGAGTTGGCGGTTTTGGTCGCGCTGCCTGACATGACCCACACGCAGATGGCGCGATCCGTCACGCACATGAAGCCGGGCGAACAGACATTGAATGACGATCAGTTGACAGATGGCATTGCCGTTGGTCGATTGATCCATCCAGTCAAGTCGCCGCGACTCGTCAAGATACCAACCAAACAATTTTTGCGCCATTTTTTCATGGGTGGCAAAAACGGTTCCGGGAAGTCCAGTACCGCAGTGCAAATGATTCAATCCTTGTTGGACGAATGGGGTGAGAATCCTGATTTAGCACCGGGCTTTACGTACATTGACCCGGCAGGATCGACACTCACTATTGTCCTCAATCGGTTGTTAAAGCTGGAACAGCAGGGTGTCCGTATTCCATGGGAAAAGGTGCATTACATCGACATGACACCCACATCACAGTACCCGGTGGGCTTGAATCTGCTTTACCATGAACAAGGCGAGGGTGTGTCTGCCGTGGCATCCGGTGCGCTAGACGTGATCAAATCAGCCTTTGGCGGGGATGCCATTTTTACTGAACGCCTAATGGAAAACGGCATGATGACCCTGCTGTACGACACACATCCGCACACGATCTTAGGCTTGACCAGTATTTTACAGTACCCTGCCATGCGTGAGCACATTGACATCTTGGACCCGCTGGTGCAAGAGTTTTGGGAGACAACTGGGAATGACCTGAAACCGAAAGACCTCGATCCGCTGCTGAATCGGTTGCGCCCGTTACTGATGAATCCTGCAATGCGCCGCATTTTTGGGCAGCAGGACTGGACACTAGACATCCTCAAATGGATGGACGAAGGACACATCGTTTTGGTCAACGTGTTAAACCTCGAACCAAAAAACATGGGGCTGGTTGGTGGTCAATTCTTGATGCGATATCACGCCACCGCCAAAACGCGTGAACCGGACATTTCCAAGCCTCACATCCTGATGATTGACGAGGCACATAATGTCCGGGTTCCAATTCTCGAAAAGGTGATTGCCGAAGATCGCAAGTTTGGGTTGAGCCTTGGACTGATCACGCAATTCCCGGAACAGTTTGATGGATTGCTGCTAAAGTCGATATCGGAGAATATGGGCACATTTTTGACTTGCACGGTAGGTCCGAGTTCCGCATCCGTCATGTCCAAAATGATGAATGGCGCATTTGCAGGTGGCATACTTCAAGGTTTGCCGACGAGCCGTGTAGCGGTTTACACGAGCATCGATGGAGAGCCGCTGTCATTCACCGTCAAGTCTGACCCGCCTGTGATTTATCGTCCTACTGGTGAGCTTGCCCGGTACGAAGATGCAGCCGCGATGCGGGACGCGCAGGGCTGGGCAAAGGCAAAAGCGGAGGCATTGTCTAGTCGTGATGGCAAGAGCAGCGAGGCTGTGGACCAAGAGATCGCTGCATATTTCGAGTGGTTGAAGCAGTTTAAGGATGTAGACGAAGATGAGGACAAGCCAAACGGTAAGCCCTCGAAAGAGGTCAAGGTCTACAAGCCAACCGCCGATGAGCAAGTGGTTTTGGAAGGGCTATGCGCTCTCGTTGGTGATCGCGGTGGTTGGGAAGGGCGAACCAGTGAGTTGTTGACAGCGTTAGAGGACGTGCTGGACGCGGCGGTTTTGGAGGATTGGACAGCTAAAGTTCTAGGCGTGTTGTTGTCCAAAGCCGTGACATACCTCGCGGTGCATGGAATACAGGCAAACAGTGTGCGCAAAGAGAAGGGTACATTCTGGTCTTTCCAAAGTTCGTAAATTGTCCCACAACCCCTTCTCTTAATGAGAGGGGGCTGTTTTATTTGCTCGAAATGAAACAGCAGTTGTGGAGTTGCCTACGTCAAAAATGGGTAAGTGGGACGCTAGAGGAATGGGTACGACAGGATTATGTTCTGGTATTGGTCAATGAGTACGGCTATGCGTTAGAACAGATGGCAGAAGAGTTTGTCGTGAACGGTGCAGGTGCTGGACAGGCAAGGGCTGATCTGATCGTTTGGTCATCCGTAGAGGATAAACAGCAGGGCAACAGACCACTGTTTATCATTGAGTGTAAAGGCACTGATGATGAGATTGAGCCTTCTACATTTCAGCAAGGTATGCGTTATGCACGGTTCGTCAATGCCCCTTACTTTGTAGCTAGAAACCTGTTTGAGACACGGTTTTTTGAGATCGACCACAGCAAAATGTATCCAGAGTACGAGGAAATCGGAAGACTGGAAAACACGGCGAATCCCGACTACTCTAATTATTTCGCGATGCACAAAGCATTAAGTCGCGTAGCTTACACAGAAAATCCACCGATACCTGCTGGGTTTAGTTGTGATAGACCCAGAATGAGCGATAAGATTTATCGACCGACTAAAAATGAACTCGTTATGCTTGAAGCAGTCTGTACTCTAGTAGAGAGCCAAGCAGGTTGGGAAGGGCGCACGAGCGCGTTGTTGACCGCATTAGAGGACGTGCTGGATGCGGAAGTGCTGGAAGATTGGACAGCCAAGAATTTAGGTGTGCTGCTGGCTAAAGTCGTGACATACCTTGCAACACGCGGTATTCAGGCGCAAAACACACGAGCAAGGATGGGCAATGTTTGGTCTTTCCGTCAAATTTAATTTCCAGTTTTGCTACCTTTCAAAATTGCAAGAGTTAGTAGCAAAAGGCAAGGTGCAAACCTTTGTCCTCATTGCAAACTTGCAAACTTGCAATAGCTTTTACCGAATCGCCTATCACCCCCAAAACACCGGATCATCTTAGCGGATTTTCTGAAAAGTGAGTCCATGTGGTCATCAAAAACTGGAAAAAATCTCGAGATTTTAGCAACCAAGAGTACGAATCTGTACGAGTTTAGGACAAAATGCCGAAGCCTCGCATCCATTCTAGGCTTGCGGACGATTTTTAAGGCAAAAAACTCGCATCTATGGTTCAGGGTATGTATGATTCTCGGCTACCCTGACCTAAGATGCGAGTTTTTTGATGTTGTATGTCGTGTCATGACTGAAAGAACAGAGGATTGTACGAAACTGAACGCATTGAGGACAAGGCGTTTTGGGGCTATTACGAAACTGTCCGCATTCAGGACACAAAAATGCTGTATGGCGTGTCACGGCTGAACGTTTGGGAATCTGTACGAGACTGAACGCGTTTAGGACACGAAGATGCTGTACGCTGGGTCATGCCTGGAAGAGCGGAGGTCTGTACGAGCTTAGGAAAGGTATAGGAACCTTAGCGGATAAGATGCTGGGATTATGAAGCTGCCCACATCTAGGCATAGAGGCAGAATAGCGGCAACCTGAATCACATGGTTGCCGCTATTCTGCCGTTAAAGCTATTCTCGAACGCCTTGCCTAAGTGCTTGCATCCACGCAGGTGTATCCTGTTCTGCCTCCGGTTCCGGTTCCGGTTTGGCTGCTGCCTCCGGTGCTGCGGGCGGGATCATATCTGCTATGGATGCCTTGACAGCGGCTATGATCTTGGTTTCTACTGCGGTTAGTTTGTCCTCTATTGATCTATCAATTGTCAAGTCAAGAGTTTCTAAAATCGGATCCAACTCATCGTGTATCAATCGTTTTACCTCATCTACACTCATGCCCTCGCTACCACGATTGCCCGCCTGTGCGTCATATTGTAGCTGTCTTAGCAGTAGCCCTCGCGCCCATTGTGAGGTCGAACCTGCTGGAATGGCGGCGATAAAATCCGTGTCCGTGTCATAGATTGGAATGTGGATCAAGCGAATACGTTTAGGTCGATCCGGTTTCTGCTTCGCGGTGCTCATTAGTGTACGTCCTCCTCTAGTGGTGCGATTGACAAGGCTACATAGCCATCTGGTACATACGGTGCGCCTTGCAGGATGTGTGTTATCTCGCGGTAAACCTTGCGTCCGGTGTATGGCGATCTCTTGTGCGCATCGAATTCTTCCAAAACCAGCACATCACCGACTCGATACGGTTTGTCTGCGATTCGAATTTCGACTCGTTTACGGTCCTGTAAGACAGCCTCGAAATATTCTGTGGATAGTTTTAGTTTGCGAATCATGGGTGTGCCTCCTTCTATATTCTGTGGGGGCTGTAGGACAATTTTTATGAATTTGAACATGTTACGGACTTAATATTTTGATCGGATTACGAATTTGAACGAATTGCGGACATGGCTTTTGGGGGTGATTACGAATTCGAACACATTTAGGACATGGGTTTTTGCCTCGATTACGAATTTGAACGAGTTTAGGACATGGCGTTTTGGGGTTATTACGAATTAGTCCGCATTATGGACATGGCATTTTGGGGTGATTACGAATTAGTCCCTAATGCGGACTAGCTCAAAACGTAAAAATGGACTAAATTACGAAAGTGTACGAGTTACATACACGTCGATTTAGTCCGTTACGAAAATGTCCACATTCAGGACAGATTGGTGATTATTGCAGCTTGCGCAGGGCTTGCGAGTACACTGCCCGGATCGTTGCGGGTGTCTCTTGCGACTCTTCGATGGCTTTTGCGATTTCGCGCCAGTCTTGGTTCTTGAAACGGCGAAACAGGACTTCCCTTTCGAGCGACGATAAGGAACGGAACGCAGGATTTAACGTTGGATTTTCGAGCATATGAGGCAGCATATAGATCAATCTCCTTTTGGAGGTTCCCGCAAGTCATGTCAAACCTGCGGGGACCTCTTATTGTTATTGCGAGGTCATACGAGCACTTCGTGCCATTCGAAAATCTCATCGATACGATACAATTCTTGGCGTAACTCGTGTTCAAAAATTCCTAGTACCTGCTCTGCTTCGACAGTCTGTGGGGCGCGAAGCAGTGGCAGGATATACTTGTAATGATCCAAAATATCTTGCACTAGTGAACTATCTATTTCGTTCAAAACCCAGTTTATTTCCGTTAGGCGAGCTGTGTAGGCGATGAGCGGAGCACCAAAAGCAGCATATTGCGCGGGTGCATCAGCGGTCAGGCTTGCCACCAAGGATTCCATTTTGTGCAGTACGCGTACTACACGTTCAGCGTCATCCTCGTTCTCGTCCTCGTCCATGTCCTCGTCTGGTAACTGTTCTTGCTGTAGCTGTGCGAAGATTGCAAACCTCGTTTTTACGTGCCTACTCATCTGGTTTTGCAATCTTACTGTCTGCTTTTCATAAGCTGTGAGCAAATCACCCAGTGCCTGTTTCTCTTCCATCGTTCATAGCCCCCTGATTTCCATTTATTTTTGTCTACAAACCTATCCTACTGCATAGCAAAACCCCTGTCAACCCGCGCCAGCACTGCAAACAGGGCGACAAGTTTCCAATTATCAAGCGCACCGAAACTGGAAGTTTTCAAAGGATATGACCCAATCTTTGAAGTGTTTCAACGTTTGACGATGATTCTTTGAAAGTTTCAAGGATTACGAGGTTTTTGTTGAAATGAATCTGTGTGGTATGCTGTCCATGAGCATAGGTACTGGAAATAATGATAGCCCCAGACTCAAAAATAAATTTTTTGGGCAGCCTGAATGCCTCTTGCGACTCTCCGCCTTCAAAGCGGAGACTGTATTTTCCAGTAGAGCAGGAAGTCCCTACTGCCTCAATGCCTCCGAATCGGTTCGAGCACCCGGCTTGGGCAATCATCTGCCGCCCACGCCCGCAACGCTTCTAGGGGCATCCTCGCGCACGAGGGATGCCCTACAGCCCCAAACCCGCATTCTTATAAACGCTCAAAAATCAGCCATTTCGATTTTAAGGCATCTAGCAGCCTCGTAGAACGTTTTGACCTTCGTTCTGCGACTAACTATCACGGGCTTGTTTCAAATCGTTCTGGAGGCATCCTGTGAGGTCATGGGGGTATGCGGTGAGGTCAGGATGGGGGTGACGTGGTTGGCTTGGGAAGGTATCGATGGCATAGAATCCCATAGAAGGTTCATATTTAGGGTGTAGGTCCAGCCTTAACGCCAAAGTCCAGAGTACGTCCAGGTTTTTCCCGACCATTTTGTCAGTGCTGACGCGGCTTCACCCATACGTCCAATATATATTCAATTTGCTACTATGAAAGAAGAAAGAGAAGAGTGGTATTATAGTATAGGAATTAGGCATCGTTGGACGCAGGACGTAAAACCCTTCAACCCGCGCCACTATTGCGAGGAGACCCTTTTCAGTCTTGGACGTAAGCCCTCAACCTTGGACGTAAACATGGCAAGTCTGCACTACAGATTCCAAATGCTAGGACGGACTAGTATACAGTTTCCATCTACTAGATTGTAGGGTATGGAACCATGTACTGGCTTTCTATCCTAAATATTATGACGGACTAGTATACAGTTTCCATATCCTAGATTGTAGGCTATGTAACTAAAGCTGTCCTACTAATACCAAATGCTAGGACGGACTAGTCTACAGTTTCCAGTTTTCAGAGGTGTTATGTACGAGATTTAGGCATGAAAAAGCCCCTTCTGCACCGGGCAGAGGGGGTGGGGGCGGGGAGGTAGTTAGGAAATAGCTGTGATGGAATAAGGATAGGGGCGATCCTTCTTTTGCTTGTAATATTCCATCATGTTAAGTTTTACTACCTTTATCTCATCTTTCGAAGCACTATTCTCTTTCACTATTTCCTTTGTCTGACACAAGGCAAGACCTGTATCGGTGATGCCCACGCCACACCAAACGTGTTCGCGGTCCGAGCCAGTCCCCGGACGTTTTTCCGACACTGCACCCTTTGTCAAATCCTTTAATTTAGCTGTAATTTTTACGGTAGAGATGGGTTTTCTACCTTCTTGTTCTGCGTATAGGTTCAAAACTTCCTGAAAAAACCATTTAGGGATGCTAAGGTCGGAATCACCGAGGCTGAAAATCTGATCCGCTAGAGCCTGCGACAACAGATCGTTTTGCCCTTGATAAGTTGCAGTCAGCTGCTTCATTTCCTCACTTGGCTTGATTGCTTTACCAGCTAGAACCCAATACGTACTTATCGCCAAATATGCAAGATACGACAGCGCGGCAGGGGTGGTCAGTTTTTGCAGCAGTGACGTGTCCCTTTCTTCCTCGGATATAATTTGCATAAATGGAAATATCAACATACGACGATAGAAGCCATGCGTATTGTCCGCTGTGCTTGGTAATTCGTTCACCGAAAACCACATTTTTACCTTTGTGGAAACAAGCTCACGAGCCTTGAATTTTTGCTCAATTTCGATGTTATCACCACCAGAGACAGCCTTCAAAATGTCAGTTGTGGTAAGGCGTTCTGCACTCATATCTCCAACAATGTTGACCGCCGATTTGACCAACGACGAAGCGGCGAAGCGGTTGGTCGCGAGGCTTGACAGACTAACAGAACTGGCATATCCTTCAAACAGTTTGTGCAGGACTTGCAAGAATACCGATTTGCCGTTAGAGCCGAAACCATATAATAGAGCCACGTGTTGGTCTGAACGGTCAGCCCTTGCTAATGAGTGCCCAAGGTATTGTAGCAGTACCGTAAGTGTGTCCGTGTCAGGGACTACACGAGTTAAAAACTTTTTGACCTCTATTTTTGCTTCCTCCGCATCTTCGAGACTGGGTGTACCTGCCGCCCAGTCGTGCCATTGGGCGTTCACACCCCAGTCACAAGATATGCGCCTATAATGTGGACCGAGCACATGCTCGTCGAGATTCAGAACACCATTTTGAAAGGGTATTAGTGGGTCGCTGTTCCACTCTCCATCCTTGGCAGACTTCGGTCTGACCTGAATAAGCAGGATTGCATAAGCATCCTCGATATTTTTGAGCGTAGCCTTGCGCATGAAAGCCAAAGTCTGCCTGATGAAATCTTTAAGTTTATCCTCTGCGTCAACAAAATAGCGACCATCAAAGGCGTAAATCGTGTCGAATCTTAACTGCAAGGAGTGTGAGCAAACGACTACCGTAACATATGCCGCAAGATCAAATTTCGGATTACCTGCATCATCTGGTAAGAGACACTCGCTTTTCCACATTTTCACCCATTCTAATGGAGTGACCATGCCAAAAGGCAAACGTACAACCTCATATGTGTATATTATTCCGTGATTTTCCTCGTCTTGTGTCTCCGTACATGGTATAAATGATCCCAGTTCGCGCCCGTTTCGACCCGTTATATCCTCCATTATCTACCACTCCTTGGAATTGATCTGTATCATTACGTTGCGGAAATCGGCTACTCTCTCGATTGTCTGCGTTACAAGCGATTCCGACTCTTTATGGTTTGCAGCCCACGCAAGCACCTCTGTCTGCAAACCATCCCAAATCGCACGTTCGACCACTTTGCAGAGGCTTGAAGGATCAGCCATTGCAGTGTCTAAGCGTTCTGTTAAGGACAGAACAGGCGCACCTAGCAGTCCTTCTTCCCCGCGTTCTTCGGATAGGGCACGTCTAAGGGCGAGTACCGGATTTGCAAACCTAGTGTGTACAGGGCATGTCTTGCACTGCATACCTTCAATGCTTGTGCAACCCATTGGTGCTAAGTCTGCCGTGTCCTGCCATTTCTTCTCTGTCTCCGATTTGCCGTATCCCTTGTAATTGCTGGACCATTCGTGAGCGAGTGCGCTCTTATCACTAATCGCATGCGCCCACGACATCATGGCGACCCATTGTTGATAACCTACAGCAGTGGCGGCTACCTTGTCGGTGCTCACGGATTGTAGCCAAGGGCAAAATTCCGGTAATCTCGCCGCGTCCTCATCTTCCAGCGTTGCCCACTTCTTGTCAGACTTTGCTACTGGTGCTTTGGCAAGCATCTGTGCTATAATCGGCGGTAAAGTTGCTATTTCGACTTTACCGAGTGCTAGACCCGGTGCAAACTGGTACACGTTACCGCTTCGGTGGCGTGACGGAGGGCACACCACATACCCACCGTCTGCTTTAACATCCAATCCTTGTAAACCTGCGAAATTCGTTGCACAGCGGGTGGTGGTGTTGGTATTAAAATATAAATGCCAACCGCCGCCACCTGTTTTTACCGTCACCGTCTTTGGTAGTTGCCCTACGTAAGCCACCAGTTTTTTCATGGCTTCAACCCCGCCATGCCTCGGATCAACGTCCAGAATCACTAGCCCTTTACCTGTCGCCAAGCCCCAATTGCAACCTTTGTACTTTTCAGCCCAATCCTGCATCTGCATGCGATCTGCCGTAGCTTGTCCCTGCCAATTCGAGATAATGGGGTGCTTACCTGCATTAGGGCAATCCGCACGTCCACACTGACACTGCCCATCACACATTCCATAAATCGGAAAGAATCTACGTTCGACCATATTTCACGCCTCCTACCAAGGTAATACTTCTGCCGAAACTGCCACTTCTGCTGGTTTTAACCCGGCAAGAAAATCAGCAGTGATTGGGTTTGGAAGATTCTCTAGCACCATGGAACTTGCTACCTCTGGTACATTTACCGTGGTAGTAGTAGTAGTCTCGTTAGCCACAGTCGCCACAGTCGCCACAGCCGCAGTACCATCCGCAGCCTCCGCAGCCTCCGCAGTCGCAATGTCTGCCAGAACCGCAAGATCGGCGGTAGTCAATGGCGCGTACAGCATATTGCAGACTTTTTCGCCCATATTAGCTGCCTTTTTGGACATATAGTAACTAATTTTCAAATTCACAAAGCGATCTGAAAACATCGAAATCGCCTTGGTTAAGAGGATGTTTGGCGACCCTTTGTAATTAAATCCCTCCTCTAGTGCGTTCTTCAAATAACTATAAGAGAGCGCATTTTCTAGCAATGTCAGGTGGCTAAAGATCACTCGATTTTTGTGCTCACCGGAGATTACGCGCAGGGTGTTGTACCACGTTGGGTTGTCGTTATGTGACTTCTCAACCTTGGTTTCTGTTACCTGACATAAGTACGTACCCACTGGCAATTCGTCATATTTCTGTTTCGGCGCGACCTCTGCGTACAGTTCGTCGTTCATCGTGAATGCCATTAGGACCGACTCCTTTTTTGTTTCTGCGCTTCGATCCAAGCCTCTAAGTCTGCCGAGCGCACCCACAGTTTTGCCTTCGACATCTTAAAACTGGGGAAGCCTTCTTGCCTCATAATCAGGTGGGCTGCATAACGTCCGATGTGTAAATACTCTGCCAACCCTTGCTCATCTAGTGTTTCATTCTGCATGACCTTTCGCCCCTTTCAGCTGGAAACTATTAGACTTGTGCTTGTCTACAAACCTATACTACCATGTGCAAAACTTAGCGTCAAGCATTCTGCAAATAGCCGAAAAACGTTGATTTACCGGGCTTCGTTGGCTTTTATCATAATATGGAAGGCAGCATAGAAAACAGTTTTTATATCAATTATGCGCCATTTTATATGGTAAACCGGCGTAAGAGGTGAGACAAAAACACATGAGTTGTCATTGACATGCTAAGAGTTGAAGCAAGAGGGGTCGATAATTTCAGGGATAATTTTTAAGAGAAGAGGTGTTTTTGCATCAACGGACGTTGACATGCTAAGAGAATCGGCTATCACACGACATTTGAGCGATTTGTTGCGGGGAACGCCGTTTTTGTTGTTGAAAATGAGGTCAAGCGGGTGCGGAGGAATTCAAGAAATATTTTTTGGGGTAGCATGTTCCGGTGTTCCGATGTAACGAATTTGTACCGAATCTCTTCATTCTCTATCATTCTTCTAGTGTCTAAACCGCCTGAATCGTGCTGTAGTAACGCTATATGTAGCGTACTGCCTGTTTTTTGCCTACCTTGGGAGCAGGAGGTCACAGGTTCGAATCCTGTAACTCCGACCAAATAAACCGCTTAAAACCTTGAGAAATCAAGGTTTTTTCTTTGTTCTAAAACAGAACATTCGTTTGCTTTTTGGGCGTTGGGATCATTTTGGGATCATAACTTTTGATTGACGATTTTCTTGGGATCAAATCTCTCTAAATGATCGGCGGCCTGGCGACTAATTTTTTCGGATTCATGCGTATATAGGTTGGCTGTTGTGGCCAGTTCAGAATGGCGAAGTCTTTCCTGTATCGTTTTAAGGTCTACACCATCTTCACGCAAAAGCATGGCAGCGGTGTGCCTAAGATCTGGTATTAAGTCAATGGAATGGACACCCCAAACTGAGAATTTGTAAGTTTTAATATTCTGATATGGATAACTCAGCTCACTTTAACCTGTTGCGCATGGAAATATCTTCTTTCATACTCGGCCGGTGATAAAAAGCCGATGGACGAGTGAACGCGTTCCCGGTTGTACCAGATTTCGATGTACTCAAAAATTCGTTGTATGGCTTGCTTACGCGTTTTAAACTTTTCCAGATAGACGAGCTCACGCTTGATGATGCTGTGAAACGACTCGATGCACGCGTTATCAAAGCAGTTGCCTTTGCGACTCATGCTCCCGACCATCTCGTATTCTTGTAGTTTGTTCTGGTCGTCGTGAGAGGCGTATTGGCTCCCGCGGTCTGAATGATGCAACACAGAACCTACGGGGCTTTGACGCTTAAAAGCTTGTTCCAGCGCTGTGATGCACAATTCTTTCGTCATTCGTGCATCGACATGCCAGCCCACGATTTTTCGGCTGTATAAGTCCATTAGGCTCGCCAAGTAGACCCAGCCCTCATCCGTCGGAACGTAGGTAATATCTGCCATGTACACCTGGTTCGGTCGCTGCGCGACGAATGTCTGGTTCAGCACATTCTCATGTACCGGGTAGTTGTGGTTCGAGTAGGTGGTCGCCTTATACTTGCGAACCGTACGGCTGCGAAGTTCGTTCTCTCGCATGATGTTCGCCACCATCTTCTGCGAAACCCGCTCAACATCTTCTCTGCGCAGGATTTGCGTGATTTTGGGACTGCCATAAAGTCGCCGCGACTTCACAACTATCTGGTGAATCCGCTTCGTAATTCGTTTTCGGCGTTTGGTACGCTCGCTCTCCGGGCGCCTGCGCCACGCGTAATACCCGCTCCGAGATACATCCAACACTTTGCACATCTTCTCAACCGAAAATTTGGAGCGGTATCTGTGAATGAATGGGTACCTTACTTCCGGTCGTTCATGAAGATGCGCGCAGCTTTTTTTAAGATCGCATTCTCCTCTCGTAGTTCGCGGTTCTCCCGCTCAAGATCCCGCAGAGCCTTCGCTTCCGGCTTGAGGTTCCCGCTACCAACGAACGGAGTAGACGGGTCCTCCTTGAACTTTGACATCCAGCCATACAACGTCTTTTGTGATAAACCTAATTCACGAGCTACTTGGCTCGCCGGCTTCCCACTCTCCGAAACCAATTGAACAGCATGCAGCTTGAATTCCTTGTCATATTGCTTCATCACGTGACCACCTCAAATCGCCTTATTCTTACATTCTCGATTCGTTGTGTCCACTCTTTGATCCTAACACCAGTCGGTGTCAGAGCCTGCGAGTTGGGCATGGCGGTCAAGTTCTATACCGTGGCGGATTTGGTGATGCGTCTGTCTGAGGCGAAGAGAGGGGGAACACTGGAGCGCTTAAGCAAGGATATTGGACGCACGGATCTGCTCATTCTTGATGAGTGGGGATATGTGCCTGTGGATCGCGAAGGATCGCAACTGCTATTCAGGGTCATCGCCGACAGCTACGAAAGTCGAAGCCTGGTGAATACAACGAATCTCGAGTTCTCAAAATGGGGATCCGTGTTCACAGATGACCAGATGGCTGCGGCGATGATTGACCGCCTCGCGCACCACGGACACTTGCTCGTATTCGAGGGCGAAAGCTACCGAATGAAGCATGCATTGATGAAGCAGCGGTGAAAAAGTACCCGTCAGATCGATGGATAGAAACACACGATTTTTCCGGGTATTTTTGCTTGACAAAATACAGTTTCCCCAAGAGTATGAGAAGAATTGAAGTTTTATATTAGAGTTGCCCATGTGCCCCCTAGTGGCTAAGTGACTTCGTAAACCAGTTCCTTTGAACGTAGGTAGGCTCGTTTTCCAGGTTATCGTGGTTGATAGTAGGCTGAGTCCGCCGTATACTTGATTTTGAAGGACTTTGGAGTTTAACGCACGTTGTAGATGCGAACTCATGCGCCAGTATGCGCCCATAGTACGATTGGGACACGTTTCTACAGCGTTTGGGGTGTTAGGGGAACTTGAAAACCGCCGAGTTCGCAAGTGATTGTCCAATCTGGAGGGGTTAATCCGGAAACGTATTTTTCAAAGATCTTTAAATAGTCCGCGTGTTGAGCAAAAATGATAATTTGCTCTAAACGCGGTTTAACGTTGTTTTCGCTACACTTCCATTGAGCTACTTCGATGACTTCATCGTGATCCGTTGAATTTTGAATTGGATCGGTGCTCTTTACATGGCAGGAAGAGCATGATAGGCTATCTGCTTAGCGAAATTCTTCGGAGATCGAGCCTTTCACAACAAATCATGCCCTGGAGGCTCCATGTCAAGAGTGTGCTTAAATGGACAAGTGTCTCATGTTCAGATGATCAAAGTCGCTCAAACCTATGTTCGCAAATAAATGAGTGAGCCAACATCTTCTCCAGCCTGTGTAAATTTTTGAACTATAGCTGATAAAAATCTTAGAAAATATCAATATACTTAAAAAAATAAAAATATATTGACAACTAGAATATTCTTCGATTAAATTTTTGATAGTTCCTCCATCGGATTTATTTTTTCATTATTTAGAATGTAAGCACTTACATGTTGAGGAGGTGATGGATATGAAGAAACTAACGCCTAAAGAGTTGTCTGATTTAGCCATTGTTAGAAAAGCGATTAAATGTGAGTGCTATTACACTTTTTAGCATAGTAGGGATTATGATCTATCTCCTACTGTGCCATTCAGAAAAAAAAGGTGGTGTAATGCGTGAAAAAATTAACCCCTGAAGAAGTGTCAAAACTAGCTGTGGTTAGAAATGTTTACTACTGCCAGTGTCACATGCCTTGGAATAAATAAGACATCTTAAGATGCAAATCGATTTATTTTTTTTAATTTCATGAAGAGGAGGGGAAATGATGAAAAAAATATCATCGAAAGATTTAGCATCCTTGGCCGTCGTTCGTCATGCGTTTAAATGCACTTGCACGGTATCTAAGAAATAGTCCTCGAATGTATTTTTGTAACCCAATAGTCCATTAATTTCTGTGAATTTTACTTAAAATTTAATCACTTAGGGGATGTCTAGATGAAGAAACTTACAGCCAAAGAATTGACTTCACTAGCCGTTGTACGCAAATCGGTTAGCTGTTCTTGTACAATTTCGAAAAAATAATTTTCTCGAAATTTGGACAAGAGTAACGTGGTAAAAATCACAATCAACTTAGGTTGCAACAGGATATTTCCATGATAAGGATTATCGTGTTTGGCGAACCTGATAGCGTTAAAGCTTTAAGGTAATCCGATGGAGGAGCCCTATGATATATGTCTTGATTTTGTGCGTGGCAATTATCGTTGTCTTGATTCAATTTTATGTACACGAAGTCGGGCATTGGTTAGTCGCAAAATTGCTTGGTCATCCTGCCTTGATCAAGGTGAAATTGGGATCGAGTATTCAGTTTCATACATACATTTTTAATAAAGAAAAGTTTACTCGTCGAAAAGATTTTGCAATTACGATTGCTGGACCATTTTTTCAAACCATCGTCTGGATTCTGATTGAGGAAATCTTTAAGTTCGAAGGAGTAGGAATCAGTTTATTTGTCTATTTACCTTTTATTCTTCAGCCCCTTATTCCACTGAAAGCTCTTGAAACAGATGGCTCTTATATTCTTGAATTAATGACTTTTCTTCCGTTTGAAAAACTAATACATCGATTTTGTCTTGTCGTTTGGTGCGGACTTTTAATGAGTTCATTTGTCAGTACTTTTCTACAATTATGGTATAACCCTTGGGCAAACCATTCATTATGGATTTTAGATTTCGAAATTCTTGGATTTCTTATTAATTTACCCTATGTATTTATTTTGATTGCATTAATGAAGCGGAGGATAACGATTCGTGAATAGCATCATGGAAATTCAACCTGAGGATTTTTCAGCACTTTGTGCCATGACGCAAGAGTTACTAAATATTGGCATTAATCCATTGGCGACATGGCAGGCATTTAAAGAATACCTTGAGTCATTTCGTCGTATTCAAAACGTAATTCCCAAGCCAACTGAATCGTATTTTAATCAGGTGTTCAATTTTCCTCTCGAATCTTTAGATCATGGAGGGATTTTTCTAACCATGCATTTTTCGGCACACTTTCGTGCCATACCCTTTGAAATCACGAGACTGTTAAGAAAAATGGGTAATCAAAAAAAAATGTGGATCCTATTTAGCCAAGATTCTTATAAAAACGAAAATGAGGATTGGGTACGTCATGGACGAGAACTTAACTTTGAAGCTTTAGTTGCGCAAGATGCCATGATTGCAAGACATTTGATGTCGATTCTTAAAAAAGGAGAATTTGTGGTTGTTTTTATGGATGCCACGGAAGGCTATGGGGCAGATTCCGATCCGATTATTTTGCCTTGGCTGCATTACCCGGTTCGCGTGCGAAGTGGCCTGTTTCGTATTGCGGATAAAATGAAATCAACTATATTTCCTGTTTTAGCAAGCGCATCGCTTGAGGAACCTAACCTGTTTTTTGGGGAACCACAGTTTTTTCAGCACGTATTGAGTGGTCCAAGGAATGATGCATTCAAAGCAGCTGAGGCATGTTTAACATTTTTTTCGAAGTTTATTTTAGCGAGTCCATACGCATGGTTACATTGGGGAAACCATTTGCAAAGAATTGTACAAGAACAGTATAGCCACGTCGAGGGCGCTGCAACCCATGAGGAAAGATTTGTGACCTGCAAAACGGAAGATGAAACAATTTATTTGGATATATCAACTGGTGAAGTCTACGTTGAAGAGCAAAGTGGATGAAACGGAGTATCATGTCGAGTTCCTTCTGGCGTCTTGTTCTGGGTGATGGGTTAGGCGCCTTCGTTTCAAGTGCAGTTTTCATCACCATTCGATTTTATACACAATCTCATTTTGCGAGCATTTTGATAAATGGAATGGTGGGCACGATTGAACAATTTTCTTATATAGGTTTTAGTCTAGTGGCTGGTTTGCTTATTGATCAGCATTCTAGAAGAAAGATTCTCATTATCGTTAACCTTGCCATGGCTTCGGTTGGGTGGATTCCCGCGATTTTTATAGGAAATAATAAGACCTTTCTTATTTCAATCTTTCTAGTCGAATTGATTCTTTCGGCGTTAACGATCATGGAACGGGGAGCATTTTCTGCTTATCTTAAGTTTCTAGTAGTACACGATAAAATTGCGCAGGCAGAAGGCATCATGGTTACTGTCTCGTCAATTGGATTTATACTTGGAATATTGGTGAGTTATTTTGGTTTTGTTCTATCTAATATCCATCTTACTTATTTTTTTATGTCCAGTTCTTTGGTTGCGTTGTTCATGGCAATGATATTGATCACGCTACCGCATGATGAAGTGCCGATTCTGTCCGATGAAGGTTCTGAGATGACACTCAGAAAACAAGTTCGTGAGATCGTGAATTTGTTGCGTTATTGTAAGGGAAATAAGTTTATCTTATATTATTTAGTTTCAGTGTCGATCGGAAATGGTGGTTCCAGTATTCTAATGGCGCTCATTTTTTATTTCATCGGTAAATATAGCCATATATCTGAGTTTTGGATACCGGGCCTTGCGATTGGTTTGGCGATCTCAATAGCTGGTTCCGTGTTCTCGTACGTCGTAAAACTTTTTCATACATTGTGGATCATCATCGTAGCGGACTGTTTGTGTTCGATTGCCTTATCGGTATTAGCTATATCTACATCGTTATCTATGCTAAGTGTCATTTTATTTATCTATTTTTTGTTTTCATCTTTGTCCGGTTCAGCTTTTCGAACCTTACGATTACGTGAAACACCAGATTATCTGCAAGGCAGGGTTCAAAGCTTGGTCTATCAGATGAGTTCAATAGTGGAAATAATAATTGTTTTGGTTGCCAGTCTCGTAGGTACGTTAACTCATTCGTTAGAGCTTTCCTTTTTGATGGGAGCGATTTGTACTATGATTGGCGCGATCCTATTTTCATTCGGGAAACTTCGAAAGAGATTTACGTACACGGATTTATCAAAAGAGCTGTAACAACGTGATTTCAACTTGTGGCATAGTTGAAGCAAAAGAACTTCCCATCTTTTCTAATCTCGTGGCATTTCTCTGTCTAAATGCAATCTCGTTTATATCGCGAATGTCCTGGTTAAAAAATGAACATTTGTTAAAAGGGTTAAGGCGTTGCAAGCGTAGTTCCAAGGCGCAACGTGGCAACGGTTTAAGACGCACTTTATGTGCAACTTCGTAGACGCTACACCCAAACATTTGCATGACGAGTTGTATGGGAAAGTGCGGGCGATATTGGACGCACCTGACGTGGAGACGGTGAGGTTGTTACTGAATCAAATCGTAGCGAATTACAGCAAGAAAGCACCTAAGGCGATCCAAGTGCTTGAGAATGGATTTGATGACATTACCGCTGTATTATCTCTCCCTGAGCGGTACAGAAAGCGGCTGCGGACGACCAACGGCATGGAGCGTTTGAACGAGGAGATACGGCGACGTTACCTAGTCATTCGCATCGATTCGAACAGAAATTCTGTGGTGCTGCTGGTTAGTAAGTTTCTCATTGAGTTCGATGTAAAATGGCAATCGGGGCACCAATACCTTGACATGAGGAATTTATTTATCTGGCGCGAAGTACAACAAAGACGTGTGAAAGACGACTCAAAATTCGCTAAGATAGGGTTAAGTAACACTTTATCTACCGTGTGGCGAATTTATACCACATTTAGGACTTGATCCATTTGAAGTTAAGATTATATTGAGAGGTGTTTTCGATAGGATATCTAAAAGATACTGAGTATGCGGTGTCCGAACTGATTAAATTGGCTACGCATGAGGAACTTCAGCTAGAGCAGTTAGAAAACAACTTGAAAAAAGCAGTTGAGTTATATGAGATATTGTATTTACAATTCTATAACTATGATCTATCGGAGTTTACCGATGAGTTAGTTCTTCAGAATTTGTATCAAAAATCAATGAAAGCCCAGAGCCATTGCGATGAATTAAAATTGAAGGCAGATAAATTACGAGTTTCTATTCATAATAAACAGACTTCCATTCGTGCCCTTTGTCAGGCTATTCTTCAAATTGCACGGCAAGGAATATCCATTTCATACAAGAGGAGTAAAGACAAGTGTCCACCAGGGAGAAATGTATATGGAGAATCTTTAAAGACGATTATCTGGGAAGCTAGAAATCAGTCTATCCATCATGAAGAAGGAAATTTTAAAACATCTGTTCAGGATTGTTTTTATCACTTGGAGTCAGAAATTGGCGCTGACATAATTCCATTCAGCAGTCACCCAAATAGAAATTATTCGAAGGAAATTATTTGGTTACTTGGTTGGACTGATTACTCAAAATACTACATTGACATGATAAGTCTACTCGGAGAAGAAAACTGACTGAGTTCATGAAAATTGATAAGGGAGACTTTCTCAACAGGTACGAATTTTTTCTACCTCGAATAGCGCCCATAAAACGAGAAAAAGTACGTTACAGATGCTAATTCTCCTAAACATTATCGACAAATTCTTCTATCATGCTTACGATTGTAACCGCTAAAATAGAATCAACAGATTTCGCTAAATAAGTATCAACAACATTTCCCACGTGCTTCCTTTTAGGCTATCATACCACTGGTAATGATCTTGTCTGGGAGGTAGCAGCATGAGGAACCGAGAAAGGTGGCCTATGTTTTTCGAGATTCAGCAACAAAAGGAACTGGGATTAAATAAATCCCAAGTGGCTAGAAATTTGGATGTGTCCAGAAACACCGTCATGAAATTCTGGTACATGTCCATCGATGAATACAAAACATGGATAGAAGGGTTGGGAACTCGATCGAAAAAGTTGGAATCTTTTGAATTCGAAATTGTGGAATGGTTGCGTCAATATCCAGATCTTTCGGCTGCACAAATCATGGACTGGTTAAAAGAACATCATGGCGATCTGGAGGTGGCCGAAAGCACCACTCGAAACTACATTCGGGGCATCCGATTCGCCTATGGGATTCCTAAGGTCAAGCAAATCCGGCAGTATGAAGCGGTCGCGGAACTGCCGATGGGGCGACAAATGCAGGTGGATTTTGGGGAAATCAAGTTCAGGAATCCAGAAGGCCATTTCGTCAAACTGCGGTTCATCACCTTTGTCCTCTCGCATTCGCGGTATAAATACGCCCTTTGGCAGGACAGGCCGTTTACCACGATTGATGTGGTGAATGCGCACGAAGAGGCATTTGCCTTCTACGGTGGCATGCCAGAAGAGATCGTTTATGACCAGGATCATTTGATGTTAACCAGTGAAAATCATGGCGATCTCATCTTGACCCATGAGTTTGCCAACTACGTGGAAGTCCGTCGATTCCGGATCTCTATGTGTCGTAAAGCCGACCCGGAAAGTAAGGGGAAAATTGAGAACGTGGTGAAATACATCAAGCGCAATTTTGCCCGTCATCGCCAGTTCACCAATGTAGAGAAACTCAACGAGCAGTGTCTAGCCTGGTTGGCGCGCACGGGCAATGCCAAGGTGTATCAAACGACCAAAAAAATACCGGCCGAAGTCTACGCCTTTGAAAAAGCGTATCTCCGCCCAGTCCATAGAAAAATAGAAATTTCCAACATCACCACGA